>JAAXZI010000207.1 GCA_012719955.1 Phycisphaerae bacterium | reverse complement strand
GGTATATACTCAGCACGTGGGGAGGGATGAGGGGCGAGGGACGAGGGATGAGGGACAAGAGGATTGAGAGGCTGAGGGATGGGAGAGAGATGGAGAGTGTAAGCGTGTGAGAGTGTGAGAGAAGGAGAGAGGGGTTGCTTGCGCTCCTCTCTTTCGGGCTCTTGCCCTCCAGCCGGCATGTGTCGGGGGTTGGGATTGGTGGCCTTGTCCATTGCCGGCGGGAAGCCGTTCCCACGGATGGTTTACAGAATCAGGAGTATTCATGGCTATTCAGCAGCTTAGCCCGGAGCAGGTCCGGAGCATGACCCTGGAGGAGAAGGACGAGTGGTGGCTCAAGAACGTATTCCGGGGCGACATGCCGCAGCTCACCATCCGGGCGGGGCTCACCGGTATGATCATTGGGGGCCTGCTGTCCCTCACCAATCTCTACGTGGGGGCCAAGACCGGCTGGACGCTGGGCGTGGGCATCACCTCGGTCATTCTGGCCTTCGCCTTCTATCGCGTACTCTCGATGATGGGCCTGGCCAGCGAGTTCACCATCCTTGAGAACAACGCCATGCAATCGATCGCCACGGCGGCCGGCTACATGACCGCGCCGATGATCTCGTCGCTGGCGGCCTACATGATGGTGACCAACTCGATCATCCCACCGTTCACCACGTGGATCTGGATCGTGGTCATCGCGACCCTGGGAGTCCTGTTCGCGTTTCCCCTGAAACGGCGGTTCATCAACGATGAGCAGCATCCCTTCCCCGAAGGCCGGGCGGCCGGCATCGTCATGGACGCCCTGCACACCTCGGACGCACGTACCGGGTTGCTCAAGGCCAAGCTCCTGGTGGGCTCCGGAGTCGTCTCCGCGCTGGTTGAGCTGTTCAAGCACCATGCCATCCTCGAACGCGTCAAACTGGGCATGCTCACCATCCCCGAGCACCTGGAGAATTGGTTTTATACGCTCACCGGCTGGCAGCCGCGCATCCGCGGCATTTCCCTTCAGCAGCTCACCGTAACGCTGGAGCCGGAACACGTGTTGTTCGGCGCCGGCGGGCTGATGGGCATACGCACCGGCGTGTCGCTGCTGGTCGGGGCGTGCATCAACTACCTTTTGTTCGCTCCCTGGGCCATCGAGATCAAGCATATCCTGCCCAATGAGGCCGGGAACTATGGTTTTCGCGAGATCACCCAGTGGGCCCTCTGGCCGGGCGTGGCGGTCATGACCACCGCCTCGCTGGTAGCCTTCTTCGCCAAGCCGGCGATGATCGTCAGTGCATTCGCCGGCCTGCTGGGGGGCAAGGCTCAGATCTCCGACCCCATGAAGCGAATCGAACTGCCCATGTCCGTGTTCGCGATTGGCATTCCGATCGTCGGGGGGATTGCCGTATACCTGGCCCATCGCTTCTTCGATGTCAGCTACCTGATGGGCATCATTGCCATCCCGCTGGTGTTCGTGTTCACGCTGATCGCGGTGAATTCGACGGCGTTGACCTCGATCACACCGATCGGGGCGATGGGCAAGCTGACCCAGCTTACCTACGGCGTGCTGGCCCCCGGTAACATCAAGACCAACCTCATGACCGCCGGTATCACCGGCGAGGTGGCCTCCAACGCCGCCAACCTGCTCATGGACATCAAGCCGGGCTACATGCTGGGGGCCAAGCCCCGTCAGCAGGCCGTCGGCCACGTGCTGGGCATCATCGCGGGGGCCTGCGCGGCCGTGCCCGTCTTTCACCTGGTCTTTCTCAAGAATGGCGTGGACGGTCTGGTCACGGACACCTATCCCATGCCCTCGGCCACCATCTGGAAAGCGGTGGCCGAGATTCTGACCCAGGGCATTCATAACCTGCCGTCCACCGCGGTGAAGCTGGCCATCGTCTTCGCCGTGCTCGGGATCGTGATGGAAGTCTTCCGCATGATCACGCGCGACCGCTTCCCGCTCTCCGCGGTGGGCCTGGGGTTGGCCTTTGTGATTCCCTGGTCGCAGTGCTTCGCGATGTTCCTGGGCGCGTTCGTGTTCTGGCTGGCCGGCCGGCAGTGGAAGCAGGTGGGCACCTGGGGCCACCGCGTGATCGTTGAGAATCAGGAGCCCATCTGCGCGGGGATCATCGCCGGCGGTGCGCTTACGGGCATCGCGGCGATTATCATTGAGCAGTTCTTGCTGTCATAGGAGTCGCCGATGGGCACAGATCGGCAGTGAACGGAGAGATGATCATGGCCACTTCATTCGAAATCCAGCCGACGTTGACGCATGATCCGATATCGATGGGCCCTGGGACGCCCGCCAAAGCCGTGGCGCCGCGCCCGCTGCTGCCTGTACTGCTCGACAAACGGCTGCGGCAGTGGTGCGGGCTGGTTCGGTCGGCGGCATGGCATGCGCTGCTGGTCGGACTGGCGGCGCTGCCGGCAACCGCCGCTCATGGCCAGCCGGAACCTTCGCGCGCGACAGATACCCCTCGCTTGTCCACCCGGCCGGCTCCCTCCAACGTATCGGCCACCGCACCTGCCAGTGGGACGCCCAAGGCCAGGTTTGATCAACTGGTGTATGAGTTCCCCGAGGTCTGGTCCGGCCGAATCATTGAACATACCTGGGCGGTTCACAACGACGGGGATGGCCCGCTGGAGCTTCTCGCCGTCGAACCAAGCTGCGGCTGCACCGCCGCCGAGTTTGACAAGCGGATCCTCCCGGGCGGCCAGGGCAAAATCGCCGCCAAGCTGGACACCCGCGGCCTTAACGGCGATGTCATCAAAACCATCCTGGTTCGGACCAACGCCCCGCAGGCCGGCTCGGTCACGCTTCAGTTCCACGGCAAGGTCAAGTCCCGAATCAACATGGAGCCGCCAAGCGGAGCGCAGTTCGGCCAGCTCGCGCCAACCAGCGATCTCACGAGAACTGTCACGCTGACCAACAACACCAGCACACCGCTCAAGATGGAGCCGGTCACGACCCAGCCGTCGCCATTCAGCCACACGTTGAAGGAGGTCGAACAAGGCCAGAAATACGAGCTGGTGGTTTCCGCCGACCGCGACAAGCTCAAGGAGGGTCTCAACAACGTCCAGATGAAGTTTAAGACCGGGCTCGCGGAGGAGCCGGAATTTCTCGTACCGGTGAGCATCTATGTGCCGCCCCTCGTGCAGGTGCTGCCGCCTACGATCGCCATGCTCACGCCCCTGACAGCGGATTTCCATCGCGAGATTATGCTCAGGTACACCGGCGAGGGTTCGATGAAGATCACCGGCGTCTCAGCGACCGATCCGGCCATCAAAGTCCAGGCGATGGAGGTACCGCAGCCTCCGCCGCCGGCTGGCGCCACGCCGCGACCCTCGGGCCGCATATGGAAGTTGGTGGTCGACATCCCGCGTGGATGGAAGCCGCCGCAGGCCCGGCCCGTGGGTGAACCGGAGTTCCAGTCCGGACTGCCCCCCATCGAGATCGTAGCCCAGACGGACCTGAAGGAAAAAGCGGAAATCAGGATCCACGTGCAGGCGCTGACGCAGTCCCGTACCCCCAGCCAGACGTCGGCCACCACGCAGCCGCGCTGAACGGGGCCACTGAACCGTTTGTTGAAACGCAAACCCCGCAAGTGAACGCCGGGGAGGTTTGATTCAGGTGTGGCAGGAGCCGTCCCTGCCGGCCCTTCAGGCACATGGAATTCAACGGCCGGTGCGGGGGCCAAGCGCTACGGCGAAAACGGCCGGTGCGAGTCCGGGCACTACGGCGCGAACGGCCGGTACAGAGCCCGACCGCCACAACTGGAAATGGCCGGCACAGAGTCCGCCGGTACACGAAAGCGGCCGGTACGGAGCCCGGCCGCTACCATCAACTTTCTGTGTCCTCTGTGGCTGAAGTCAACTCTGGGGCTTGGCCTTCGCGAGCCGTTCGCGGATGTATTCGGCCCGGGCGATGCTGCGCTTTTCGCCATCGAGCTTCTTGCCGGCACGCTTCTGCAAATGAGCGGCCTGGGTTCCGATGAACAGCTCGTTGATGGTGTCGAGGTCGATGTGCTTGATGCGTTCAAGCGTCACGCCAAGTCGCAGATGCGACAGCAGGAAGAGGGCCTCTTCGCTGCTGATGGCCCGGGCATTTTCCAGGATGCCCAGGGCGCGCCACACCTTGTCGTCCAAGGCGTGCAGGCGGTCGCGTTTGAGCGCCTTGCGCGCTTCCTGCTCGTACTTGACGATGGGCGGGATCACCGTCGAACGGAAGGTGGTGAGGATCTCCTCTTCGCTTTGGCCGAGGGTGGTCTGGTTGGAGATCTGGAAGAAATCGCCGGTGGCGTCGGTCCCCTCGCCATAGAGGCCGCGGACGGCCAGGTGAAGGTCCTTGGCGGCCCGGAGTACCTTCTCGATCTCGTTGGTCAGCTTGAGCCCCGGCAGATGCAGCATCACCGAGACGCGCAGGCCGGTGCCCACGTTGGTCGGACAGGCGGTCAGGTAGCCATACTGGCGATGGTAGGCAAACTCCACCAGCCCATCCAGGGCCGAGTCCACCCGGACCATCTCCGACCAGGCGTCGTCGAGATTCATTCCATGGCGCAGCACCTGGATACGCAGATGGTCCTCCTCGTTGATCATCAGCGAGAGCGTCTCTGACGAGGAAATGGCCACGCCCCGGCTGCCTTCGCCTTCGGCATGCTGACGGCTGATCAGGTGCCGTTCCACGAGGAGCTGGCGATCCAGCGGCTCAAGCTGATCAATGTTGACGTAGAAGGTGGTCTTGCCGAACTCGCTGGCGGTGATCGCTCCATGGATGAGCCGTTCGATTTCGCGGCGTTCAGGGAGAGTGGCTTTGCTCAGAAAATGGTGGTTGGCAAGATTGCGAGCCAGGCGGATACGGGAGGATACCACCACGTCGCCCATGGGGCCGCCGGTCCGGAGCCATTCGCCGGGAGCTTTAATGAGATCATCAATGGTCATTTGGATTGCAGCTCCGCAAGCCGGTCGCGCAGTTGGGCGGCCCGCTCGTAGTCTTCGCTTTCAACGGCCTCGCGCAGCTCTCGCTGAAGGCTCAGCCGTTCACGCTCGATGGAATTGGTGACAATCGGCCGGCCGGGGCCTTTGCCCGTATGGTGGGTCTTGCCCTCCTGGGCCCGTTCGATGACGCTGCCCAGCGCGTCGCCGAACACCTCGTAGTCGTTGGGGCAACCCAGCAGGCCCTGGCTGCGAAATTCGACAAAAGTCATGCCGCAGTCGGGGCAACGCAACCGGGCCAGCTCCTGGACGCCCGACTGAGACATCAGGAAGGAGTTCAGCAAATCGGGCACGGAGAGGTGCTGTTTGACAATCACACCTTCCTGGGCAGCGCACGTCTCACAGAGATGCCGCTCCCGTTTCTCGCCCTTTATCAGGTCGGTCAGATGAACCGTTGCGGTCTGCTTTTTGCAGTGTTGGCAAAGCATTGTTTGGATCTACCCGTCGAGGCTCTAATCTGTTGTGGTTAATCAGTTTAATCTTAGATATGCCGGTCACGGTCGTCAAGAAACGGTATAAGCCGCGATACAGCCGGGCGCTTCGCGCACCCAGACGCCGGTGAGAGGCGCCTCCCGGCCAAGCCGGTCCTGGAGTTGTTCAAAGACGCGGCGGGCCACGTGCTCCGCGGTCGGGTTCAGGCCGGCCAGGAGCGGCGCCTCATTCAGGTTAGTGTGGTTCAGACCGGCCACCACCTCCCGCAGGGCGTTCTGGACGGCCACAAAATCCACCAGGACGCCGATGCGATCGAGGGCCGGGCCCCGGAAGACCGCCTCTACCTGCCAGTCGTGCCCGTGGAGCGGTTCGAGCTGCCCATCGTAGAGCCGTACCTGGTGGGCGGCAGAAAACCCGGCCTGCACGCGAACTTCATACATGCCTGTTTCTAACATGCTGGCTCCCGCACCATTTGCCGCCCTTCCGGCCGGCAGATACCATAGCTCATCATGGCTCGATACTTTCCTGCGTACGACGAATTCGAACAACTTGCCCAGCGGGGCAACACCATCCCGGTCTACTGCCAGCTCCTGGCCGATCACCTCACACCGGTGATGGCCTTTATGGCTTTATCGGCAGACAGCCCGCACGCGTTCCTGCTGGAGAGTGTAGTCGGCGGCGAGAACATTGCCCGTTACTCCTTCCTGGCCACCCACCCGACTATGACTTTCGAGGCCACCCGGGAGCAGATCCGCATCCAGGGGCCGGACGGCCTGAAGGAGGAAACCAGCCCTGACCCCCTGTCCCGGCTGTCGGAGCTGCTGGCCTCCTTTCAGGCGGTAGCCAACCCGGACCTGCCCCGCTTCACCGGCGGGCTGGTGGGGTACGCCGGCTACGACGTGGTTCGCTACTACGAGCCGCTGCCCAATCCTCCGGAGGACGACCGCCAGTTGCCGGACCTGTTGTTCGGACTGTATGACAACATGGTGGTCTTCGACCACGTGCGCAAGACGATTCTCGTGATCAGCAACGCCCACGTGGATACCGACGGCGTGGAGCGCGGCTACCAGAAGGCCTGCGACCGGATCGCGGCCACCATCGAGCGGCTCAGCGCTCCCCAGCGGGCCCGTATCGGGCATATTGAGCGTCAGGGCGACCCGACGCTGCCGTTCACAGCCAATTTCACCCGGGCCGGGTTCGAGAAGGCCGTGGAGGCCTGCAAGGAGTACATCAAGGCGGGCGACATCTTCCAGGTCGTTCTGTCGCAGCGGCTGGAAGTCGAGACCCCGGCCCAGCCCTTCGACATCTACCGGGCCCTGCGGGTGGTCAACCCTTCGCCTTTCATGTTCTACCTGAAGAGCCCGCAGGTGACCCTGGTGGGCGCGTCACCCGAGATCATGTGCCGGGTGGAGAACGGCATAGTCACCAACCGCCCGCTGGCCGGCACTCGTCGTCGCGGCAAGACGCCCGAGGAAGACCGCGCCCTGGAGGTCGAATTGCTCGCCGACCCCAAGGAACGGGCCGAACACATCATGCTGGTGGATCTTGGCCGGAACGACGTCGGCCGGGTGGCCGAACCCGGCACGGTGGAACTGACCGACGTGATGACCATTGAGCGATACAGCCACGTGATGCACATCAGCAGCAATGTTCGCGGCAAGCTGGCGCCTGGCAAGACGGCCTTCGACGCCCTGCGCGCCGCCCTGCCGGTGGGCACGGTGAGCGGCGCGCCGAAGGTGCGGGCCATGCAGATCATCGACGAGTTCGAGCCCACCCGGCGAGGACCGTATGCCGGAGCCGTGGGCTACGTCGATTTCGCCGGGAACATGGATACCTGTATCGCCCTGCGGACGATGGTCATCATGCCCGGCCTGACTGCCAGTGGAAAGCGGCGGGTCTTCGTCCAGGCCGGCGCAGGATTGGTGGCCGACTCGCAGCCGCACACGGAGTACGAGGAAACCATCAATAAAGCCAATGGGCTGCTGCGGGCGATTGAGGTGGCGGAGAAGGGATTTGAAAGGTGAATGTCTAATGCCCAAATCCTAATGTCTAAAGAATGCGCTGATGACCAAATGTCTAATGGCTAAAACGAACACGCGGAGTGCACTGCAGCTGCCGCACTCCGCGCGGACCTTCAGTCATTAGGGCTTAGTCATTCTTTAGACATTAGTCATTGAGCCGGCGTGACTTCCACGTTCGACGCCACCGACTTGAGATCCTTGAGCACATCCACCGACGCGAAAATCCTGTAGGTCGCGCCGGGCGTGATCGGGGCCGATGCAAGTTGTATGGGGCGATCCTTCCACATCCGCCCCCCGCGACGATGCTCGCCGATCGGGCGGGATTTGCTCTTGCGGGCACGCTCTTTCTTGACCGCCGGATCCTGCATGAACAGCCTCGTGAGCGTTTTGATCCGCGCCGCGGCCCGCGGACGCGAGACGACCTTGACATTAACCCATTGCCCCGGCTTGACTTCCGTTGCCATCGTAAACTCCAGACCTTGCTCTTATCTCTTGGTTGACTCGATTCAGCGCGAGCCTCTTCCGGCACACTGAAAACGCGAGAATATAGCGGGGCAACGCAAAAAATGCCAGACCCAACCGGCAGGCGTGTTGTCTCCCCCCCGAAAGGCGTGCGTTATCGGCCGCACCGAAAAAAGCATCTGGCCGGCCCTCGGGGTTGGATGCCTGTGGCCAATGCCCCCCCCATTCGAACTGGTCAGAAGCCGCAGTCGGAGCCCCGGATTGGGGTCATTTGCCACTGCCTAGAGTCTTCGTAAACCATTGCTATAAAAAGTCATAAGGCTCTCGCCAAATTCCATCTTTCGTCTCGCCAAGGACTTAGTGAAAAAAATCACAAAGCATGTGAAATATTTCACGAAGTGGCACCTAGTTTGCCAGCTAGCATCCAGGTAGGACGTGTTTTTTTGTTCGTCTTTACGCGAAGGAGCGTCAGAGGTCATGAAAGCGCAAATCGCAACGGCTGAGCATGCAACCAGCGGCAAGAACAGGCCGGCTATGCCGGAACAAACGCAAGAAGCGCCGGCCGTGCGGTCGTGTGACCTGGCCGGGAGCAAGAGTGGAGAACGCAGCTGCGAGGGCCAGCTTGCGGTCTCCGAACTGGAGCAGCTTATCGCACGGGCCCAGGCCGCCCAGCGCAAGTATGCCGAGTTCTCCCAGGAGCAGGTGGATGAGGTTTTCCGCAAGGCGGCCATCGCGGCCAACGCGGCCCGGATCGAGTTGGCCAAGCTGGCCGTCGAGGAAACGGGGATGGGCCTGGTCGAGGACAAGGTGATCAAAAATCACTTTGCGGCGGAGTACATCTTCCACAAATACCGCGACGAGCGAACCTGCGGGGTCATCGAGGACGATCGTTCCAGCGGGATTCGCAAGATCGCCGAACCGATAGGGCTGATCGCGGCGGTGATTCCCACCACCAATCCGACGTCTACGGCCATCTTCAAGGCGCTGCTGGCGTTGAAGACCCGCAATGGGATCATCTTCGCCCCCCACCCGCGGGCCAAGCGCTGCACGGTCCGGGCGGCCCAGATCCTGCGGGAGGCGGCGGAAGCGGCCGGAGCACCCGAAGGGCTGATCGGCTGGATCGAGAACCCCACCGTGGAGCTTTCCGGACAGCTTATGCGACATCCGGCCATCGGGCTGATCCTGGCCACGGGCGGGCCGGGGATGGTAAAGGCGGCGTACTCCTCCGGAAAACCGGCCATCGGCGTGGGCGCGGGCAATACGCCGGCGGTCATTGACGAGACGGCGGACCTGAAAATGGCCATCAGCTCCATCCTCATGAGCAAGACTTTCGATAACGGCGTGATCTGCGCGTCCGAGCAGTCGGTGATCGCGGTGGACGCGGTCTATGAGGCGGTGCGCAAAGGGTTCACCGAGCACGGCGCGGTGATCGTCACCGGGAAGGACAAGGAGCGTCTGGGCAAGACGATCATCGTGGATGGCAAGGTAAACGCCAAGGTCGTCGGGCAGTCCGCGGCCACTATCGCGAAGCTGGCGGGAATCGACGTGCCGGCGGACACCAAGGTGCTCATCGCGGAGGTCGAGGAGGTCGGCGTTCAAGAGCCGTTCTCTTATGAGAAGCTCTGCCCGGTGCTGGCGTTGTACCGGGCCAAAGACTTTGAGGCGGCGACCGACCTGGCCGTCCGGCTGGCGGAGTTCGGCGGGATCGGGCACACCTCGGTGTTGTACACCGCTCCGCGCAACCAGGATCGGGAGCGTGTGTTTGGCGAGAAGCTCAAGACCGGGCGTGTGCTGGTGAACATGCCCAGCTCCCAGGGCGCGATCGGCGACATCTACAACTTCCGGCTGGAGCCGTCGCTGACGCTGGGCTGCGGAAGCTGGGGCGGGAACTCGGTCAGCGAGAACGTGGGCATCAAACACCTGATAAACGTTAAGACAGTGGCCGAGCGGCGAGAGAACATGCTGTGGTTCCGCGTGCCGCCGCAGATCTTCTTCAAGTACGGCTGCCTGCCGACCGCCCTGCGGCAGCTCCAGGACCGACGGCGGGCCTTCATCGTGACCGACGGGCCGCTGTTCGAGCTGGGCTACGTGGATAAGGTCACCGACGTGCTCGAAGAGATGGGCATCGAGTGCGAGGTGTTCTACCAGGTGGAGCCGGACCCGTCGCTGTCCACCGTGAACCGCGGGCTGGCCATCATGGACGTGTTCAAGCCGGACGTGATCATCGCCTTGGGCGGCGGGTCTCCCATCGACGCGGCCAAGATCATGTGGCTCATGTACGAGAATCCGAGCGTGAAGTTCGAGGATCTCTCGCTGCGCTTTATGGACATCATGAAGCGTATCTGCACTTTCCCGACGCTGGGCAAGAAGGCGCGGATGGTGGCCATTCCGACCACGTCCGGGACCGGCTCGGAGGTGACGCCCTTCGCGGTGATCACCGACGACCGCGAAGGGATCAAGTATCCGATCGCGGATTACGAACTGACGCCGGACATGGCCATCGTGGATCCGGAGCTGGTCTTGACCATGCCTAAAGGGCTGACCGCGTCTTCCGGCATCGACGCGCTGACCCACGCTCTGGAGGCAGTCGTATCGGTGGTATCCACCGAGTACACGAACGGACTGGCCCTCGAAGCGATCCGGCTTCTGTTCAAGTACCTGCCGGCCTCCTATCTCAACGGCCCGGCCGACCTGAAGGCCCGGGAGAAGGTCCACACAGCCGCAACCATCGCGGGCATGGCCTTCGCGAACGCGTTCCTGGGCGTGTGCCACTCCATGGCTCACAAGCTGGGTTCAGCGTTCCACATTCCGCACGGCGTGGCCAACGGGCTGCTGATCACGCACGTCATTCGCTTCAACGCGACGGACGTGCCGCGAAAGATGGCGACGTTCCCGCAGTATACGCACCCCTACGCCAAGGAGCGCTACGCGCGGGTGGCCGACCATCTCGGACTGGGCGGCGCCACCGAGGACGAGAAGGTCAACCGGCTCATTGCGGCCGTCGAGGAGCTCCGTCGGACGCTGGATATTCCGGCCTCCATCGAGGCGGCCGGCGTGAAGCGCGAGGAGTTCTACGCCAAGGTGGACCAGTTGGCGGAGCTGGCTTTTGACGATCAGTGCACGGGGGCCAACCCACGGTATCCGCTGATTTCGGAGATCAAGGGGTTGTACCTCAAGGCCTTCCACGGCGAGCCAGCTTGAAGCAGGGTTCAGGGTTCAGGGTTCAGGAAGAAAGGGCGAGAGCAGGATTGAGAGCGGAATCTTAATCCTGCTCTTTCTCCTGCTCTTACTCATAGTCCTAATCTTTATCTTACTCTTTCTCTCAACGACGAAGCGATTAAGAGCAAGAGAAAGATTAGGAGACAGCCCTCGCTTGCGCTTCGGGCTCTGACTCCTCCGCGCTTCGAGCTGGCGCCCCTGCCGCCGTGTCGCCGTGTCTCCTTGTCACCCCCTCACCTTCTCTCCGTCTCTCCCACTCTCCATCTCTCATACTCTCACACTCTCCATCTCTCACACTTTCGCTCGCCCTATCTCTCCCCCACCCCCTCAATCCCCTTGTCTCCTTG
>JAAXZI010000206.1 GCA_012719955.1 Phycisphaerae bacterium | reverse complement strand
GGCCGCTGTCCAAGGCGTTGCACCCGTTTAAGCCCGATGAGCTTTACCTGGGGGCGGCCTTGTCGGCGGGGGTGGGGCTGGTGGGCTTTTTGTTCCTGGGCGCGATCGGCCAGGTGTTGGCCATGCAGCGCGACCGGGCCATCCACGGTTCGCTTCAGACGCAACTCCTCGAAGACATCCTCGAACTCAACGAAGAAGCCGCCCGGGTCTCGCAAATGCGCGCCTCGAAGGTGGAGCTGTGCGAGGGCTGCGGCCGGCTCGGCTCGCTCCAGCAGATCGACTCGGGGCAGTGGATTTGCCGGGACTGCCGGCGGCAATTGCGGTCGGCGTAGCCATGCCAGCCATCAACGGTTCACAATCACCTTGCACGGCGGGATGGCATCCAGAAACGCCCGGCCGTAGTGCTTGGTCTTGATACGCGGGTCGAGCACCACCACCTTGCCGTGGTCGGTGCGCGTGCGGATCAGCCGGCCGAATCCCTGTTTGAACTTCAGCACCGACTCGGGAAGCTGATAGTCCATGAACGGGTTGCCGCCGGCCGCGCGGATCTGCTCGATGCGGGCCTCGATGATGGGGCGGTCGGGCACGGCGAAGGGCAGCTTGACGATGATCACGTTGATGAGCGCCTCGCCGGGCACGTCCACGCCCTGCCAGAAGCTGTCCGTGCCGAAGATGACGCTGCCCGGCTGGCCGCGGAAACGCTCGAGCATGGCCGTGCGCGGCAGGCCCGCGCCCTGGACCATGAGCTTCAAGCCGGCCTCCGCAAAGCGGTCGGCCAGGCGCGCGGCCGCCTGGTTCATCATCTCGTAGCTGGTAAATAGAACGAAAGCGTGGCCCCGGGTGGCAAGCACGTGCCGCGCGATGGCCTCCGCCGCCGCGGGCAGGAAGGCGCGCTGGTCCGACGGATCGGGCAGGCCCATCTCGATGTGCAGCTCGGCCTGCTCGCGATAATTGAACGGCGAGCCGAGCTGCAGCTCGTCGGCCTCGTCGAGTCCCAGCCGGGAGCGGACATAGGCGAAGCCGCCTTGCCGGCCGACGCTCAACGTGGCGCTGGTCAGCACCACGCTACGCAGGTTGGCAAACAGCGATTCGCGCAGGGCGTCGTTGACCAGCACGGGGGCCTCGTTCAGCGAGACGTCCGCATGACGGCCGGCGGTGACTTCCAGCCAGCGGACGTTTTCGGGCTTGGGCTCGGCCAGCAGGGCGTCGAGCTCCTCGTTCATGGCCGTCAGTCGATCCATGAGGCTGGAGAGCTCGAAGACGTCCTCCTCGCGATCCAGCTCCCGGCGGATCTTGCGCAGATCGGAAATGAGCTCCCCGCACGCCCGGCCGATCCCGTTGTGGATTTCCATCGGCTCGGTGATCCGCCCGTTAGGCAGGCCATTTTTTGCGTGCCAGTCCTGCACGTCGCGCCAGAAGCTTTGCGCAGCCTTGCGCACCTTGGCCACGGCCTCGATCGCCTTCTCATCGCCCACGCTGGCCAGGAACCCGCGATGGGTGCGTTCGTTGTACAGGCGGTTCAACAGGAAATTCACCCGCCGGCTGGACATGCTGTGTCCGAAGTGCTCGGCGGCCACGCCTTCGAAGCCGTGGGCCTCGTCGATGATGGCGAGCTGATAGTCCGGCAGGATGGATGCGCCCTGACGGCGGAGGGCCAGGTCGGACAGCATGAGGGCGTGGTTCACCACGAGGATCTGGGCGTTCTCGGCCCGGCGGCGCGCCCGCTGGTAGAAGCAGCGGTTGAAGAACTCGCACTTGCGGCCCATGCAGTTGTCATGTTCGCTCTTGACCAGTTCCCACACGCCGGGATCGGGCGATGGGGACAGATCGGACAGCGAACCGTCCTCGGTTCGGCCGGCCCAGTCGCGGATGCGCCACAGGTCGTCGATCTGCTGACTGGTGGAAAACAGCAGGTTCTGTCGTTCGGCGGCCTGCTTGAGGCGGCGCAATCCGACGTAGTTCGAGCGGCCCTTCACCAGCACCGCCGTGAACTCATCCGGCCAGATGGACCGCAGGAAGGGAATGTCCCGCCCGATGATCTGCTCCTGGAGGGCGATGGTGTACGTGCTGATGAGCACGCGCGCCCCGCTTTCGGATGTCACCCGGCTGATGGCGGGGACCAGATAGGCGAAGCTCTTGCCGACGCCGGTGCCGGCTTCGACGAGCAGGTGGCGGCCCTCTTCGAACGCGCGTTCGACGGCGGCGGCCATCTCAAGCTGCTCGGGACGGTGTTCGTAGCCGCTCAACCGTCGGGCGACCAGACCCTCTGGACCCAGGACATCGGCGACTCTCAGACTCACAGTTCCCTCGTCAGACGGCGGTCACATCCTGGATGAGTTGGATGATGAACCAGATGGTCATGGCCGAGTATAGGACAGTCGTGAGGGTGATCGCCACGGTGATGAAAGTGGGGCCGCGAATCCAGGTGTTCTCGCGCATGGTGGCGATGATGTGCGGCCGGGCCAGGATGAGCATGGAGATGATCATGACCGCCTGGGTGGGCCAGATGGAGATGGAGTGGAGATAGCTGTAATACCACTCCCAGGCAGGCACCTGCTTCTGCTGGCCGCCGATGCCGCGCAGGTAATGACCGCCGATATAGTAGACCTTCTCCATGGAGCCGTCCGGCTGACGGACCAACTCAAGCCCGCCGTTCTTGGCGTCTCCGCCCAGCGCGCCGTAGATGACGGTATAGACGAGCACGTTGAGCAGGCCGCCAATGATCAGCCAGATGCAGATCCGGTTTCGCGCGCGACGCTGCATCTGCGGCCTCACTTGCTCGGGTGAGCCACCTCCGAAGAGGTGGAGGACGGAGCAATAACCCCCTCCGTGGGACTCGACGCGGTGGCATAGAGCTTCCTGGGGATCCGTCCGGCCAGGTACGCCAGCCGCCCGGCTTCCGCCGCGTGCCGCATGGCGTGGGCCATCTGCAGCGGGTTCTTCGCGCCGGAAATGGCCGTGTTCAGCAGCACGCCGTCACTGCCCAACTCCAGGGCCACGGCCACATCCGATGCCGTGCCCACCCCCGCGTCCACGATCACGGGGTAGGTGGGGTCGTTTTCCTTGAGGTATTCCAACGTGATACGGATGTTGTTGGCGTTCAGGATGCCCTGACCGCTGCCGATGGGCGAGCCGGCCGGCATGACGCTGGTGGCGCCGGCATTCTTGAGCCGCCGGGCCATGATCGGATCGTCCGAGGTGTAGACCAGGACGGCAAAACCATCCTTGACCAGGGTTTCGGTAGCCTGGAGCGTGCCTACCGGGTCGGGCAGCAGCGTCCGCCTGTCGGCCAGCACTTCCAGCTTGACCCACTGGGCGCCGGGGTTTTCAAGCCCTTCCAGCAGCTCGCGGCTCAGCCGGGCGGCGCGAATCGCGTCTTCAGGGCTGAAGCAACCGGCCGTGTTAGGCAGGATGATGTAGCGCCGGGTGTCCAGCGCGTCGAGCAGGCTTCGTTCCCGGCGACCGCCCTCGGGGGTGAGCACGTCCCGGCGGACGGCCACGGTCACCACTTCGCAGCCGCTGGCTTCCAGGCATGCGTTCATCACATCGAAATCGGCGTACTTGCCAGTGCCCACCCACAGGCGGGAGTGCAGCTCGAAGGGACCGACTTTGAGACTTTCTTTTTGCATTTAGCCACCTCCCACCAGGGTCACAATCTCCACATGATCGCCCTCCTGGAGCTGGGTCGCCTCAAAATTCCGGCGCGGAACCAGCTCGCGGTTGACCTCAACGGCCACATACTTGGGCTGCAGCCGGAAATCGGCCAGCAGGGCCGCAACGGTTTTCCCGGCCTCTACGTCCATGTCCCGGCCGTTCACCACCACGTGCATGAGATTCTCCTGGTTGGAATGGCGAATTATACGAATGGGGCACGGAGGCAGCAACCGGGGTGGAGCGCGGCCACCGGGGCCGGGCCCCAAATAAGGAAACGGCCGGTGATTTCTCGCCGACCGTTTCACGTGGAGTGCAAAACAGGGTCTTGTGGGGTCTCAGGCCGCCAGATAGTTGTCCTCCAGAATGGAGCGGATCTTCTGGAGGGCCTTGTTCTGAATCTGGCGGACACGTTCCTTGGTCACGCCAATCATCTCGCCGACCTGTTCGAGTGTCTTGGGCTTGGCCTGCGGATCGCACTCGTCAA
The DNA here is from genome assembly GCA_012719955.1 of Phycisphaerae bacterium. Lineage (GTDB taxonomy): Bacteria > Planctomycetota > Phycisphaerae > UBA1845 > PWPN01 > JAAXZI01. Next base: position 37,165 of record JAAXZI010000206.1, on the reverse strand, counting down.
GGGCGAAACGTTGACGGATGACAGTCTGTTCAATCTCGTTGAGGGAAGCGCGATTCTCGGTGAGGATTTCGCGCAACTCCTCGACGCAGTCGGATTCGATCCCGTCGCGCTTGCGATCCACGAAATCGCTCTTCTCCAGCGTCGGATCGAACTCGGTGGGGAACCGGCCCCGATAACGGCTGGTGCGGATGGCCACGCGGGAGAAGCTCTTGAGGATCGCCCGGCAGGCATAGGTGCTGAACTTGTAGCCTCGCGAGCAATCAAACTTGTCCACGCTCCGCAGCAGGGCGAAGTTGCCCTCTGAAATCAGCTCGTTGAAGTCCAGGCCGTTAAGCCGGGTCCGCTTGGCCATGGCCAGCACCAGCGGAATATTCGCCTGGGCGATCTGCCCACGGGCCGCCATCGCCCGGCGCGACCAGGCCAGCAACTCGCGCAGCTTCTCCAGCGGCATCTGTTGTCCGGCGTAGGCCTGCAGCAATTCCACCTGCCGCATGCGGGCATAATTAAACCGCTGGAACAGGAGAATCTCCTGGGCGGAACTCAGTGTGTTCTTGTCCCCGGACGGAGTGCGCGAAGGGTCGCTTCCGGCCGGCTCCGTAAAGCACGTGTCCGTCCCTTCCAGGGTTCCCTCGCCAAAGAGCATGCTCTCGGCGCGGGGATCCTGAAACAGGTCATGATCGGTGTACTCGACCGGCTCCCGCAGGATGTGGTTCAGCAGGTCACGATCCGCCTCACTTAAGGCCGCCAACTGTTCAGGGGTCGGCGGCAGAACCTCGGGGGTGACTCCTCTGCTCCTCTTGACGATGGTCTCCATCGTCGGGTTTTCGGTAGCATTCATGACTGCCATGTCCTGCTCCATAAAAGGGTGGCCAATCGGCCGATGCCGCTTCCTTCCAAAACAACCTCACACGCGCCATTCAATTGCTTGGCGACCCAGGTTTCCCAACCGAGCCTCCTACCCGGCCAGGCAGTCGCTTAGGGGAGTCTTGCGGGGATCCAACTGCCACTAGGAATATACAACACGTTTAGTGTCTGGCCAACCGTCAAGTCCTTTTTTCTCCACAATTTAAGCACTTTTATCGCGCCTGAACGGAAACTCAGCATGAGGCGTTCCTCAAACACGCATAAACAATCAACTTATTATCAGCCCCGCCCGATATCGCGCACGGAATGAGCGGAAATTTGCAGACTCGAAATTCAAGCCCTGCGCCGCGCGAGCCGACCACAAATGACGACCCTGGGGTGAATGATGATCCATGCGCTGGAAAAAAGTGTCGTGTGCGAGCGCCGCCAGCACCCGAGACTCGGATTTGATTGCCCTCTGCGCTGGTGCGCCGACGGCGTCGAGCAAACCGGGTGGACGCACGACATCAGCGAAGGCGGCATCGGTTTCCTGACCCGGGCAGCTTCCGTGCCCCGGCCCGGACAGCGCGTAGGCGTCGTCCTGGATCTGGACGAGGAACGCGAATGGACGGTGGATGACCAGGCCACTGTCGTGCGCTGCGAATCGCGCGGACGGGGCCTCTATTCCGTCGGATTGCGGTTGAGCCGGTCGTTCACGGATTTAGTTGATACTTGATTTTCCCGCCGACAATGGTGTGCGTGGCCCGTCCGGTCACGTCCCAGCCGTGGTAAGGACAATTTCGGCTCTTGGACTTGAACTGGCGCACGTCGATGGTCCAGCGCAGGTTCGGATCGATAATGGTCACATCCGCGTCGGCGCCGGTGGCCAGCGTCCCTTTTTCCAGCGACAGCACGCGTGCGGGGCGAATCGTCAGCCGCTCGATGATCCCCGGCCAGTCCATCAGCCCCGTCTCGATGAAGGCTTTGACATAGAGCGGTAGCGCGCATTCCAACCCGATGATCCCGAAGGGAGCATCCAGGAACTCCCGCTCCTTCTCCTGCACGCCGTGGGGGGCGTGATCGGTCACCAGGCAATCGATGGTCCCATCCACCACCCCCTGCAGACACGCCTCAACGTCCGCCCGGGTGCGTAAAGGCGGGCTCATCTTGTAATTCGTGTCGTAGGTCGCGCAGGCCTCTTCCGTAAGCAGCAGGTGATGCGGGCAGACCTCGCAGGTGACCGGCAGGCCGGCGGCCTTGGCCTGACGCACCAGTTCCACGCCCCGGGCCGTCGAAATGTGCGCCACGTGGTACCGGCTCCCGGTGGCCCGGACCAGCGTCAAATCCCGCTGAATCATCAGCTCCTCGGCGATCGGGTTCATGCCCGGCAGCCCCAGGCGGACCGCCGTGACCCCGCTGTTCATCACCCCGCCGGCAGCCATGTCCGGGTCTTCGCAGTGCTGCAGGATCGGCGTGTCGAACATTTTCACGTACTGGAGGGCCCGCAGCATGAGCCCCGTTCGGGCCACCCCCGTGCCGTCGTCGGAGAAGCCGACCGCGCCGGCCCGGATCATCTGGCCCATCTCGGCCAGTTCGGCTCCCTCCCGGTTCTTGGTGATGGCTCCTACGGGATAGACGTTGCACAGGTCGGCCCGGCGGGCCTGGTGGTAGACGAACTCGATGCCCGCCTCGTCGTCCAACGCGGGACGGGTGTTGGGCATGCAGGCCACGCTGGTAAATCCGCCCGCTACCGCCGCCGCACTGCCGGTGGCGATGGTTTCCTCGTCCTCGTCGCCGGGCTCGCGGAAATGAACGTGGATGTCGATCAGGCCCGGGCAGACGATCCGGCCCCTGGCGTCAATCACCTGTGCGTCCGGGACGGACAGACTGCTGTCGATGCCGGCCACCTTGCCGTCGGCCAGCAGCACATCGGCCGTCCGGTCCACCCCGGCGGCTGGATCAATCACCCGTCCGCCCTTGATCAGCAACTTGCCGTCCGCCATGTTCGTGTCCTCGCGCCTGAAGCAGTTCCGTAACCGCCGGGAGCGTTTCGCCGTTGGATGTTGCGCCCGTCGCGTGGGGGGGCGCATCTTGTCCGCCGACTGGGCCTTCCCGCGCCCGGAAGGCAACACACGCCATCCCGCTCAACCGGGCCGCCACCCGGCGGCTGAATTGTATCCGAACGGGGCAGCGAAAGCATCGCGGGCGACTGCAAGTATCGGTGGCATTTCCCCGCGAAGCGAGTTAGCATACGCGCGTTGTGGCCGTAATGGCGTGGATCGGCACAGCGCACCTGGTGAAAAGAGGGAATCACATGGCTAAGAAAGCTTCAGGCAAAAAGGCGACAAGAGCGAAGGCTGCCCGGAGGGGAGGCAAGGCCCGTTACCGGTTGACCGGCCCTCGTCCGGTCAGCAAAATCGCGCCCGGCTGGTGGGATTACACCACGCTGCCCAGGGAATTGCTCGAGGAAGTGGCCCGCCTGACCGCCGACGATCTGGCCCGGCTGAGTCGTGACGGCTTCCGGGTGGTGATGTACGACACGCGCGACGAATTCTTCCTGGCCGAGGCCCTGGAGTACATTGAAGCCTGGCGCCAAGCCACCCCCGACGATCCGGTGGGCATCTGCGGCCCGATCGGCCCGACCGAGCAGTTACCGCTGGTCGCCCAACTGGTCAACGCCCTCGAACTCAACCTGCGCCATGCCCATTTCTGGGGCATGGATGAATGGTACGAGAACGGCCGGGAGGTTTCCGAGAATCATCCCCTCTCGTTTGCCAAGGCGGACATGGACCTGTGCTTCCGGCGGATCCGCAAGGACCTGGCCATGCCCAGGCAGAACATCCACTTCCCCAAGGCCAACCCGACGGACTACATCAAGAGCTGGGATGTTGCCCGCTGCGCGATCATGCAGGGCGGGCAGGGCGAGATCAAGCACTGGGCGTTCAACGACCCGCCCAAACGCGAGGGCCCGTGGACCGATGTCCCGCCGCCGCCGGCCGAGTACCGCAAGCTCGGCACCCGTATCGTTGATCTGCACCCGCTGACCCTGGTTCAGAATGCCCGCACGTCCGGCGGGGGGAACATCCCCGGCGTCCCCGACAAGGCCATTACCGTCGGCCCGATGGAAACCTGGCGGGCGGAGAAAATCTCCATCTGGCATCCCGGCTGGCATGACAGCCCCTTCGGTATGCGGCTGACCACCTTCATGATCGCCAAGGGCATTGCGGACGCCTCCGTACCCATGTCCCTGCTGGCCGAGCACCCCAACGTGCAGTTCAATTTCCTGCGCCCGGGAATCGGGACCTGCGAGGCGGAGATGCATTGAGAGTCTGGGAGCGGGCGGAGAACGCGGAGGGGGCGGAGGAATTGAACCGCGGAGACGCAGAGACGCTGAGAATAGAAGAAAAGTGAGAGAAGGATCGACGACCAGGAGGTCACTACCCCGTTGCTTCTGACCTCCTTCGTCGATTCTTCTGTTCTTCCCTTTCTTTCTATTCTCCTCTCTGCGTCTCCGCGTCTCTGCGGTTCAATTCCCTCCGCGTCCTCTGCCCCCTCTGCTCCCTCAAAACCGATACGCCGCCGCCACGTTGCTGTTCACCGGCATCTCGTTCGGGTTGACCGCGAAGACCATGCCGCCTTTGAGATACGTCTGAAAGGCCGCCAGGTTGAGCAGGTCGTCTTCGCCGGTGGCCGCGGCCGGCGTGTAGTTGATCCGAACCCCGCCGTCGCTGGGATTGAATGAGCCCCACAGTTGCATGCCGGTGGGAACGAACAGGCGGTCCACCCGGCTGTTGAAAGCGGCCGGCAACACCTCGCTGATGTCCTTTGAGCCCTTGCCACGGTTGATGGCCATCCGGCACAGATCGGCGGATTCTTCCTGCCGCTTCTTGAACACCGGCTCCACGATCTTCCACGCCTCCCGGTGAAGTTCGAGGAGGCTCTTGCGGTTCCTTTCCGGGTTGCCTTCCACGATCTCGTTCATCAGGTGCGGATAGCTGTTAACCTGCTGGTAAATCGGCAGGAAGTAGCGGACGCCGGCCAGCACCAGCGGGGCCCGCTCATTCTGCAGCACGTCGCGCAGGGCCCGGTCAATGTCGCGGAAGTAACGCTCGATGTGTTCCTTGGCGAGGTCCTTGGGTTCGCCGTGGCCCTGAAGCCATCAGGCCCGGGTCGGGGCCGCGCCGGGCCGGGCGGTCAGTGTCCCGCCGGCGGCAATGGAATGAAATTGTGGACGCGGTTCGATGATGTCGAACTTCAGCACCTCCGCCAGACTCTTGGGCATGTCCTCCACGTGGACTTCGCTGATGTTGTGCCGGGTCGCAGAATAGAGGCGCGCCTCGTTCTCGCTGACGGCCAGGATAAAGAACCGTCCGTCGTTGGCCAGCAACGGCAGCAACGGCTTGATGTGGAAGGTGCTGCCCACCACCACCAGGTCTTCCACGTCCAGGGGCAGCCGATAGGCCTTGAAGAGCGTCGGGTTGCGGAAAATGACCAGCGCGGTGGCCTGTTGCTGCCAGTAGGAAGCGTCCTTCACCAGGTTCCGGGCCGGAGCCAGAAAATCACTCACCTCGTTGCCGCGCATGCCCAGATCAATGAGCTTTTCTTCCGCCTGGCGGAGCAGGTTCTTGATCCGCACGGGGTTCTGGCGGGTCTCGGGGCCCGCCTGAACCATCGGAGCGAATATGGATAAGCTGGGGTCCTGCGGGTTCTCCAGCAGGCCTTTGAGTTCTTCTCGGAGCAGTAATGGCATTGATGACCTCCTCTGGAATGGTTTGACGGCCTCCCGTCGGGCGAGGTCCTGGAGTTAATGCCCCCTGGAGTACTTAGCGCTCCCGCCTGACAGCGTCAAGGTTATCAGTCCTTCCACAGGATGAGGCTGTCGGCGACCAGGCCACGGCGATGCCCCCGGGCGGAAGAGGGAACACGCTTCAGGACGGCTTGCCAGGTTCCCAGTACGGCCTTAAGCTTGAGTTGCGGGCCGGCAAGAAGTGTCGCTTGACTTGCCGTCATAGCCGGAAACGATAAGAGGTTGAGCTTGACCTCACTGAAAGAAGGGGCCGATTCGCAGGAGTCCTCGATTGCTGCTTTCTGAATTACATCGTTCCAGCAAACTGGTGATTTCATTCGAGCTCTTTCCACCGAAGACGCCGGAGGGCGAGGTGCGCCTGTTCGAGCGAGCCATTCCCGAGATGCTCAAGCTCCGGCCCGCATTCCTGACCTGCACCTATGGGGCCGGCGGCACCACGCATGAGAAAACCATGGAGATCCTCAGCCGCATCCGGCGGGAGTTCCCTATCGATGCCGCGAGCCATCTCACCTGCCTGGGCGGTTCCCGCGAGGCCATCCGCGAATACCTGATGGAAGCCCGGGCCAACGGCATCAACAACATCGTGGCCTTGAGGGGTGATCCGCCGAAAGGAGTGGCCGATTTCCGTCCGCCGGCCGACGGGTTCCGGCTGGCGCGGGATCTGGTCGCCTTCATCAAGGAGATCGGCGGGTTTGATGTGGCCGTCGCCGGCTATCCCGAGGGTCACCCGGAATGCCCGGACAAGTACCTCGATTGGCAGCGGCTGGCCGCCAAGGTCGAAGCCGGGGCCGACGCCATCATTACCCAGCTTTTCTACGACAACCGTGATTTCTTTGAATTTCGGGATTACCTGCGCGGCAAGCTGGGCGTGAAGGTGCCGATCGTGGCTGGGGTGCTGCCGATTCTAAGCACCCATCAAATCAAGCGTTTTTGCGGCCTGTGCGGGGCCAAGTTGCCGCCCGGCGTCCTGGACCGACTGGATGCCTACGCCGATGACGATGAGGCCGCACGTCAATACGGCGTCGAACTGGCGACCCGGATGTGTGAAGAATTAATCCGTGGCGGGGTGGACGGCATTCACTTCTATACGCTGAACCGCTCGGAATCCACGGGGATGGTGCTGCGCAATCTGGCACTGGCGTGACAGCGATGCCCCGCAGATCCCGCCGGCGGGGAAATCCCGATCAGGCGGACTCGGCCCGTTGGTCCAGATCCTCTCTGCCGCGCAGCCATTGGATGAGCTCGGGACTGACCGAAGGCTGCCTGGAGATAACCGGCTCAGGGCTCGCCACCTTGAGCTGCAGACCGATTTCGTGATAGCCCCGTCCCGCATAACGGCAAAACCGAATCAGGCCGGCCATATACACCGGGGCGCGGTTGGGAGGCTGGACTTCCACTTCGATCGGATCGCCTAACTCAAAGACCCGCCGGACAATCAGTCCAAGCCCGTTGCGGGAAAGGTTGCGGGTCCGGCCGGGCAGTTCGGCGATAGTGAATGACCCCGGGTTCAGGAAACGGACCTTGCACACGGTGCGGAACGGATGGCGAGGGAACCGGCGCTGGCATACCCAATACTCGCTGGATCGCTCCCCGACATGTTGCTGTCTTGCTTTGATGTCAAGCTCATCGAGCAGCGCGTCCAGCAGTTCGCAATCTCTCGTGTCGACTGCCATCTCGCGTGACCCCCGTTTACACCGGAGAATCGTTAGTTCTCTCATCGTCAAATTTGGCATACAAATTTGGCTTCAAGCAAGCACGGGCCAGGGGGAAAACACTTGAAGCTGGTTCCCCTTCCCGTCCAATAAAATCGCTGCGCACCCGCGGCCGTAGCCTGGATTTGGGGACTCACCCGGCCGGCGCTGTTTGAGGGGATTCCCGTCCGGCCGGTGATGGTGTATCATTTCCAGCATGGCGGTGCTTCAGATTCTCACTGCTGCCGGCTCGCGAACGATCGATCTGCCTGAAGGCCGGGTCACCATCGGCCGGCAGGGCGATAACGACATTGTCATCGAAGATGAGCGGGCCAGCCGGCATCACTGCTTTCTCGTGCCCAGCGTGGGCGGCTACCTGCTGCGCGACCTGGATTCCCGCAATGGGACCAAGGTTAAAGGCAAACGCGTCAGCGAGGTCGAGATCGCCTTCGGCGAGTCCTTCACCATCGGCAAGACCACCCTGCGGATCTATGCGGAGTCCCTCCCGGTGGCCCAGCCGGCCAGCCCCGCCGAAACCATGGTTGACAACGAGGAGGCGGTGCCGGTCGCAGACGTCGTGGATGACGACGACAAGCCATTGCGGGCCCTGATCGACGTGGAAGAAGAGGGGTTGACTCCCGAGCGCATCATGGCCAACGCCCGGCGGGACCTCAATAACCTGCGAACCGCCGGCACCGACCCGGGCTTTCCCCTGGAAGCGGTTTCGCTGGTGGATTGCCACGGCAAATCCGTGCATACGGCCGCGAACCTGGAAACCTCCAGCGAGGCCGTCCGCACCCTTCGGCTGGTCTTTTACGGGGCTTTTCGCACCCGCGCGACGGACCTGCACTTCGACCCCGTGCGTGAAGGATACGCCGTCCGCTTCCGCGTTGATGGCAAGATGCTGCCCGTGGTGTTGTTGCCCGCGGCCGTGGGCCGGGGCGTGCTGGGTGTGGTCAAGATCCTGTCCGACCTGGACATCGCCGGGCGCAAGAATATCCAGGATGGCAGCTTCACCGTCGTGGTCGGCCGGCGCGTGGACTGCCGGGTGTCGTTCACCCCCACGCACCACGGTGAAAAGCTGGTGATTCGCATCCTGGATACCGCCGTGTTGCCGGAGACGCTGGCGGACCTGGGGCTGTCTGCCCTCATGCTCACCCAGATCCGTTCCGTCTGCCATCTCGACGCCGGCATGATTGTCGTCAGCGGCCCGACCGGCAGCGGAAAGACCACCACCCTCTACACCTGCATCCGCTCCATCGACTGCCGTTCGCGCAACGTGGTGACCATCGAAGACCCCATCGAATATCACATGAACGGCATCACGCAGATCCAGGTGGATCTGAAGAGAGGCCACGATTTCAGCGACATCCTCAAGTCGGTCCTGCGCCAGGACCCCGACGTCATCCTGGTGGGCGAGATCCGCGATCACGAAACGGCCAAGACGGCCCTGCAGGCGGCCATGACCGGGCACCTGGTGTTCACCACGCTGCACGCCCGTGATTCCATCAGCTCGATCTTCCGGCTGCTGGACCTGGGCGTCGAGTCCTACATGATCGCCAACTCGGTGTCGCTGTGCCTGGCTCAGCGGCTGGTGCGCGTCTTGTGCCCGCATTGCAAGCGCGCGGTACGGCCCCGTCCCAGCCAGCTCATCGCCATGAAGATGGAGAACAAGAAGATCGACCACATCTACACGCAGGTGGGCTGCCGCAAGTGCCTGGGCGTGGGGTTCTGGGGCCGGACGGCCATCTTCGAGATGCTTAATTTCAATGACAACCTGCGCGACGCCCTGATGACCACGCGAACCATCCACGACATCCGCCGGGCCGCGGGCGAGTGGACCTACCAGACGCTCCAGGAGAGCGGGTTCAGAAAGGTGGTGGAGGGGGTGACCACGCTTGAGGAGGTGGAGCGCGTGGCCACGCGCGACTGATAGCTGGCTGGTTGTCAACGGTCAGAGGCGGGGTGTGATTGCCCAACACACCCGGCTGTCACAACCGCTCAAGCCTGCGAAGTGAGCTTCTGATAAGCCTCGCGCAGTCGTTGGGTGATCGGCCCGGGTTTCTCATTGGCGATCGCCCGGCGCTCCACGCGCGTGACCGGCATCACCTCCATGATGGCGTTGGTCAGGAACACCTCATCCGCATCCAGCAGATCGTTGATCGTGCAGGGGGCCTCATCGGCGGGGATGTTTTCGGTTTTTGCCAGCTCCAGCACGATGGCCCGGGTGATGCCCGGAAGGATCGGCGTGTCCACCGGCGGGGTCTTGAGCCGGCCGGCTTTGACGATGAACAGGTTGCTCAGGCTGCCCTCCGCGAGGTAATTGGAGGGCGTGGCCCAGATGGCCTCGCCGCAGCCTTTGGACCGGGCCAGTTGCAGGGCCACCAGCCGGGGGTAGTAAGAGGTGGTCTTGTGCCCGGCCAGCGGATCCTGGTTCGATTGCCGGAACCGGTCGGCCACGTAGACGGTCATGCCCGCTTCGTAGAGCTCGGGCGGGTAGCCGGTCGTCTCCTGGGCCATGACCAGCAGCGTCGGGCGGGGTGATTCCTCGTGCGTACCCGGCGGCGTGACCGTGAAGCGAAGCCGCGCGTTCTTGAGGGCATTGGCGATGATCACCGCTTCCACCGCCGCCGGCACCTCGTCCAGGACGTTGGCCAGGGGCATGTCCAGCTTCCCGGCCGAGTCGCGCATGCGGGCGATGTGACGGTCCAGGGCGAAGGGCCGACCGTCATAGGTCCGCAGCGTCTCAAATAGCCCCACCCCATGCTGGAAAGACGGGTTGGTGATACTCACCTTCGCCGCCGTCGCATCGATCAGTTCGCCGTTAAGATAAACCTGCTCGCTCATGAATGGCTCCATCTACATGCCAGGACAGGCAGCAAAGATACCGAGAAGGAGAGATGGAGCAACAAAGAGAAAGGGGGGCTCCCCGCATTCTCTCCATCTCTCACACTTCACTCTCCGTGTGCGCGTGGCTGCTTTCTACTCCCAATGCCCGGCGCATCCCGCGGGCCTTGGCCCTCGTCTCTTCGTACTCATCCTCCGGAACGGAATCGGCCACAATGCCGCCGCCGGCGTACAGATGCATCCGCCCGTTCGCGGCGATCAGCGTGCGGATGGCGATATTCAACGTCATCGAGCCATCCAGTCCGAACATTCCCACAGAGCCGGTATACACGCTCCGCTGCGTGGGCTCCAGCTCGTCGATGATCTCCATGGCCCGCACCTTGGGGGCGCCGGTGATGGACCCGCCCGGGAAACAAGCCCGGACGAGGTCGATCGCATCGCAACTCTCCCTGAGCCGGCCGGCCACCGTGGCGACCAGATGGTGCACCGTCGGGTGCGTCTCCAACTCGTAAGGGTAAGCGACGGAGTCCGGCTGCGGAACCACGCGGACAGAGCCGTACTCGCACACCCGGCCAAGATCGTTCCGCATCAGGTCGACAATCATGGCCAGCTCCGCCCGATCCTTGGCGCTGCTGGCCAGTTCCGCCCGCAAGGCCGCATCGAGAACTGGGTCGCTTGAGCGGGGCCGGGTGCCCTTGATGGGGCGGCTGATCGCCTCCCGTCCGCGAAGCTGAAGGAACAGCTCGGGCGAGGCGCTGAGGATTGCGACGTCGTCCCAGGCCAGGAAGGCTCCATAGGCGGCCGGGTTCACCCGCCGGAGTCGCAGGTACGCCCGCCACGGCGGCTCCCGCAGGACGAACGTCTCTCGCCGGGCAAAGTTGACCTGAAAGATATCGCCGGCGGCGATGTAATCGCGAGCCCGCGCCACCTGCCGCAGGTACTGCTCGCGGGTCATATTGTCGGTGACGGCCCCGGACGGCGGGGGGGCGGTGATTTCCACCGGCCGGGCGCCTGCCAGGATGCTCCGCCATTGAGCCACCTGTCTCTCGCTTGCCGCCCCCACGGTCCATCGGCCGGTGACCGCGTCGTGACCGGCGGTGGTGTCGTAGAGGGCAAAGCGGGCGACCGGCAGGCCGATGTCGGCGCAGGCCCGGTCTGGCAGACGCTCGATGTACCGGCCGGCCTCGTACGCGAAGTAGCCGATCCAGCCGAGGAACTGTGCCGGTGTGTGCCACGGCTCTTGAACCGTGGTACACATGCCGGCGCCCTGGGGCATGGAAGCAACAGTTCGCTCCAGGTGGCTCCGCATGGCCTCAAAAGGGTCTTTACCGCCGGCGTCCCACGAGTGCGCTTCGACGGGATCAAACGCCATGATGGTGTAGCGGCCCCGGCCTGGACCGGCTTCGGCGCTATCCAGGACAGCGGGGGTCGGGCGCTGCGCGAGGGCGGCAATTACCGCCTCGACACTGGGCCGATCATCAACCGCAAAGGCTCGCACTGCCATCCGAGAAATCCATCCTGCCCGCATCGATCGCACGAAATCGTGAACCCACCTCTGAAAAGGCGGCCCACCCCTCGTTCCCAATCCCTAATCCCTCCCCCTCGCCCCTCGTCCCTAACCCCTGGTTCTCCATGATTGGTACCCGGCCCGCTGAACCATATAATAATCCACGATGTTGCGAAAGGCCGGAGGCGGTTATGACACCTGAGCAGAAACTGGAAGAGATGAAAGAGATTCTCCGCTCGCTGAAGCGCGTGGCGGTGGCGTTTTCGGCGGGGGTGGATTCCACGTTCGTGTTGAAGGTTGCGATCGACACGCTGGGGCCGGAGAACGTCGTGGCCGTCACCGGCAAGAGCGACAGCCTGGCCGAGGCTGAGTTCGAGGAAGCCCGCAAGCTGGCGGAACAGTTCGGAGCCCGGCACGTGGTCGTGGAAACCGAGGAGATGAAGGATCCCAACTACGCCTCCAACCCGGCCAACCGCTGTTACTTCTGTAAGTCGGAGCTCTATGGCAAACTCGACAACCTCATCCGGGAGTACGGTCTGAACGCTGCCCTGAGCGGCATCAATGCCGACGATTACAGTGACTGGCGCCCGGGCATTCAGGCGGCCAGCGAGCATGCCGTGCGCTCTCCGTGTGCCGAGGCCGGCATGACCAAGGAGGACATCCGCTATCTGAGCGCCAAGCTGGGCATCCCCATCTTCGACAAGCCGGCCAGCCCCTGCCTGTCCAGCCGGGTGCAGTACGGCGAGACCATCACTCCCGAAAAGCTCAAGATGATCGAGCGCAGCGAAGCGTTTCTTCACTCGCTGGGCTTCCGCGAGTGCCGGGTGCGGCATCACAATAACCTGGCCCGCATCGAGCTGCCCCAGGACCGGATTACCGACGCCCTTCAGCCGGAGATGCTGCGCAAAATCGACGCGACCCTGCGCGAGTTCGGCTACAAGTATGTCACCGTAGACCTGCGTGGCTTCCGCAGCGGGAGCATGAATGAGGTCATACAGATCAACGTGCCCGCGCGGGGCAAATGAATTGTTTTGTCAGTGGTCACTTGTCAGTAGTCAGTTGCTGGGTCTTTTGTTCTTTGGTCAGTTGTGCTGACTGATCGGACCGATCTGTCGGATCCGACCGATCGGACACATCCGCCGGCTCTCACAACTGACAAAAGGACCACCAACCCAACAACTGACAACGAACCACTGACAACCGACCATCACGCCCCCGATGGATCTTCCACCATCGGCTTGCCCTTCGTAATCTCCCGGCCGGGAGCAAGCCGGCTGATGTCCCACGGCGTCTGTCCGCGGATGATCAGGTCGGCCATGATCTGGCCGGTGATGGGGGCGAGAATCAGGCCGCTGCGGAAGTGGCCGGTAGCCGACCACAGCCCGCGCCAGCCCGGCACCGCGCCGATGTACGGGCCGCGGTCCGGCGTGCCCGGCCGCAGACCGGCCCACGTGCGCACCACCGGCACGCCGGCCAGGGCCGGCACCAGCTTCTGGCACAGCGTCAGCAGATGGTTCAGCCCCTCGACGGTGTTGCGCTTGTCATAGCCGGTCTCGTGCTCCTCGGTCGCACCCACCACGATCCGCCCGTCCAGCCGGGGGACCATGTAGCATTTGCCGCGATCGACGATGTGCGTGAACAGCCGCGGCGACCGCTCCAGCAGCACAATCTGGCCGCGAACCGGGTAGACCTGCACCAGCCGACCGACCTCCCGCTCGATGAGCGAGGACCACGAGCCCGCCGCGAGAACCACGTTCGGGCCGCTGAACGTGCCCTGGTCGGACTTCACGCCGGTGACCTTGTCGCCGTCGCGCAGAATCTCGCGGACCGAGCAGTCCTCGACGATCCGCACCTTTGCCGCCAGGCAGGCCGTCTTGACCGCCGCCACCAGCAGGGGGTTGCGAATCTGGCAGTTCACCGAGTTGGCCTTGACGCCGAGAATTTCCGCGCTGATGTTGGGTTCGATCTTACGCGCTTCCTCCGGCGGCAGCAGCTCCAGCACCGCCCGGCCGTACGTCTCACGATAGCTCTCGGCTGCCCGCACCTCGCTGGCGGCCATGCGATACTGCTGGTCCTCGAAGAGCAGCTCGAAGCTGCCGCAGTGGATGAACTCGGGGTCGATGCCCGTCTGCTCGCGAAGCTCGGCCGTGAAGGCGTCATAACGCCGCAGGCTCTCGCGCAGCAGGACGACCAGCGGGTCGCGGCGATGCCAGTTGCCGCACTGCAGCACGCCGGCCCCGGCCCAGGAGGCTTCCTGGCCGCATCGGCCGCGTTCCAGAATGGTGACGCTCAGGCCCTCTTTGGCAAGCTGCCAGGCCGTGGACATGCCCACGATGCCGCCGCCGATGACGATCACGTCCGAGGGGGGATTCTCTCTGTTCATTGGTAATTGGGGGGTCTGCTTGCTCACTGTTGCCGCTCGCGTTTTGTTTGTACCCTGTAGGGGGTGCGAATCCTTCCTGGGGGTCCAATGCACAGAGCCGTTCGGCAGGAATCCGAACGGCCCGTGAGGTGAACAAGTCTATCACGTTGCCCGGTGGCTATCCAGTGGCCGGCAAAGAGGGCCGCCGGCGGACCAGCCGGGGCCTCTTCCGCGGGTCAAGCCTCTTCCCGCACGATGATTTCAACGTTCTTGCAGGTCAATGCACGTTACGTCGGAAAGAAATCAGGCGGCAGTTTCAAACTTCATGAACCTATGCCCAGCGCCGAACCCACCTGATAGACCAGCAGGGCCCCCATGTACGCCAGCCCCGTCATGTAGGCGAGCTGGAACGCCGGCCAGCGCCAACTGTTCGTCTCCCGCCGTACGACCGCGATGGTGCTCACGCACTGGCAGGCCAGCACGTAGAAGACCATCAAGCCGACCGCGACCAGCGGCGTGAACAGGGGCCGTCCGTCCGGCCATTGCGCCTCGCGCAGCCGCTTGTGGAGCGATGGCGTCGCTTCGTCCGCCTCGCCGACGCCGTAGACCACGCCCATGGTGCTCACAAAAGCCTCGCGGGCGGCGAAGCTGGCCACCAGGCCGATGCCGATCCGCCAGTCATACCCCAGCGGCCGAATCACCGGCTCGATCAGCCGGCCCAGGCGGCCCGCGTAGCTGTGCTGAAGTTGATCGGCCGCCTCCTCGCGGGCGATGGCTTCGAGGCGACTCTCGGCATCGGCCGCGCCGCTGGCCAGGACGGCTTCACGCTGGGCCTCATAGTGGGCGGCACGTTGTGCATTCTGCGGATAGTGGGTTGCCGCCCACAACAAAATCGTGATCGCCAGAATGATCGTTCCCGCACGGGTCAGGAAGACCTTGCTGCGATCCCACATCACGAACAGAACCGCTGAGAGCCGGGGCACACGGTACGGCGGCAGCTCCATGATGAACGCCGGCGTTGGGCCGCGGAGGATCGTCTTCTTGAACACCGTGGCCATGGTCAGGGCGGTGATGAGCCCCAGGCCATACATGCTCAGTAGCACCGTCGCCTTGGTCCATGGGTTGCCCGGCAGGCAGGCCGCAATCAGCACCGTGTACACCGGCAGACGCGCGCTGCAGCTCATCAGCGGTGCGACGAGAATGGTCGCCAGCCGGTCCTTGGGATTCTCAATCACGCGCGTGGCCATGATGCCGGGAATCGCGCAGGCATGGCTCGACAGCAGGGGGATGAAACTCTTGCCGGGCAGGCCCACCCGGCTCATGATCCGCTCCATCAGGAACGCGGCCCGGGCCATGTAGCCGGTATCTTCCAGCAGGGCGATGAACAGAAACAAAATGCAGATCTGCGGGAAAAAGACAATGACGTTGCCCACGCCGGCGATGACGCCGTCAGTCAAGAGGTCGCGCAAGGGGCCGGCCGCGAGGTGCCGGGCGGTGAATTGCTGCAATCCCTCCACGCCGGTCTCGATCAGCCCCATCAGCGGCCTGGCCAGGACGAAGATGCTGTAAAACAGCAGGCCCATCATGGCCGCGAAGCAGACCAGCCCCCAGACCTTGTGGGTGAAAATGCGGTCCAGCTTGTCCGTGGCGCCGTGCAGATTGCGCTCCGAGCGCTTCAGGCAGGCATCCACCAGCTCGCCCAGCCAGGCATACCGGCCGGCGGTGACCTCCAGCGAGACGTCCAGCTCGGGATGGACCCGCAACCGCTCCTGGGCCTCGCTCAGTGAATGGCTCACCAGCGATGGCAGATGATCGTTGGCCGGCAGTTCCCTCTCGCTCAGAAACAGCAACGCGGCGCCGTTCGCCCCCTCGGGGCTGGCGAAGCCACTCGCCGTCATCGCCGCGGCGACATGCCGGACCTCTTTTTCCAACTCTTCATGGAGAGACCACTGTCGAGGACGGTTGACGGACCGCTGAGCGGTGCACAGGTCGCGGAGGGCGGCTTTCAGCTTATCGATGCCGACGCCTCGATGGCCGATGGTTGGGATCACTGGTGCCTGCAGCCGTTGGGACAGCTCGCGGATATCGAGCTCATGGCCGGCCTCTCTCAACAGATCCATCATGTTGCAGGCGATGACCGCCGGCAGACCCAGCTCGAGGACCTGGCTGGCCAAGTACAGGTTCCGCTCCAGATTGGTGGCGTCGATGACGATCAGAACGCCGTCGGGGCGCGGCGTGTCCTCCAGACATCCCAGCAGCACGTCGCGGGCAATCTGTTCGTCCGGGCTGCGGGCCGAAAGGCTGTAGGTGCCGGGCAGATCCAGCAGGCGCAACGACGGTTCGCCCGAAACCGCGCCTTCCCGCTTTTCAACCGTAACTCCAGGATAATTACCGACTTTATGACGCAGGCCGGTCAGCGCATTGAAGAGGGTGGTCTTCCCGCAATTGGGATTCCCCATGACGGCAATAGTGAAGATCCTCTGTCCACCGGAGACAGATGGATCCGCTGCGCAGATAGACATCTCGTGCTTCCTGCTTCCAACCCGCGCCGGGTTATTGCCTCAGCAGCATGATCTGCCGGGCGTCGTGCTTGCGCAGGCTGAGATGATAGCCGCGAACTTCGATGTCGATCGGGTCACCCAACGGCGCAAAGCGCACGACCCGCAACAGCGTGCCGGGCGTGAGCCCCATTTCCATCAGCCGGCGGCGCACATCCGGGGCCCCCGCCAAACCGGTGATGTGCCCCTGCTCGCCTGCGTTCAAACTGTCCAAGGGGATTGTTGTCATCAGGCCGACTGCCGTGCTGGCTCCACGAGGATGGACCGCGCCAGCCGCCGGCACACGCCGAACCGGCAATCGCCGATCTGACAAATGAGCGGGTCGTGATTGGCGATCACCTTGATCGTGCGACCTTCCAGAACGCCCAGCTCGCGCAGGCGCTGCGTCTGCTGCTCATCCGCGCGAACCGCGTGAATGCGAACCTCTTCACCTTCGCGAGTTACAGTCATGGGAAGTACAGTGGTGCGTAACAAAGAGCCGCTCCTGCTAATCAACGGGCGCTCGGCCCGGTGCGATCGAGTCCTCTGGTTTCGCCTTCTGCTGTGGCGTGTAATTGAGACTCAATCTCGACTAGCTAATGTATCGTCATCACCTCTGCCCGTCAAGCGAAGTGAATGCCCGAATTTCAGACCGGTGGCTCTGTGTAGCACCCGACGCATCTGCAGCTTGTCGTAAGTAACTGTCATCGCGGCCGATGCGGCGCCTGCGGAAAAAAGTGGATCAGGGCAACAGGCTTCCGCGGCCATGCCGCCAAGGCGGTCTGGACCCGAACGCGCCGCAAACGCTGAATCTGGAGTGGGAATCAGGCGTTCCAACCGTTGGAAGGAAACCCATCCCTGGAGGAAATGGAGATCGTTTCCGATCCGAGCGATTTAGCTCTGGGGTTGCTCGGCTTTTTCCGGAGTCGTACTGGCTTGCGCCAGCCGAATCTTCATCAACCGGCCAACCTTGAACTTGACCGTGCGCTTGGATGGCACCGAAACCCGTTCGAGGGTCTTGGGGTTCTGGGCCGTTCGCGCTGCCCGCAGCTTGCTTTCGAAAACGCCGAAGTCGCGAAACTCCAAGCGGTTACCTCGGCCAAGCTCATCAATGATCTCGTCGAGGAACATCTGGATGATGCCCTTCACCACCACGCGCTTGTGCGACGACTTCTCGGCAATCCGATCGATCAATTCTTTCTTTGTAATCGTCTGCATGCCAGCACCAGGAGAGGTATCGAGAACAGCCGACGTTCCAACTCGCTTGCCCAGAGACCCCCACACGTGACCCACCCGGGGTCTCTTGTACGCAAGTTATCCTAACATAAAGAGTTTCGGCATTCAAGATCCTATCGAAAACAGACTGAGGCTTTTTTCTCACAGGCGGCCGGATCACCTCTTCAATCGCTAAGCTTCGTGAATGCAAAGGCTTACGATTGAAATTCAGAGGGGCTGGTTCGGCCGTGGACTGGATTAGACGTAAGTATGTGCAAAAAAAAGACTTGAAGATTGGCCGTCCGGAGCGGCTCTGCTGTCGCCGTGCCGTGCACCCGGCGGCAGAGCCCCAAAAACTCCAGTCCCAGGCGAGGGTTGCTGGTCAGCAACCCAAGCCTGGGAGGGAGAGAATGTAATGTGCTGCACCCTTGCAGCACCGCCTTTCCACCTCCAAGCGAGGGTTGCTTCCTTTTGGGGAAAAGCAACCCAAGCTTGGGGGGGAGAGAGAGACTGTTTCCGCCGGTCCGCCTTCAGACCGGCTAGCGTAACCCGTAGATCCCGGTCACAACGGCCAGTGTCTCAGGCTTGCCGTCGTGAGTATGCTTTTCCTCTCCACCTCCGATTGGAGGTTCATAGTGCAAATCCCCTCGCAATTACCAAGGGTGTCCTGTTTCGTGCAAATCGCGGTATCCCGCTGTCTCCTCCTGCAAGTCCCGGGTCGGCGTCAGACGCTCTACTGGAACCACCAGCGGCACGTTCAACCCGTTAACTTCCATGACAGCAAATTTCTTAGCCTCGTTGCCGGAGTCGCTCAGGAATACGATCCTGCCTGTAACCTCCAGCTCCGGCGTGATCTGCGAGATGGCCTGCTCTTTCTCGGGGCAAATCACATCGCGCAACCGGAAGCGAAACCACTGTCCTTGCTCAGTCGGGGACATAATCACTTGCTTTTCCCTTTCCTCTTGCCCCGTTATTGAGCAGATGGCATGCCACAGCTCGGAAAGTTGCTGGGTTTTTTTCTGATTGTCTCAAGTCTTTGAGAATGCATGTTTTATGTCTCCACGGCAGTTGCCGGCAGAGGGCTGGGATGCTGCCGACGCTCGCGCTGATTGTGCAAGAGCTTGCACGCTTCTACCCGCTGAGCACTTATCGGCTCGCCGGCGACCGGCACCAACACACGAAAACGACGGTTGTAGTGGAGAATTAGGCCTCAGATGCGACCTGTGCCATCCAGGTGACGCATGTGCAGAATTTGGCGCGCCTGACGAGGAATACCTGTTCCGGCCGCCGGAACTTGTGCGCTCGCATTGCCCGGGTCAAAGCGTACGACTGACCAGATGGGTGACGACGCCCTGGATGGAAAAGCTGCTGGACGGATCGACCAGCGTGGGGGGCACCTCCGGGTTGTCGCCGCGCAGGACAATCAGCAGAACGTCGTCCCGACGCTCGACGTAGACGCGCTTCAGCACGGGCACGCCCTCCAGCAGACAGGCACAGATGCGGCCCTGGACGTGCTGTGGATTCACTCCCGGGCGATACTGCACCAGGATGATGTCTCCGGGCTTGAGCGTGGGTTCCATGGAATCAAACGATAGCCGGAGGCAGTAGCGATCCTCGGCCCACAGATGCCGCAACACCGGAAACATCTCAAGCTGCTCTTCGCTGGGGGTGGTGGGGGATGTGGTCGGGATGGTTTCATAAAGCGGCAACGCGCGGGTCACCAGCGGCTGGGGGGTGTCATGGTCCGGGCCTTCGCCGATCAGCACGGCCGGAGGGACGTCCAACGCCACCGCCAGTGCCTGGAGCGAAGAGGGGGAGGGCTTCCGACGGCCTCGCTCGATTTCACTCAAAAAGCCCTGATTCACATTGGCCCGCCGGGCCAGCTCCGTCTGCGTGAGATTGAGCCGCTGGCGGTAATACCGGATTCGCCGGCCAATGTGGCCGCGAAAAACCGGGTGATCGGGAGGCAGGAAGCTCATGAAGATACTATCGGGCGAGGGTCCGGAAGACGTCAAGGAGGGGCCGAGAAGGACGGCGGGCGCGATGCATGGCGGCCAGGGGGGCAGAGAGCGATGGCCGGTTTTGGCGGGGCCGGCCGCATGGTGACATTGGCGCAACTGCGGGACTGCGGCCGCTTTCGGTTAGCCTGCTTGTCGCCACGCGGGCGGAAACGGCCGGTACGGAACCCGGGCGCTACACGAGAACAGGACAGGGGAGAAACGGCTGGTGCGGAACCCGGGCGCTACGGGTGTGCGGAACCGGGCCGTTTCCCGTGCCAAACGCTGGCCCACCGTTCGGATTCAGCAAGGCGGGCAAGATGCCCGCCCCCCGGGTGGATTCAGGGGGCAAGATGCCTGGCTCTCTGCACCGGCGAGGCGCTGGTGCCCCACGGAAGGTTGTCAGATGCCGGTTTGCCTGTTGGCCGGGTGCCTTTTCCCCTTTGTCCCTCTCCCCTTTACGGCTATCCCCTTTTTTCCCCTCTATCGGCTTCCTGCTTTGTCGACTTGGCGGATCGCTTGGGCCCCAGGGCCTCGATGCGGTCACGAACCGAGCCGATGCTGGTGATGCGGAGCCCGAAGTTCTCACCGACCTTCACCGCCTGGCCGGTGCCGATGCATTTGTTGTTGATCATCAGGTCCAGCTCGGCCTCGGCGGGCTTGTCGAACTCGATGATGGCCCCGGTGCCCAGGTTGATGATGTCTTCCAGCGGCATGGTTCGCTCGGCCAGACGAACAATGACGGGAACCACCAGGCGGAGGATCCTGGCCGGGTCTTCATCCGGCGACGAGGGCGGTGGGATCGTCGGCCTGGACGCGGCTTTGGCCGGCCGGAGGGCTGCCGGCGGGGGGGGCTCTTCGGCCAAAGCGGTGGCTTGGGCGAGCAGAGCGTCGATATCGGCTTGAATCTGACTCATCACTACGGTTATCGGTTGAGCTGAGTGGCCAACTTGATGACCGGTTGCTGAAGAACGTCTCGAATTGCCCGGGAAACGCGTGGTAGAATGCTTGCATGCTTGACTTGACCGACGGGCCCATCCCTGATTGGGGGCTGCACTGCCGGCACTGCGGCGCGCCGCTGGCGGGGCTCAGGCGGCAATGCTGTGCCAGTTGCGGGCGGAAGTTCAGCCTGCTGGCCCTGTTGGCTGCTCATCGACCCATCCCGGATTTGGGCCTGACCTGCCCGACATGCGGCTACTCGCTGACCGGCCTGTTGGATGACCGTTGCCCCGAGTGCGGCGATCCGTTCTTGCTGGCTGAATTGCTGGACGCGGCATACGCCGTCGATCCGCCCGCGACACTACCGCTGGCCGTCTCCGACCCGTCGGACCATCACCTGAAACGGCGTAAGCCGACCTTTACCGGACGGGAGCGTCCACTGCCCGACTTCAGCTTGCGTTGTGAGCGATGCGATACGGACCTGGTCGGCGCTAAGGGCGACATGTGCCCGTCCTGCGGCGAGCGATTCGATCTGGAGGCTCTGGTGCCCAGGGGCGACTGGGTGGACATCTCGCGGTTCATCCCTCGGCGATTGGGTACCACCATTCGCAGTCTGTTGTACGACGCTCAAGTACCCTATCTCGTTCAGGTGGGCTGGATGCAGGAGCTCTATGGCGTGCATCAGAGCGGCTCATGGCTGATAGTGCCCCGGGAGTTCTTTTTTTGACGCCCTGCACGTGCTGACGGAGGCTTGGCAGGAGGAAACGGCCGGGGGAGAGGAGCAGGACTGGCTCTGCCCTTCGTGCGGTGAGAGCGTGCCGGGAAACTTCGAGATGTGCTGGAACTGCCAGGAATGGCGGATGAAGGACGCCGGATAGCAGGGCCTGCCGCCCCCAAAAGGAAAAAGCACCGGCCGGAGCCGGTGCCATTTATTCCCTTCTCTGTGACCTCTGTGTCCTCTATGGCCTGCAGACCCTCCGTGGCGACCAGCCCTCGCTGAAGCCCCCTGTGGCCTACTCGAGCTGCCCGACCAGAATGCAGGCATTGTGCCCGCCGAATCCGAAGCTGTTGCTCATCGCCCGGCGGACCTGGTGCTGGCGCGCCTGGTTGGGCACGTAATCGAGGTCGCACTCCGGATCGGGATGTTCGAGGTTGATGGTGGGGGGGATGATCCGCTGTTCGATGGCCTTCACGGTGGCGATCAACTCGATGCCGCCGCTGGCTCCCAGCAGGTGGCCGGTGGCGGATTTCGTGCTGCTGACGGCCAGTTTCGGGGCCAGATCGCCGAAGACCTGTTTGATGGCCTTGGTTTCGGCCACGTCTCCCAGGGGCGTGCTGGTGCCGTGAGCGTTGATGTAATCGATGGATTCGAGGCTCGCGCCGGCGTCTTCCAGGCAATTGCGCATGGCCTTGGCCGCACAGGTGCCGTTCTCGTCGGGCTGGGTGATGTGTCCGCCGTCGGCGCTCATGCCAAAGCCGAGCACTTCGGCGTAGATGCGGGCCCCGCGCCGGCGGGCGTGCTCGTACTCTTCAAACACCAGAATGCCGGCGCCCTCGCCGATCACGAAGCCGTCCCGGTCTTTGTCGAAGGGGCGGCTGGCCTTTTCGGGTTCCTCGTTGTGGACGCTCAGGGCGTGCATGGAGCTGAAGGCCGCCACTGAAATCTCCACCACCGCCGCTTCGCTGCCGCCGGTGAAGACCACTTCCGCTTCGCCGCGCTGGATGCTGCGCAGCGCGTCGCCCATCGCGTTCGTGGCCGAGGCGCACGCCGTTGCCACCGCGCTGCTCGGACCACGCAGCCCGAAGTGGATGGAGATATTGCCGCTGCCGGCGTTGACCATCAGCTTGGGAATGGTGAAAGCGGAGACTTTCGACGGGCCTTTCTCGCGAAGCCGCACATGCTGCTCCTGGAGCTCCAGGATGCCGCCGATGCCCGAGCCGATGATGACCCCGCAGCGGTACGGATCTTCCTTGGAGAAATCCAGGCCCGCATCGCTGGCCGCCTGGATGGCCGAGGCGAGCGCGAATTGGGCGAACCGGTCCATTCGCTTGATGGACTTGTGGTCAAACCACTTCGTCGGGTCAAAGTCCCGGCATTCGCCGGCAATCCGTGAAGCGTACTTCGAGCAATCAAAGTTCTGCAGGGGCCGGATACCGCTGCGGGCGGAAACCAGCCCATCCCAGTACAGGTCCACGGAGGCACCCAGGGGGGTCACGGCCCCCATACCTGTTATGACGACGCGGCGCTTCTGCATCGACTGACCTTCTAGCTCAAGGGGTTCGGTTGTACTTGCCAATCGTACCTTCGTCGCCTCTGGAGAGGCGAGCCACCCAGCTCACGACGTGGGCCTGACCGGGGTAAAACATCAGCCCTTGTTGTGGTGCTCCACGATATAGTCGATGGCCTGGCCCACCGTGCGGATCTTCTCCGCCTCTTCATCGGGAATGCTGATCTCGAAGTTGTCCTCGAACTCCATGACCAGCTCGACGATGTCCAGCGAATCGGCGTTGAGGTCGTTGATGAACGACGTCTCGCGGTTGATCTCCGCCTTGTTCACGCCCATCTGCTCGCTGACAACCGAAAAAACCTTGTCCGTGATTTCCTCAACAGTCACTTGCATATCCTCCCTAACAACTCAGGATCACATGCTCAACCCGCCATCGACCGCCAGCACCTGACCGGTGACATACTTGGCGGCCGGCGAGGCCAGAAACGTCACGGCCGCGGCGATGTCCGCCGGGTCCCCGAACTTCTGCGCGGGGATCAGCGGCTTGACGGCCTCCTTGACCTTGTCGGGCAGCACGTCCGTCATGTCCGTGGTGATGAAGCCGGGCGCCACCACATTGCAGGTAATGTTGCGCTTGGCCAGCTCCTTGGCCACGGACTTGCTGAAGCCGATCACGCCGGCCTTGCTGGCGGCATAATTGGCCTGTCCGGCATTGCCCATCACGCCGGACACGCTGCTGATATTGATGATCCGCCCGTACCGGGCTCGCACCATGTGCCGGCTGACCGCCCGCGTGAGCCAGAAGACCGACCGCAGGTTCGCGGTAATGACTTCGTCGAACTGCTCATCGGTCATGCTCATCATCAGCCCGTCGCGGGTGATGCCGGCGTTGTTTACCAGAATGTCGATTTTCCCGTGCCCCTCCACGACCTGCTCGACGGCCGCGTCGATGGCCGCCCGGTCGGTCACGTCCAGACGCAGGGGAATGATCCGGCCGGTGTGCCCGGCCGCCTGGGCCTCCGCGACCAGCGTGGTGAGCTGGTCCTCGCTGCGGGCGGCGGCAATCACCGTCGCTCCCGCCGCGCTCAGATCCAGGCAGATCGCCCGGCCGATGCCGCGCGAGCCGCCGGTTACGAACGCCACCTGGTTTTCCAACAATGCTGCCATTGCGTTCCTCGTCTCAACGCAGGTCAGGTCGACAGACCCGACACACCTTCGCTGATCCTGGTGTCGGGTCCCGGGACCCGAGCTACGTTCCCGTGGGAGCAGGGCAGAACCCGCCCGCCTACACCGCAAACTGCTTCAGGCCTTCCGCGCTGCTCACGTTTATCACCGGGACACCCCGGGCGATCTTCTTCAGCAGTCCGGTCAGCACTCGGCCCGGTCCGATCTCGACAAACCGCTCCACGCCCTCGGCCAGCAGTCGTTCAATAGACGCTTGCCAAAGCACCGGGCTGGTGAGCTGGTCGGCGAGCCAGCGGCGAATCTTAACCGGGTCGGCATGATACTGGCAATTGACGTTTGCTACCACTGGCACGCGCGGGCTGGCGAACGTCGTGCTGTTGAGCATCTCCCAGAGACCGTCCGCCGCCGGCTTCATCAGCGCGGAATGGAAAGCGCCGGCCACTTTGAGCGGAACGGCCCGGCCGCCGGCCGCCTCGATCAGCTTGATCGCCGCCTCGCAAGCCGCTTTCTCGCCCGAGAGCACGATCTGGCCGGGACAGTTGAAATTGGCCGGACTTATGATGCCCGCTGAGCTGGCTTCCCGGCAGATGGCTTCGATTTGCTCCGCTTCAAGTCCCAGGGCGGTCACCATGCCGCTGGGAACGGCCAGTGAGGCCGCCTGCATCAGCTCGCCGCGGCGCTTGACCAGCCGCAGAGCATCCTCAAACGACACTGCGCCGGCCGCGAAAAGGGCAGTATATTCCCCCAGACTCAGGCCGGCCATGGCTACCGGCGTTTCACCCAGCCAAACCTCCGCTCCCGAAGCGCCGGAACCTGACGCGTCGGCGGGGGCCGCCGGGGTATCGGGCTGGCTCGCCCCGGTTTGGGCCTGCCCGCTCAGTGCCCGCCAGATGGCCACGCTGGTGGTGAAGATAGCCGGCTGCTGAATGTCGGTCTGCTCGAGCTTTTCGGCCGGCCCTTCAAAGCAGAGGGTCTTCAAATCGTAGCCGACGATCTCGTTGGCCTGCTCAAATACCGCCGCGGCCTCCGACGAGACGGCGGCAATGTCCTTGCCCATCCCTACGGACTGGGCGCCTTGACCGGTGAATAGTATCGCTGTGCGTGGCATCGGGTAAATTCCTTGCGGTCCGATCAATGTCCATCGAACCCTAGAGCCGGATCACAACTGACCCCCAGGTCAACCCGGCGCCGAAACCGGCCAGGATGATCCAGTCGCCTGTCTTGATGCGTCCGCTCCGGCGAGCCTCATCCAGGGCGATGGGAATAGAGGCTGCCGATGTGTTGCCGTAACGATCGATGTTCACCGCCATCTTCTCGGGCGGCAGACCCAGCTTTTCACGGGCCGATTCGATAATCCGCAGGTTGGACTGGTGAGGGATGACCATCGCCAGGTCCGATGGCGGCAGGTTGACCCGGGCCAGGGCCTCCAGGATGACCTCCTGGAACTTGGTCACGGCGAACTTGTAGACCTCCCGGCCTTTCATCTTGAGAAAATGCAGCCGTTCGTCAAGCGTCTTCTGACTGGCCGGCTCGCGCGAGCCCCCGCCCGGGACCCAGATCAGTTGAGCGCCGCTGCCGTCGGCCCCCAGGCACGTGTCGTAGACTCCGCTGATCTCGTTGTCCGGCGGGCCGATGACCGCCGCCCCGGCACCGTCGCCCAGCAGAATGCACGTCGTGCGATCCTCAAAATCGGTGATCGCCGACATGGTCTCCGCTCCAATGACCAGGATATGACGGTACTGGCCGCTGGCCAGAAAGCTGACCGCCGTCACCAGTCCGTACATGAACCCGCTGCAGGCCGCCGATACGTCAAACGCGGGGATCTGTCGGCAGCCCAGCTCATGCTGCAGGAAGCAGCCCGTGGACGGCAGAGGCATAGCCGGCGTACACGTCGCCACCACGATCATGTCCAGGTCGGCAGGGGTGAGTTTGGCGTCCTCCAGGGCCCGCTCGGCGGCCGTCCGGGCCAGCGTCAGCGTGTCCTCGCCTTTCTCGCAGATCCGGCGCTCGCGAATGCCTGAGCGCGTGCGAATCCACTCATCCGACGTGTCGAGAAACTTCTCGAAATCGGCATTAGTCATAATCCGAGCGGGCAAGGCACTGCCTGTGCCGCGAATGGCCATTGGTATTCTTGGCATGGATTAATTCACAGGTTTATCGGGCCTCCGCCAGCTCGGCCGCGATGACGGAGTTGACATTCTTGTCCAGGTATTCCATGGCCACCCGGACCGCGTTGCGGATAGCCACATGATCGCTTCGGCCGTGACAGATGATGCACGCGCCGTCCACGCCGAGCAGCGGCGCGCCGCCGTACTCGGCATAATCGTGATTGGCCCAGACGCGTTTGATGACCGGGTCAAAGCTTCTGGCCAGTTCCGGGCTGGCCAGGGCAATCTCCTTCGCAATGGTCTTGAACAGGCCTTCGGCCAGCCCTTCAATGAGTTTGAGCACGATGTTGCCCACGAAACCGTCCGTGATCACCACGTCGCAGCCGCCGCGGAACAGGTCGCGCCCTTCCACGTTGCCGACGAAGTTGATCCGCCCGTCCGCGCGCAACTTCTCGTGCACGGTCTTCACCAGCGCGGTGCCCTTCACGTCCTCCTCGCCCACCGACAGCAGCGCGCCCCGCGGACGAGCCACTTTCAGAACGTGGTTGGCATAGGCGCCGGCCATGTGCGCGTATTGCACCAGGTGGTGTGGCTTGGGGGCCAGGTTTGCCCCCGCGTCACACAGGACGATCGGGCCGGTAAAGGATGGAATCACCACCGCGATGCCCGTGCGCGAAACGCCCGGCAGCAGCCGCATGCGCAACTGTGAGGCGGCCGCGAATGCCCCCGTATTGCCCGCGCTGATTACCCCGTCCAGTTCGCCGCGAGCGGCCATCTGGACCATCCGGCAAATCGACGAGTCCTTCTTCTGGCGGACGGCCTCTACGGGAATCTCGTCCATCCCGATGACCTGCGAAGTGTGGACAATCTGGACCTTGTCGGCCGCCTTGTTGCCAGACCGCTCCAGCTCCTGCCGAATGGCCTTCTCGTCGCCGATCAGGACCAGTTCGTGCCCGTTCATCGACGGCAACGCTTCGAGCGCACCGCGCACGATCGCCTGGGGCGCATAATCCCCGCCCATAGCGTCCACGCCAATTCGCATGTGGAGTTAACTCTCCTGATCCTTCATGACCAGGGCGACGCCGCTGCTGACGTAGCCGCAGTTCTCGCAGGCCGCATGGGGGAGTTTGGCCACGCTACATTTGGGGCAGGCCACTAGGTTGGGCCGGGAGAGCGCATGGTGCGATCGCCGCTGGCGCTTCCTCTGTTTGGATGATCGGGCTACAGGTACCATCTTACGTTCCTATCAGCACTTATGTTTATTTCCGACGTTAGCGGACAGGCCCGCCCGGCCCGTCCAAAGACACGGAAGGCTTGCAAGGCCGGCCTCTCGTCTGCTCAAGGCCGTTGTTGCAAGCCTCTCCGAGACAATCCCAGAAGGCTAGCGATCTTGGTCCGGGGTGTCAAGTTGCCCCTGACACCGCCCGCCGGTACGCCCGCCAACGCTCGCACTCGCCGCCCCTCAGTTCGGGGTGGCTCGCTCCTTCGGCGCGGCAACCGCCACCTCGGCGGCCCGGGTGGGCCAGGGGCGCTCGGTGGCCAGACGAACACGCATCAGCACCATGGCCGTTTCCAACTGCGGGTCGATCTCCGGGTACTCGTTCGGGTCGTTCCGCTCACTGTCAAACCACTCGTCCTCTTCCAGATCCTCCTCATCGCCATTCTCTTCGCCGTCCTGGTCGTCTGCCGGCTTCGTGGTCGGTTTGAGGCTGGTGATGCTCTTCAGGTAATCCTTGGTCAGATTCTTCTGGTTCTTGCCCTTGAGCACATCGTTGCTGACCCGCAGTTCCGCGACCTTCACGATCTCCTTGGGCACCAGCTTGACCTCCACGTCGGGATCCACGCCCCAGGTAACCGAGTCCTCGTCGCGATGCAGGCAGCGCCCGTTGGGCAGGTAGTACTTGGCGGTGGTCAACTTCAGGTAGGCCGGATTCGTGCCGAGGCGTAAGACCTGCTGAACACTGCCTTTACCGAAGGATCGCTCGCCGACGATGAGTGCCCGGCCGTGAACCTGCAGGGCACCCGCCACGATCTCCGAGGCGCTGGCGCTCGATCCATTCACCAGAATGATCATGGGAAAATCGGGGAAATGCCCTGCCGAACCCGAGGAAGAGGACATCTCCCACGGCTTGTCGTGCCGGTCTTTGGTGGCCACGATCTTCTTACGGCCTTCCAGGAACAGATCCGACACATCCACCGCCGCCTTCAACGGCCCGCCGGGATTGCCGCGCAGATCGAAAATGAGTCCGCGCATGCCTTCATCCTGGCGGAGCCGGCGAACGATCTCCTTCAACTCGTCAATGGTTCCTTCGGTGAAGTTGGTCATTCGCAGGTAGGCGATGCCGTTCGCCGGGTCGATCATGTATTTCCACCGGCCGGCTTCGTCTCGCTCGAAGCCCTTGATGGTGAAAATCGTGATCTCGCGCCGCTCCAGCCGGACGTCGAATTCCTTCTCCACCCCCGGCCGCTTGATGGTCAACGTCACCGTGGTACCCGGGGGGCCGGTAATTTCGCGAACCGCCGCGGTGATGGACAGCTTCTTGGAAGGCTGCCCGTTGATGGCCGTAATCAGGTCTCCGGGCCGGATGTCGGCGTTATAGGCCGGAGTATCCTCCAGAGGAGACACCACCCTGATCGGCTCCCCGGGGTCCTTGTGAATGGAAATGCCCACGCCGCTGAACCGTCCCTGGGTGTGCTTGTTGAACTCCTGGAGGTCCGCCGGCCAGAGCATGTCGCTGAAGGGATCCAGCGGCTTGAGCGCCCCGTGAACGAACTCGTGAATCAGCACGGTCTGCGGGAAAAGCTGGGTCTCACGGTTGAGCGTCAGCACCCGCTTGAAATGATTGATCAGGTCGTTGTGCGTCAGCTCCTCGCGCTCCTGGGCCATCCTGAGCCGAACGTTGATGCGGTCGCGGAATTCGTCAACCGCCTGCACATCCTCCAGCCGCTTGAAGACCCGGGCGATCTTGTTTTCCTGCGTCATCAGCAGGACATGCTTGAGGGCGGCAACGGCCGCTTCTTTGAAGTTGGGCTCGGTGATGTATTCCGTGGCGATCTTGTTGAAGGCGTCAATGGCCATGTCGGGGGTGATATGGGCCACCGCCGCCTCCCAGTCGGATTCCGGCGAATAGGTGAATTCGAGGCGGATATGGGCCTGGCAGCGGTCCAGGGCCTCCTTGAATTCCTTCCGACGCGGGAAGATGTCCACCAGCCGCACGTAAATCCGCGCCGCCTGCAGCCACTTGGCATTCTCTTCATATTCCTGGGCGGCGGCCTGGGCGCCTTCCACCACCTTCAAGAGCCACGGCTCGGCCCGGAAGGCGTCCTGGTCGGCGGCGGCATTGAAGGCCATGCCCGCGGCGCGAATGGCCGATCGCCATTTCTCCTGGGCCATGTCTGCCTTGGCCCACGCGACGTAGGTCTCATAATCCTTCTGAGCCCGCTCGCTGCGCTCCCGCTGGAGCTTCTCGAAACTGCTGATCCACTGATCGACGAGCCGAACGCGCTCGTTGCCGTCACTCTGCCGGGCGACCTCGTGAATGAGGCTGAAGGCTTGCTTGAACCGGCCGGTGCTCAGGGCGACCAGCCCGTCCTCCCATTTCTGCTGAAGCGAGTCTTTGGCGAGCGCCTCTGAGACGGCTGGCCTGTCCGCCGCCATCAGCGCATGGCCGGCGGACAGAATCCCGGTCAAGGCCAAACTGAGCGCGAAAGCCGTGCACAGCCGGCTACGGGAACTCACCATCGACGCTGGGTACATCGCAACTCCTTCCAGGATATAAGCTACACAATTGCTCATTGTATATACGCCCACACAGTCGGCAAAGGTGCGACCAGCAGAATGGCCGCGCAACTACCCTATTTGACAGGCAAACACCTCAATGCTTTCTATCCCTCTCGACGCGCCATTTCCGGGGCCGACGAGAAGTCCCCGACGGACCTTGATCCGGCACGTCCACCGGGCGAACGTCCAACCACCCTATGCCCAGTAATTGGGGTTTTCCCAGGGACTTATCACAATTAGTTGACTTGCATTAATAGTTCACAAAAGTAAGTAGTAAACGTGAGGCTTGCATTAGGATCATTTCTCGTATAAGGTTACGCTTGGTTTCCGGGGTCGTAAGCCCGCGACAACCCATCAGTTGTTTGACTGAGGCGGCCCCGAACGATAGGATATCCCTCATGGCACGGTCAATTCCTCTCAGGACTGGGGCGCGCAAGAAGACGTCGTCCACGACCATCCGGACCTACCAATCTGCGTTGACCTTCCTGGATTCAGTCGCCAACTACGAGAAGATGACGCGGGTCGGTTATAATGCCAATAATTTCAATTTAGCACGAATGAACCGCCTGTTGGCGGCTTTGGATAACCCTCACAAGAATCTGCGCAGCGTTCATGTGGCCGGAACCAAGGGCAAAGGTTCCACCTGTATGATGCTCGCCTCCATGCTGGCCAACTGTGGCATGAAGGTTGGCCTGTACACCTCGCCGCATCTGGTTGACATCCGCGAGCGCATTCAGATCAACGGCCAGATGATCCCGGAGACCGATCTCACCCGCTATGTGGCCCGGATCGCCCCCCTGATCAAACGGCTGGGCCGCGACGAGCCGACCTTTTTCGACATCCTAACCGCCATCGGTTTCCTCTACTTCGTGGACCAGGGCGTGGATCTGGCCGTCATCGAAACCGGTCTGGGCGGGCGGCTCGATTCCACCAATGTGCTTAAACCCGAAGTCTGTGCGATCACCAGCATCAGCTTCGATCATGTGAATCAGCTCGGGCGAACCCTGCCTCTTATCGCTGAGGAGAAGGCCGGCATTTTCAAGCCAGGCGTGCCGGCCATCAGCTCTCCTCAGCCGCCGGAGGTCTGCGAGGTGCTCGTGCGGGTCGCCGAAAAGGTCAAGGCGCCCCTCCGGTTCACCGGCCGGGACATCGAGTTCAGCTACCGCTTTGAGTCCTCGCGGGCCGCCGGTCCGCAGACCCGGGTGAGCCTGATCACGCCCAACTGCCGGTTCGAGCACCTGCCCGTGCCGCTGCCCGGCGACCACCAGGCCATCAACTGCGGGCTGGCCCTGAGCCTGTTGACCGTCCTCAAGGACAAGGGTTTCCCCATCGAGGACCAGAAGGCCATCGAGGGCCTTGCCCAGACGCACATGCCCGGCCGCATGGAAGTCATTCACCACGACCCGCGAATCATGGTCGACGGCGCCCACAACGCCGCCAGCGTCGAAGCGCTGATGCGGGCCATCGGCCAGAATGTCGCTTATGACTCCATGGTGGTGATCTTCGGCTGCCGAACGGACAAAGACATCCCCGGCATGCTCGACCACATCCAGCTCGGCGCCGACAAGGTGATTTTCACCACCACCGGGTCGCCGCGCTCGGCTGATCCGGCCGAACTGGCCGCTCAATACATCGAGCGCAGCGGCAAGATGGCCCAGGTGGCCCGGACGCTCCCGGAAGCGCTGGACATCGCCGAGCGGGCTGTCACCCGCGAAGATCTCATCTGCATCACCGGCTCGTTCTACCTGGTGGGCCAGGCCAAGCAGGTAGTCGCCGAACGCTACGTCAGCCAGCCCAAGCTTCGCAGCGCCTGAATCGTGCCGGCCGGGCACAACGGCGCCAACAAGCCTGCCCTCTTATTCGAGGAGGAACATCCCGCTGGGACCGGACAACTGCGTGTCAACCCCGGTGATCGTCCGATCCGGGGTGAGGATGCCGTTCCGCGCGCTGATGTTGTCATAAGAGAAGATCCGGTTTCCGGTGATATCCGTGATGTAGCCGTGATCCGTGGAATCCACCACGATGCCGTCCAGCGAAGCCGCTCCCAGAACCGTGAGGATGGTGTCCGGCGCCTGCACGCCACTGCGTGTTGATGCATTCAGGAACATATTGATCCGCAGGGGGGCGACCGCGTTCACCACGTAGAGCCGGTCGTTGGCCCTATCCACGAACACGTCAAACAGCCCGGTGAAGGCCGGGTTTCCAATGATCGTGCGCGCGGGCGTGACCGTACCGTTGAGGTTCGCGGGGTTGTTGTACACCGTGACCTGGTTCGTGGTCAGGTTCGCGACGTACAGGTTTTCGCCGTTGAGATCCAGGCTGATACCCTGCGGACTGGCCAGACCGCCGGTGAACGTGCGCGCCGGCGCCAGGTTGCCGTTGAAGGTCGTGGTCGAGACGTTGGTGAAGACCAGGATGGTATTCAGGCCGCTGTTGGCCACGTAGAGAATGTCCCGGTCCCTGTCGTAAGCCACGCCCCGGGGGAAGGCCAACTGCGTGGCGAGCCCCGTCACGTTGCGGTTGGGGGCCAGGTTGCCGTTGGTCGCCGGCGCGTTCGCGTAGGCGGTCAGGCTGGCCAGCCCGATGCCGAGGCTGTTGGCGACGATCAGTTCGTTGGCGGAATTCACCGCCAGGTGGAAGGGGGCGTTCAGCAGCGTGGCGGTTCCGGACAGGTTCGTTGCGGGCGCAACGTTGCCGGTGAGCGTCGCGGGATTCTGGAAGCTCAGGATCTTGGGCGTTCCCACCCGGTTCGCAACAAACAGCGTGGGCGTGGTGACCGGAGGCGGCGTCGTGCTCACCGTGACGATCACGGCGTCGGTGGCGGTGCCGCCGTTGCCGTCGTCAACCGTGAGCTGGAAAACCAGCGTCCCCGGAGTTTCGGGGGCCGTGAACGTGGCGGTGGCTGTATCCGCGCCGTTGAGCGTAACGGCCTCGCCGCTGATTTGTGTCCACTGGAAGCCCAGTGGATCGCCGTCCGGGTCGCTGCTGCCGCTGCCGTTCAGCGTCACCGCCGCGCCGGGCGTGACGGTCTGGTCCGCGCCGGCGCTGGCCACAGGCGGGGCGTTCTGACCCTGGGGGCAGCCGGTTACCAGCAACAGCGTCAACAGCGGCATCATCAGATACTTCATGAGTGCAGAGCACTCGCGCGATGAGAATCGTGCTTTCATGTGTTTCCCTCTTTCCTGAGTGAAATGAGCCGGGCTACGTGCCACGGCTGACCCGAATTCGTCCGATTCTATCCCCTTGTATGAGGCGATTTCCGGGTCAGGTGGGTTAAATGCGGGACCTCGCGAATCGACGGCCACAAAGAGCCGTGGGCCGGACCCGCACGGTGGTGCGGCACTGGGCGTGTCTCAAAATCGCCCACGGCCATCCGGCTGGCTGCTTTGAACCGTGCTCTCTTAATCTCTTAATCTTTGGTCTGCTGAAGAAGCGAGCTCACCGCCGCCGGGCCGCCCGGGGCCTTGGCAAAGCCGTTCCAGTTGTAAACGCAGACGAATCGGCAGCGCTTGAAGTTCAAGGTCCGCGCGAAGCGTTCCCGCCAACCCACCTCATCAGCAGCCCCGCGCCACCATTCGCAGGCTGCCCATTGCTGCCGACCGGCCGATTCGAGGTCCCGGGCCAGCGAGCCGCAGTCGGGCGGATCGTGGCTGTAGAAGCTCCAGCCGGGGATGGAGTAGTCGTTGATCGCCGGTTTGAAGGAGAGATGCTGGTCCCAGGGGGCGTACGTGCCGCCCTGGTGTGTGAAAATCATGTGCTTCGGAATGCCCCGGCGATGGGCTTCCCGGCAGAGGCTTTCCAGGTATTGGTATACCACCTGTTCGATGTCAAATTTCGTTAATTCGCCGCTGGTTTTGATGCCGGCCGTGCGCACCGCCGCATAGCCCAGCGCCGCCTGCCCGAAGGTCCAGCCCTTTTCCGGGCTGTGGTCGTCGGGATCGCCGGAGGCGTCGTGAGGCGACCGCTCGAAGATTTCATTGCCGTTCTTGTAGTGATAGGCGTTGACGTTGATCGACGCCTCCCACCCCAGCTTGACCCCGCCAAACAGGTACTTACGCGTCGCCGGCAGACGGCGATACCAGCGCAGGAGGATGGGAATGAGGACGTCATAGGCCTTCCAATGCTCGGCCAGAAACCGCGGCGAGGCCAGGTTGGGGGCGGGGGCCACGCGAAGCTGCCGGCCCCAGTTGCGCCAGCCGATCTTGACCGCCGTCTCCGGCGACCAGCCGGTCCACTCCACGTTCAGGCGGTTGGCCGGGTCGTAGCCGGGGGCGTCCGGGTCCCACCAGTTCCACAGGTCGCTGCGCGATTGCCACCAGTTCTGCCCGTCCAGCGTAATCAGCACCGGCAGATCGGCGGCCAGTGCGGCGTCCAGGAGGTTCTGCAGGCTCCGGGCGGAAGTCTCCAGCTTGCGCTCGAGTATGGAGAAGATGAAGCTCACCCCCATCCGCCGCCGTTCGTGGCCGCGCGTGCCGATGGTGTCGATGATCTCCTCGCACAGCTCCGGGGTGAAGCTCTTCGGCCGGCCCTGGTGCCAGCCTGAGTGGGGGGCCACGTTAAAGAAGATGTACTGCGGCAACTCCCCGACAGCCATCGGATCATACAGATCGGAAGAGGCCGCTCCGGCCGGCCGGGTCTGCGCCTCGTCCACCCGGGCCCCTGTGCCCTCCGCCCGCGCAAGCCGTTTTCGCCCGTGGCCTCCCAGGAGTACCCCGCCCACGGCCGTGGCGAGCAATCCGCGCCGACTGACCTCCGGCCCGTGCGTCATCCTCACGTCGGAACGAGCCGCGCGCTTCAGCCCGCCCGGCCGTTCCAGGTCAATCCGGTCCCCTGATTCCGCGCCAACGCATGGTTTGTGTTCCGCATCCATGCGGCGAATTGTAAGCTGGACCCGCTTGAGAGTTAACCGCCCGGCGCCCATACTCGTTGCTCCCCAAACCGTGGGGCCTCCCAAGGTCGTTGGCGCCCCCCAAGCCACCGGCACAGTCTCCAGTTGGAGAGTCCCCCAATCCGGTAGCGGCCGGGCTCCGTACCGGCCGTTCTCAAGAAGAATGTGGCTTTTCGATCCTGCGAAACGATCCCCATGGTCCTTCACCCGCGACGGGTGCAGCCTCTCACCCCGCCCCGGCCGGGGCGGGGACTTGTGGGCTGGGCACTCGCAACCACCAGTTCCGCTTCGCTTCACTGGTGGCTACTCTCACCTGGCCCCTCTCGGGGCCACTGGCGATCCCCCTCAACGACAAACACATCTCCAGCCTCAGACGCACTCCGGCTTCAGCCGATGCATGGTAACGAATGACCCCTGCTGAGCCGGGTGAGCCGTCAGCGAAATGTGTATGGCGTTTCCCGGATTAAGCTGGCGTTCCCCGCATCAAGCCCGCTGTGGGAAGCGTTGGCTCACTGGCATTCACTTGCATTCCCGTTTCGAAATGTCCGCACTACCCTTGGGGACAGGTACGGGAACAGGATTCGCCTCTACGATTGAATGCGATCCGTCCCCCGGTAGGCTACCCATTTGAACACGACATTCCGCGCCGAATATGTGGTTACGGATACCCTGCCCGTCAAGAGATCGTGAACAAACGAAGACACCTCCGAGATGAACGCATCAACAGACTCGAATTGGGAGCGTTCTGCCTCCCAAAGAGGCTTGCTGCCATTGGGTGCTGCCTGGAACCAAATATAGATGCTCTCCGGAGCACTGCAGAAGTGAGCTTTAAAGGACAATGCCGATTCAGCCAGGTAGGTGACGCGCATTTCGACCATATGCGCAAGCGAATCATCAGCCACCCATTCATTAACGCGCCACCAAAACCCGGAGTTGGCAGGTTCGAGTCGTTCTGAAACAGGTGAGATGAGATTCAGCAGGGCGTCGTAAAGCCGCCTTTCGAATACGGTCAGCGTCCCCAGTTCGTGTTGATTCAGCAATTGCATGGTAATCCTTCACGTGCTCATTGTAAGGAACGTACACTATGACATCCCAGCCAATTGGATATCCAATTACCGATGTTGGGAGAGATGATCACAAGTCCCGTCCCGGCACTTCGGGAGCTCATTGGGCCTCTTGTTTGGGCTGGCTGCGGGGAGCAGAATACGATAGCCCTGCGGTCATTGACCGGAAGAAAACAAGAACCCGGTACCCGGCCGGTGTTCTCCTGAAGCGGCTGCTTCTGGATCGTCTTTGACCCTGGTGGTACATTGGCTGGATCGGAGGCTGCGCCATGACCATTCCGTTGAGTTTTCAGACGCTCGCTGAGCATCCCGCGCCGGGGCTGCACTTTCCGGCCCATGAAAGAGCGGAACGGGATGAATACGTGTT
This sequence comes from Phycisphaerae bacterium, assembly GCA_012719955.1. GTDB lineage: Bacteria > Planctomycetota > Phycisphaerae > UBA1845 > PWPN01 > JAAXZI01. Next base: position 799 of record JAAXZI010000206.1, on the reverse strand, counting down.
GCCCGCGCCGCATTATTTCGGCACACCGGCTACGCCGCGCGAGCTTGAGAGGCTGCGAAACAAGACGGCGGCATGTCCATCGTTACAGGCCGAGTTGTTGGCGTTTTATTCTCGATGGAACGGCGTTGATCTGTGCGCTGTGCCCGATCTGCTCAGCGGCGAGCCGACGCCGGCACTATGCATACACCCTCTCGAGGACTGGGATGGTCTGACGGCCCAACTGGCGAACAAGATGGGGTGGGTGCTTGAGGGCCTTGAGGAGATGTACGTGGCCGGGCGCTACCAGGTCTTCGCAAGTTCGCCCGGCGAAGGCACCCGGCTCGTGTTGTTCACGCAGGGCGAATGTGAAGGCCGACCGCTGGCAGGGAAGGTGTTCTACCTGTCGATGGACCCGGTCCTGAGTTTCACGGAACCGGTGGCGGACAGTTTCTTCGCGCTGCTGAGCGCGTTTGCTGACGACCCGACGGCGTTTCTTGCGCGTATAGGGTACACCACCTGCGTGAGTGGCAAGGACGGGATATACGGTGCCCGGCCCGACAGGTATCTCGCGGACTGCGGGCTGCGGCTGGACGAACCGGAGCAGCCGGCGGAGGGAGGAGCTGGGGATGAAGATCCGAGGCAGGGGACCTTGTTCGATTGACGAGCGATGGCCGGAAGCAGAAAAGGCGTCAGGAAGATTCACATGTCGATGAATTCATTCTGACGCCTCTTGAGTCCCGCCAATTCCGCCACTCCGGCAAGCAGCGGGTTGATACGACACCAACTCACATCCCTCGATGCTGAACCCGTCCCCTTGTCT
>JAAXZI010000205.1 GCA_012719955.1 Phycisphaerae bacterium | reverse complement strand
CCTTTGAAGGGTTCAGGGTTCGGGGTTCAGGGTTCAGGGGGACAGGCACTGTTCGGGGGGCGTGCATCCTGCACGCCTTGGAGGCGGGCAGGATGGTCCCCCTGAGGTGTGCAGCCGTTGCGCTATCACCCGTTGCTGCTACCCGAACCAACGGGGCGATCGTCGCGGCTGTGGCCCAATCCCCATGATTGCGATTATTATAAGGTCAATTCCCTGGAGGCCCGTGACCGTGGTTCGCGTTCAATGCCCGCACTGTAAGCGTCGTTACCGCACCAAGATCGAGGCCTTTGGTCGCACGGCGGTCTGCACAAAGTGCTCGCAGACCTTCAAGATCGGTGAAGCCCGCCCTCCCTTCGAGTGGCAGGCGACCGATCTGGCCGAGGATTCCTGGATCGGCGTGCCGGAGCCGGAAGAGAAAAAGGAGATGAAGCATTGCATCATCTGCGATGCTCCTCTTCTCCCGGACACCGTGCGCTGCCCGGAGTGTGGCACCAACCAGGTCACCGGCTTGGTCCACAAGTCCCGTCGGACGCGGTCGGCGGAGGAATCCACCATCTGGTCGGTGATTCCGTTCCGGCTGATCGGCATCCTGTTGGGCATCGCGCTCCTGGGGGCGGGCGTCTTCTGGGGCGTGCAATGCATAACCCGGCAAAGCGTCCAGATGGGCGACGAGCTGGCCGACGCCGCGATGCTCTCCCGCGTCACCAAAGAACTGGAAAGAGGCGAAGACGAGCGAGAGATCGCCCTCAACTATGCCGGCTACGTGAAAGACTCCAACCTCCCGCGCTTCATCGAAATGCTCGTCGGCAACGATGCCCGCCGCCGACAGGCCGCCATGCTCCTGATCGCCGCCGGCCAGGCCACCCGCCTCGACCCGCTGCTGGCCGCCGCCCGCGGGTATGATCAGCAGGCCGCGGACGCAAGCCTGGCCACCCTCTGGACCATCGGTCCACGCCGGCTGGTTGAATTGAGCAGCCACGAAGACGAGGCCGTCCGGAAAACGGCCGTCCAGGCCCTCGCTCTGATATTCGATCTGGACGTCAACGACGCGCGCGTGGCTCAGCTCTCCCGGCCGGATCCGGCCCCCCGGAAGATCCTGCTGTTGAATGAGATCTGCCGTCCCTGGCCGGAACTGGTCGGCAGTTTCGTGGTGACCATCGGCGAGACGTCCTCGCCCTTCACCGTCGAAATCGAGCAAATCGGCAAGGCCTTCTACCTCAAGGCCGGCAACGAAGAGTTCATCACCAGCCGGGGCGACCAACGCTTCGATATTCCGATCCACCGCTGGTGTACGGCCACCGGTTCCGCCGTGGATGGCCGGAGCGTCCGCCAGATGATGAGCGGCTCCGTCACCCTGGCCGCGCGGGCCGGCGCGATCTGGGAGGGCCAGGTCGCGATCACCCTCGCGCGGGTCGGCCCCGGCCCGCTGCCTGGATTTCTGCCCCTGGACGCAACCGCCCCGGGTCGCAGAATCGAAGCGCCGCTTCACCTGGAGCGCCCCGCCCGGCGAACGCCATAACCTCGCAGCCCTGCATCCGTGTGGCATTGGCCGGCCTGTGTAGCACCGGTTAATTTGTGCGGCACCGGCGCCTTGCCGGTGCTTTTTCGAAAAAACCATCTGCTAGTCGCGCCGCTGCCGTTTCCAGACCGCCTGTTTCTCGCGGAATCAGGCGGGCAGGATGCCCGCCCTCCAAAGAATTCACGCGGGCAAGATGCCCGCCCTCCGAGGAATTCAGGCGGGCAAAGATGCCCGCTCCCCCAGAACAGCCGGCCGGCGTTGTCGGGGGGCGGGCATCCTGCCCGCCTCCAACTCCCGAGCATGATCATCTCAATTCACAGATACTGCATCCGCACGCCGTTGCCCCAGCGCTCGGCTGGCTCCAGGCCTCGCTTTCGCATACCATGCCCCCTGGTTTAATGACCGTGCGCGCGGCTGTGATCGCACGTCGCAGGATCGCGCCCGGTCCCACTGATTTCCAGAGTTCGCTGGAGGCCTCAGATGTTCCGTCGTATCCTGTGTGTGCTGGTTTCGTTGCAAGCCTCTGCCGTATTGGCTGCCCCGGCCACCCAGCCGGCCCAGCCGGCCCCCCGATCGCTCACCATGCGCGGCGTCGTGTTCGAAGACCTGAACGCCAACGGCGTCCGCAACGACGGCGAACCGGCCCTGGCCGGCATGTCCGTCTCCGACGGCCTGACCGTCCTCAAGACCTCGGCCGACGGCGCCTTCCAGTTTGAGCTCAACGAGGTCGTCCGGGGCTCGGTGTTCGTGTCCACCCCCGCGGGCTGGCGGCCCTCCAAAAAGTTCTTCGTAGTAGCCGATTTCGACCGCTACGCCGGCGGCGTGCAGCCCGCCGATATCGGCCTGGTGCGCGCTCCTGAACGCAACACCGACCGCTTCACCTTCGTGCAACTGACCGATACCCACGTTACACAGGCCGAGGACGCCGTCCGCACGATGATCGAAGATCTGGAGGTCGTCAACCGGCTCTCCGACCGCCCCATGTTCATCGTCACCACCGGAGACCTGACCAACACCGGCAAAGAGATTCCCCAGCTCGAAGCTTACGTAAAGGCCACACGCCGCTGCCGCTACCCGATCTACAACACGGTGGGTAACCATGATTGGGGTGGACAGTTCCGCGAGAGCGAAAACTACGAGCGCTACCTGGGGCCGCCCTACTACTCCTTCGACATCGGCCCCTACCACTTCATCTCCCGCGACATCGTGGCCATCATTAAGAACAAGAGCTACCACCAGCGACAGGAGAAATGGATCGAGGAGGACCTCCGCATCAACGGAGCCGGCAAGCGGGTCATCGTCCTGCAGCACTACATCCCCACCATCCCCGAGCTCGACTGGTGGGCCGAACGCAACTGCGCCGCCATCTTCTCCGGCCATTGGCACGGCCGGCGCGAACGCATCTACAAGGGCATCCTGGACATCAACAGCTCCACGTTGCGCTTTGGCGGGATCGACCGCAGCCCGCGCGGCTTCCGCATCATCCACGTCGACGGCGACCAGATGCGCTGCGAGTGGCGCGTCGGCGGCCAGCGCGAACGCCTCGAAATCGTGCATCCGCCGCTGGACGGCTCGGTAGCCGGTCGCGAGATTCCACTCCGCGTCCTGGCCTACGATACCGCCGTCAAGGCCAAGAAAGCTCGCTGGCGGATACTCGACGCAGCCCCCGAGGCGGATAACAGGGTGCTCGCCGACGGCAACTTGTGGATCGAGAGCTCATGGTCCTGGGCCGGCCGCTGGCAGGTGCCCCCGGGAGTGGCCTCAGGCCCGAAGCGCATCGAGATCCAGGTGACCGCCGCCGACGGCAAGGTCTGGACGAAAGAGGGCGTCTTCACCCTCACCGGCGGCCCCACCACCACGGTTAAACCCGGCGAGGCCTGGCCCTTCTTCCATAATGACGCCGGCCACCGCGGCTATCTGCCGACCGGCCCCAAGCCCCCCCTCTCCCTGGCCTGGGCCACCAGTCTGGGCGGCAACATCCATATCTCCAGCCCGGTCATCGCCGAAGGCAAGGTCTATGCGGCCACCAGCTTTGAGCAATCCATGGAAGATTGCGCGGTCGTGGCCCTCGATCTGGTCACCGGCCGTGAACTGTGGCGGGCCACTGTCGATTCATCCATCAAACACAGCCTCGCCGTGTGGGACGGCAACATCATGGCCGTCTCCCAGGCCGGCACTCTCTACTGCTTCAACCGCGACGGCTATCCCCGCTGGACCACCTCGCTGGGTCGCGAGCAAAGCGACCGCTGGGAGCTGAGCTTCCCCGTCACCGACGGCAAGGCCGTCTACGCCGGCCGCTGCGCCGGGTTCGGCGCTTACGATCTGGCCACCGGCGAACGACTCTGGAGGCAACCCGGCGGGAAAGACTGGTGGCCCAACGTGTACTCAGGCCCCAGCATCGGCACCGGCACGATCTACCAGGGCGGCCCCTTCGTCCGGGCCCTCGACCCGGAAAAGGGCGAAATCCGCTGGGCCAAGGCCAAGATGTCCGTCTCCACCGTGGCCGTCGTCCCCGCCGCCGTCGAAGCCGGACAGGAAGGCGATCGCCTCTACGTCTTCCATACCGAGAAAACCCTGCGCTGCCTCGACGGCAAGACCGGCGAGCAGATCTGGGAGGCCACCTTCGACAAGCCGACCGACAAGGATTCGCGGATCGTTCCCCTGGGCAATGAGACCGGCACGCCCGCCATCGGCGAGTACATCGTCTGCGTCGGCAGCGCGGAGGTCAACCTTGATGGCAAGACCCTCGGAGCGGCCATGCACGGCTTCGACAAGGCCACCGGCAAGCTCAAGTGGCGCTTCCCGATCGGCAAGGATCTGGCCTCGTCGATCCCCTATCGCCGTGACGCGGCCACCATCACCAGCTCTCCGGTGATCGTCGGCGATGTGGTCTACTTCGGCGCCAGCGACGGTTACTTCTACGCCCTCGACGCCCGCGAAGGCGCCCTGCTCTGGAAGTACTGGTTCGGCCTGCCCATCGCCTCGACGCCCGCCATTTCGGGTAACACGATCATCGTGGCCACCTGGGACGGCACCATCTACGCGCTGGCCGGTGTTGAGTAGAAGACGAACTGACGGGCAAATGAGTGATGATCCGGGTGACCCCGGTCCTCCCGCTCCGGGCGGACCGGGGTTTTCGGAACCCGTGCTCACGATTTCGGGAATCGCGGGTGGCCCAGGTCCTCCGGACCTGGGCTCACGATTTGGGAAAGCACATGAACGTACCAAACCCAAACGCGCCCGGAAGCCCCACACATTCAGAGGGAACCATGCTGCGTAAACCATCTCGACAGGCAACTCGCGCCCTGGTCGGCGTGCTCGCGGCACTGCTGCTGATCCCAGGCTGCACCCGGCCGATTCGCGAGCAGATCGTGCAGAAACCGCCGGACTCTCTGCGGGCCTCACCCGAGGACCTTCGCTGGTTCCAGCAAGCCCGCTTCGGCCTTTTCATCCACTGGGGGCCGGTCAGCCTGAAAGGCACCGAGATCGGCTGGTCGCGCGGCGGACCGCGTCCGGGAAGAACCGGAACCGGCACGGTTCCCGTCGAAGAGTACGACAACCTCTATAAGCGCTTTAACCCCACCGCCTTCAACGCCCGTGAATGGGTAGCCCTGGCCAGAGACGCGGGCATGAAGTACGTCGTCTTCACCACCAAGCATCACGACGGCTTCTGCATGTTCGACAGCCGGCTCACCGACTACAAGATCACCAACACTCCCTTCAGGCGCGATGTCACCGCCGAACTGGCCGAGGCCTGTCACGAGGCCGGTCTCAAGCTCGGCTTCTACTACTCCCCGCCGGACTGGTATCACCCCGACTACCGCTCGGAGAACCACGCCCGCTACGTCGAATACATGCACGGCCAGCTCCGCGAACTCTGCACTCGCTACGGCAAGGTGGACATCCTCTGGTTCGACGGCCTCGACTCCACGGCCGAGGAGTTGGACAGCGAAAAGCTCTTCGCCATGATCCGTTCGCTCCAGCCGGGCATCCTCATCACCAACCGCGCCGGCCTGCCGGGCGATTTCGACACGCCGGAACAGACGATCGGCCAGTTTCAGAACCACCGCCCCTGGGAGAGCTGCATCACCATCGGCCGGCAGTGGTCCTACAAGCCTGACGACAAGGTCAAGTCGCGAGAAGAGATCATCCAGACGCTGGTCCAGTGTGCCGGCGGCGACGGCAATCTGCTGCTCAACGTCGGGCCCATGCCGACGGGCCAGATCGAGCCGGCCCAAGCCGCCCGACTTCGGGAAGTGGGTGCGTGGTTGAAGCAATACGGCCACACCATCTACGGCACGCGCGGCGGCCCGTTCGTGGGTTGGCCATGGGGCGCGAGCACCTACAAGGGCAACGAGGTGTTTCTGCACGTGTTCAACTGGCCGCAAGAGATCATCAAGCTCCCCGCCGGAGCGGGCCGCGTTGTCTCAGCGGCCACCTTGACCGGCGACAAGATCGAGACCAGCACAACGCCCCGCGGAACCGAACTCCGCCTGCCTTCCGAGCGCAGAGATCCGGCAGATACGATCCTCGCCCTGAAGTTCGACCGCGACCCGGCCACCATCACGCCCATTGAGCGGAAATCGCTGACCACCGGCAAGAAGGCCACCGCCTCCAACGTCTACCAGAACAACGCGAAGCTGGGGGCGGAGAAGGCCTTGGACGGCAACCGGTCCACCCGCTGGGCCACCGATACCGGCGTCTTGTCCGCCTGGCTGGAGGTCGATCTCGGCGAACCGGCCACCTTCAACTCGGCGACCCTCGCCGAGGAGTACGACCGGGTACGGGAGTTTGAGCTGCAGATCAAGGAAGGCGAGGTCTGGCGCACGATCACCAAAGGCACGAAGATCGGCCCGGCCCTCTCGCTGCAATTCGAGCCGGTTACCGCCCGCTACGTGCGGCTCAACATCCTCAAGGCTACCAACGGGCCGACGATCTGGGAGTTCCAGCTCCACAGAGACGAATAGCGGATCTTCAATGGCAACGGCCGGGATCCGTGCCAACCGTTCCCCAATTGAAAACGGCCGGTACTCAAGCCCGGCCGCTACGAAAGTATGGAGAACGGCCGGTACGGAGCCCGGCCGCTACATCGTTCAATGTCAGAATCGGTCAGCGCTTAGAGCACTTTCGTTTTGCCCGGCATGCCCACCGGATAACGGCCCTGCTCATCAGGCATCACCGGGGCCGGACCATCCATGGTCAGGTTCTCCAGGTTCGGCGCGAGCACGAGATCCGAGTCCATGGCCTGCTGCCAGCCGATCTCCTGGCCTGACTCGGCGGCCATCCGCCCAAGGATTCCCGTCAGCGAGGCCTCGGCACAGCGCTTCGTCTCGTTGTACGGCTTGTTTTGCCGGATGGCCTCGAACAGCCGGTCATGCTCGATCTGGTACTGATCGCCGCCTTTGCCCTTGAACCGCCAGATGATGTTCTCATCAACGCGCTTGTGGCCCTTGTAGATCAGCGGATTGGGGATGCCTTCGCCCAGTACGGCCGAACCTTTGGTCCCGTGAACCACCACTCCCCAGAAGTTCCAGCAGTCGGCCATGTGCCGGCCCTGGGCGAACATCCGCGTGCCGTCGGGGAACGAGTATTCGACGGCGTAGTGATCAAACATCTGGTCGGGTTCGGTGCGCGCCTGCCGGCCGCCCTGGCCCTGAGCCGACACCGGCCAGGCATTCTTCACCCAGCAGCACACGTCGAGATTGTGAATCAGCCAGTCGAGGATGAAACTGCCGCCCAGCCAGTTGAAGTTATGGAAGTTGCGGATCTGGTGGGCCACTTCGCTTTGACCTGCCGCTTTCGGGCTCAAACCCACCGGGCCGTGCTCGCGATAGGCCCAGCAGGTGATGACCTCGCCGATAACCCCGTCGTGAATCTGCCGCACGGCTTCTTCCAGGGCCGGAGAATGACGGCTCATCAAACCGCCCGCGATCTTAAGGCCCTTCTTGTCCGCTTCCTCGCCGGCCTTGAGTACCCGGCGGGTGCCCGGCCCATCCACCGAGAACGCCTTCTCCATGAACACGTGGCAGCCCTTGGCTACCGCATACTCCAGGTGCAGCGGCCGGAAGCCCGGCGGCGTCGCCAGGATCACCACGCCGGAGCCGTCCAGTGCGTCGATGGCCTTCTTGTACGCGTCGAAGCCGAGGAACTGGCGGTCTTTGGGCACCTTGACCTGCTTCTCGAATCGTGAGGAAAGCTGCTGGAGGCTGGACTGGAGCCGATCATCAAACACATCGGCCATCGCCACCAGCTCGGTCGGGCCGCTCTTTGTGGAGAGCGCATTGATCGCCGCTCCCGTCCCCCGGCCCCCGCAGCCGACCAGGGCCACCTTGATGGTGTTGTTCTCCGCGGCATGAACCGCCGGTACCGCCCCCAGCCCGAACGCAGATACGGCAGCGATCTTGCCGGAGGTGCTGAGGAATTCACGACGCGACGACTGATTCTCTGCAGGTTGATTCACGGTTCCGCCCTCATGTTTCCGAACAGGTTGGAAAACGATCCACACGCCAGGCGGCATTATACACCCCGGCCCCGGCAAACCCTAACACCGCAAGGGCGGCGGCGCGCACTCCACGCCCCGCCCGCCTGTCTCACCGGCTTGGGTACGTTCTGGAAACTTGAAGACACCGCGAAAATGGGCCGCGCCAACACGACGGATCATCCCTGCTGCCATCCGGCCGATGCTGGCGGATGGCCGGCCATGCAACGCCGCCTCCGGACATCTGTGACGCACCTGCCCTGGCGAACCCTATTTCCGGGGCGAAGTGCCCGCCCAGCCGGGCGGATCGCTCGCGGGAAACGACTCCTCGGACGCCTCCTCGACCCGGTCCAGCGCAGCCTGTTCCTCGACGTCTGCCCGGCCCTGAGATGCGTTCATCCGCTCTTCCTCAGACTCGGCCGGAGTGGCGCCCCCCACTCGCCCGGCCTGGTTCACGGCCCGGTCTGCGCAACGTCCCCCCTTTTCCACGCATTCCTGCTTGGCCATGATAGCACCTCCAGCCCAATGCTAGGCCTCGGGTCGGACTCGAATCAACGCCAGGTAAATCACGAAGGGTTCAGGAATGAATGGTACGGCAGGCTGCCGGCCGCGGAGCACCCCGGATCGTTACGGCCGGGCAGTTATTGCGGTTGCTCGTCGGTGGTTCTGTCCAGCACCCCGGCCATCGTCTCGATCTGCTCTTCCCGGACTCCGAAGCGTCGCAGCCACACCGCATAATTGCCGTTGACGCCGCTGTGGTAGCCATCGTTGGGCCCAGGCCGGCGCTCCAGCGGCAGCCCATCGGCGTGTCCGTCGAGGAAACCGGCGTTGGACAATCGGTTGAGATGCATGGCCCGGGCCACGCGCCGACGGCCGGGCTCATCGCTGGTGTTGAACTCACTGCCGCCGTAACCCTGAGGCAGATGCTCCCCGACCCGCACGTCCATGGCATCCACGGCCGGATACTTTTGGAAGTCCGTCTTCCAGGCTCCCGATTTCCAGTTGGTCCGCGCTTCCTCCAGGGACACAAAAACGCCGGCCGTATTGAATTCCTCGTGCTCCGCATCAATCAGGTACACCACCCTCCCGGGATGCTTGAAATCCGACAATTTACCGTACCTGGATTCTCCCCAGGCCGGCCCGCCGGGCGCATTCGGAACGGCCTGCAGCGCATTGACCACGTAATCCACAAAAGCGTGCGGCAGCCGCAGGGTTCGCTCCGGGCAGTGAAACGGCTCGAACCGCTCCACGTTCAGTTGGTTAATGTTCGTGTAATTGGCTTTTTCGCCGAAGATCCGGGCAATCAGCCGGGTCCAGTGCACCTCCACCGGGCTGGCGGCACGGGGAAAGACGTCTTTCCATTCCGCCGTGTACTCATGGACGGCCACCACCACCTCCCGAACCTGGCTGCGGCACTGCGTCGCCCGGGCACTGGACCGCGCCCGGGCCAGCGACGGCACGAGAATCGCAACCAGCAGGGCAAGGATAACAACAACTACCAGGACTTCGATCAGCGTGAAGGCGGAGGGATTTTGCAGACACGTGCGGGCACTAGGGTGCAAGGACTGATGGCTGTACATGTGCCTCACTCCTGCCGATCCGGATGATACTGCTTCCAACCTGCCATCCTAGTTGTTTCCACCGCCCCGCGTCAACACCAGCGGTGGCAATTCTCTCGATGACCGCGCGCGGTCCTGCCTCACGCCGTGGGGCGCGCGGCCTCGCTGCGTGTGCCACGACTCCTGGGCCGCGGCACACAAATCATGCTCCTGACTGTCTTACCAGCGCGCCCGGCCCTTGAGGCTGGCCCTCCACACCCCCCGGCGCGGACTTGATTTACCGCCGGGCGACCCGTAGCCTACCATCCCTGGGACCGCAATGACGCCAGAAAGCATTCAACGAGTCGGGATTGGCACGGACCTGCACCGCCTGGCCCCTGGCCGGCGTCTGGTGCTGGGCCATGTGGTAATTCCCCATGACGTCGGCCCCGTGGGCCATAGCGATGGCGATGTCGTCCTTCATGCGATCATCGATGCCCTGGCCGGGGCTGCGGCCCTGCCCGATATCGGCGAGATGTTTCCGGACCATGACCCGGCCTACAAAGACGCGGACAGCGCTGTCCTCCTGGCCCGTGCTCTGGATACAATGACCGCGGCCGGCTACGCCCTGGCCAACGTGGATGTGACTATCCATCTGGAGCGGCCCAAGCTCAGGGATTACAAGCAGGCCATCCGTCAAGAGGTCGCCCGACTGCTGGGCTTGGATGCCGAGGCCGTCAGTATTAAGGCCAAGACGAACGAGGGCGTGGATGCGGTCGGCCGAGGTGAAGCCGTCGCGTGCACGGCCATCGTGGGATTAAAGTTGAAGGGTGAGGGATGAGACATCAGAGGCAGCGACGCGCGATGGGCCGGCCGGGCCGGTTCATCTCGTAAGTCCTTGTCGCTTATGTCTCTATCAATGGACAAGCTTATGTCTCTACGAGTCTACAACACGCTCAGCCAGGAAAAAGAGCTCTTCGAGCCGGTACGGCCAGGCAAGGTCGGCATCTATCTGTGCGGCCCGACCGTCTACAAGCCCAGCCACATCGGCCATGCCGTCGGCCCGATTATTTTCGACACCATCAAGCGTTACCTGGTCTACAAGGGCTTCGATGTGACCTGGGTGGTGAACATCACCGACGTGGACGACAAGCTCATCGTCGAGAGCAAGGCCCAGGGAACGACCGTCTACGAACTGGCCGACCGCATCACCGCCGGCTATCTCGAGGCCATCCGCCAGCTCGGCGTTACCAGCATCGATCACCTGCCCAAGGCCAGCGAGCACATTCCCGAGATCATCGACATGTGCCGGCGGCTCATCGACAAGGGCGCCGCCTACGTTTCCGGCGGCGACGTCTACTTTGACGTCAGTGCCGACACGGACTACGGCAAGCTCTCCCACCGCAAGCCCGAGGAGCAGCAGGCCGGCACGCGCGAGCTGGCCAGCGGCGAAAAACGCAACCCCGGCGACTTCGCCCTCTGGAAGGCCAGCAAGCCCGACGAACCGCCTGAGGTCCAGTTCGACTCCCCCTGGGGCAAAGGCCGGCCCGGCTGGCATATCGAGTGCTCGGCCATGTCCGTCAAGTACCTGGGCGAGACCTTCGACATTCACGGTGGCGGCATGGATCTCATGTTTCCTCACCATGAAAATGAGATCGCCCAGTCCGAGACCTGCTTCGACAAGCCGTTCGCCAAGTACTGGCTCCACAACGGCCTGACCCGCTTCAACACCAAGAAGATCAGCAAGTCCGACCAGGAAATGGCCCGCAAAATGGGCGAGCTGACGCTGACGCACCTGCTGTCGAAGCACTCGCCGGAACTGCTGCGCTACTTCATCATCAGCACCCATTACCGCCGGCCGATCGAATTCTCCGACGAGGAAATCGCCGCCAAGAAGAAGGGGCTCGACACCTTCTACCGCCTCTTCGAGCGCATCGAGCGGGCCTGCCGTCAGGACCCCTACCAGGACGGCCCGACGCTCGAACAGGCCTTCTCTTCCACTGAGAACCACGCCGACCAGTCCTTCATCCGCGAATGTCTCGACCACCAGCTTCGCTTCCTGGAGGCCATGGACGACGACTTCAACACCGGCGGCGCGGTGGGCTCCCTCTTCGAGATGGCGACGACCATCAATCGCTTCATCGATGAGTGGCGGCTGGAGACCGAGGAGAACCCCCGCGGCCGGGACCTGGCCATGGCCGCCGTCCAGACGCTCCGCTCCCTGGCTCGGATCCTGGGCCTCTTCGACCAGCGTCCTCCCAGGGCCGCAACCACCGACCACCTGGTGGACGACCTCATGGACGTGCTCATCGCCCTGCGGGCTGAAGCTCGAAAGGCCAAGCAATACACCCTGGCCGACCTGGTCCGCGACCGCCTCAAGGCCGTCGGCATCAGCCTCGAAGACCGCCCCGGCGGCACCGTGTGGCGACGAGAGAGCTGATCGCGGATTGCGTGCTGGACAACGTCGCCGGCGTGAGACTGCTTCTCGCACCGCTGAGGGCGGGAACCCGCGCTTGCCATCTGCGAATACCGTGAGCTCGGCTATAATGATGGCAAGGAGGCATGGACTCATGCGTTCTATTCGTGTTGAGGCTGTGGTTCAGGAAGATGGGGAAATCCGCCTGAGCGATCTGCCCTGCCGTAAAGGCGACCGCGTGAAAGCAATTGTCTGGCTCCCTGAATACGACGACGCAGATGCCCGCCAACGGGCCCGAGAACGCTTCCTCGCCCGCGCCCGGGCCTCGCGGTTATACTCGGCCGGCGCCTATCCCTCGCGAGGTGAGCTCCATGATCGCCATTGACACGAACATCTGGATTTACAGCCACGACACCCGCTACCCCGACAAGCAGCAGCGAGCACAGGAGCTCATTCAGGAAGCCAGCCCGCTGACGCTGCCCTGGCAGGTCGGCTGCGAGTTCATTGCCGCGAGTCGGAAGCTGGAACCCTTCGGCTTCTCGGAAGAGGATGCATGGGCGGCATTGGAAGACATGTGCAACATGGCTGATGCGATCCCCATGCCGGAGCCGGAACTCTGGCCGGCCACCCGATTGCTGCAGCAACGGCACGGCCTTCCCTTCTGGGGCGCCCTGATCGTTGCGGCTTGCCAGCGGTTCGGAGTGCAAACGCTTTACTCCGAGGATTTCGGGAGCCTGCGCGACATTGATGGACTGGCGATCGTTAACCCCTTTGTTCAGTAGCGTTGCCAGGGAAGGCTTATGAGCATGAAGCCAACAACCCAGATCATCTGCGGCATCGATCCCGGCCTGCGGGCGACCGGCTACGGCGTCGTTCGCGTGGACGATGACGACGACTCCGTCGTGGTGGTCGACGCCGGCGTGATTCGCGCCTCGCCGGAGGGGCCGCTGTCGCAGCGTCTGGCCGAACTGGCCCAGGGCATCGATGAGGTCTTCGATGAACACCGTGTCGAGATCGTGGCCGTCGAACAGATTTACTCCCATTACCAGCGCCCGCGGACCGCGATCCTCATGGCCCATGCCCGGGGCGTGATTCTGCTGGAGGCCGCCCGCCGGAACGCCCAGGTGGTGCACCTGCCCTCCACCACGGTCAAACGGCACCTCACCGGCAACGGCCGGGCCAGCAAGGAGCAGATGCAGCGAGCCGTGACCTCGCTGCTGAGGTTATCTCGCGTGCCGGAACCGCCCGACGTGGCCGATGCTCTGGCCATCGCCGTCTGCGCCGTGAACGTTCTCCGGCAGCCCGCCCGTCCCGCGTTGGGCAATGACGACTTGTTGATTCACTGAGGTTTCCCATGATTGTCCGCCTGTCGGGCACGGTTCTCGAGGTTCATGAAGACTGCTGCGTGATCGACCACGACGGCATCGGCTACGAGGTGCTGATCTGCGGCCACTCGCACGCCGAACTGAATGAGGCCAAGGGCCGGTCGGTCGTCCTGCACACCTTGCAGTACCTGGAAGGCAGCGCCGCCGGCGGCAACCTGATCCCCCGCCTGGTCGGCTTTCTCCGCACCGAGGACAAGCTCTTTTTCGAGCGGTTCATCACGGTCAAGGGCATGGGCGTCCGCAAGGCCATCAAGGCGCTCCAGGAGCCCACCAGCAGCATCGCCGTGGCCATCGAATCCGGCGACGCCAGGTACCTGACCAAGCTGCCCGGCATCGGCAAGCGCGCCGCCGACCAGATCATCGCCGAACTCAAGGGCAAGGTGACCGACTTCGCGGTGGGCGCGATCATCCAGCCGACGACCCAGACGCCCTCGAAGGCCGGATGGACCCAGGAGCAACACGACGCGCTGAGCGTCCTCGTCGCCCTCGGAGAGCGCCCGGCCGATGCCGAGCGATGGATCGAAAAAGCGCGCGAGCTCTTCCCCGACACCCAAGGCGTGGATCAGTGGCTCCAGGCCGCCTACCGCGCCAGTGGACGGGAATGAGTCAAAAGTACCCAAAGTACTGAGTGGAGAGTACTGAGTGCTGAGTACTGAGTAACGAGTGCTGAATGCTGAGTGTGTGTGCCACGGCTGTGTCAGCCGTGCTGGGTGGCGGGTGTTTCACCCGCCTGCTGCTGGTAACTGGAAACTAGCTGAAAGCTGAACGCTGACTGCTGATCGCTGAACGCTGATCCCTGACCGCTGAAAGCTAACCATGGCCCGTGAACGCATCATTTCGCAACAGTCCGGCGGCGCCGAGGAGGACCGCCTCAACGAGTCCCTGCGCCCCGAACGTCTCGACGACGTCATCGGTCAAAAGCAGGTGACCGACCAACTCCGCATCGCCCTGGAGGCCGCCAGGGGCCGTTCCGAGCCCATGGAGCATGTCCTGCTGGCCGGCCCGCCCGGCCTGGGCAAAACCACCCTGGCCCACGTCATCGCCAGGGAGATGGACGCCACCATCCGCGTCACCAGCGGACCGGCCATCACCAAGCCCGGCGACCTCATGCACTGGCTCACCGAGATGAAGCGCGGCGACATTCTCTTCATCGACGAGATCCACCGCCTCAGCCGGACTGTCGAGGAATTCCTCTACTCGGCCATGGAAGACTTCCGCGTCGATTTCACCATCGACTCCGGCGTCAGCGGCCGGACCATCAACATCGCCCTGCGCCCCTTCACCCTCATCGGCGCCACCACCCGGTCCGGCCTGCTTACCGCCGCCATGCGCGACCGCTTCGGCATCCAGTTCCATTTCGACTTCTACTCCAAAGAGGACCTCACCGAAATCCTCCGCCGTTCCGCCAAAAAGCTGAAAGTCCCCGCTGACGATGCGGCCCTGGAGACCATCGCTGGCCGGGCCCGCGGCACGCCGCGCGTGGCCAACCGCCTGCTCAAGCGGGCCCGCGATTACGCTCAGGTCCGCGCCGACGGCCGGCTCACCCCCGACGTGGTGGACCGGGCCCTGACCATCCTCGGCATCGACCATCTTGGCCTCGACGATCTCGACCGCTCGCTCCTGACCGCCCTCATCCGCACCTACAAAGGCGGCCCGGCCGGCATCGAAGCCCTCGCCGCCACCCTCGGCCAGGAACGCGACACGCTGGAAGACGTGGTGGAGCCCTACCTCCTGCAAATCGGCTTCATCATCCGCACCCGCCAGGGCCGCGTGGCCACCCAGGCGGCCTACCAGCACCTCAAGATCCCCTTCACCCTCTCGCCGCCGACGCAACAGGGCGGCCTGTTTGAAGCATGAGAGATGGAGAGGGCGAGAGATAGAGAGAAGGACCAGCCGGTCCCTCTCTCCATCTTCTCGAACGCAAGCCGGGCAACCGCGGCCATCAGACTTCCGGCTGGGCCAGTTGTCACGACGGCCTGATCTCTCCCCGCTCGCCCTCCAGCTCCACCGGCACGAGACAGTCGCAGGGCATACCCATCCTTGTGAACCAGTCCTCCACCGCCTTCTGATCCGCCGCTTCCATGATGCAGACCGCCTTGCCTTCAGACAGGTTCACGAAACTCCGGTAGCCCCTGACAGCCGGATCCTGCTGAGCCGCCGCGGCCAGTTGGTTGAGTTGCTCGCGCGAAAACGCACCCTGCGGGAACGTATGCACGCCCATGAACTTCGGCATGGCACAGCCTCCCTGTTCCGAATGCCTGCAAATCAAGCGAAAATAGCCCGATATGCGAGTCTACGCCGTCACTTCGGCCAGATCAACGAACGAGGTCACACGGCCGTAGGCGAGCAGGCGCCTTCGCCATTCGAGCTTCGTCATTCGTCATTGATTGGTCATTCGGACCTCGTCATTGGTCATTCTTTGGACATTGGGATTTAGACATTGGTCATTCTCCCCCCACCGGGCGCCCAGCGCACCCGCGCCCCCGGGGCCCCGGCGAATACTGCGCGGTTTCACGGCCGCAGGTGAGCATGTCCTGCGCGGTTTGACTTCAACCTGCCTGCCCGCCCGAGTACAGGCGAGGGGGCGTGGCACCCGGCTAGAACTGGAGAATCCCAAAGTGACCTGGAAATATGTTTATCCCGGGATTGACAGAGGCTGCATCACTGGTGATCTTTGAAGTGTACCGTTCTGCGGGTCTTTGGAAAACCGGTGGAGGTACAATCACATTTCGAATAAATCACTGCAATTGATCGTCGGCTTCAAGGCACAGGGCGCTCGGTCTCAACAGCGTTGCAGAGGTTTCGCTTGTGTTTTCCTCAAGACCGATTGCCCCCGTCCATCTCTTCTGTTTGAGAGCTGACATCAGGATGTTGCGACAACGAAAGCGGGAGGAACGAGATGCGTCCATTTCATAGTGCGGTACGCGTACGTGGTGTGCTGGCCGGTCTGGCGATGCTGGCGTGTCTGGGGGGTCTGCCCGGCGGGGTCCGGGCGGCGACGATCTATGTGACCCAAACGGGGTCGGATGCGAACAGCGGGTTGAGCTGGAGCGAGGCCAAGGGGACGGTGGCCGGGGGGCTTGCGGCCGCGGTGGCCGGGGATGAAGTCTGGGTGGCGGCGGGGGTATACGTCGAGCGGATTACGCTCAAGGCCGGGGCGGCCCTGTACGGCGGGTTCGCCGGGAGCGAGACGCAACTGGAGCAGCGGAGCGTTGCCTCCAACCCGACTGTCCTCGATGGCAACAGGACAGGCAATGTGGTGACCTCTCCGTCAGGGGCCACCGCAACAACTCGCATCGACAGCTTTACCATCCGCAACGGCTACGTATCCAATGGCTACGGCGGTGGGATCTATTGCTCCTCCTCTTCCCCCACGATCGCCAACTGCACGATCACGGAAAACAGTGCGTCCTTTAGCGGCGGCGGGATCTACTGCTCTTCTTCTTCCCCGACAATCATCAACTGCACGATCGGGGCGAACAGCGCGAACTCCGGCGGCGGCGGGATCGATTGCTTTTGTTCCTCCCCGACGATTGCCAATTGCACGATCACAGGGAATAGCGCGACCTACTATGGGGGAGGAATCTACTGGGGAGAGTCCTCCCCGACGATTGTCAATTGCACGATCACGGGGAACCAAGCGTCCTCTGGCGGTGGCCTCTGCTGTGAGTACGACTCTGCGGTGATTACCAACTGCACGATCGCAGGAAACATCGCGTCTTCCGGCGGTGGGATATACTGCCGATACTCCCGGTCGACGATCGCCAACACGATCGTAGCTTTCAACTCGTCCGGAATTCACGGAACGGCTTTCCTTATACCTGCAGCCTGTCTCATAATGCATCCAGGATCCAGTTGACCTGACCGTCGCGGTGGCCACAGAAGCGGTTGTAGCGCAGCAGCAATTGGTAACAGAACATCGCCGCCAGCAGTTGCGCGCGGTTGTTCTCCAATCCGTAGTG
>JAAXZI010000204.1 GCA_012719955.1 Phycisphaerae bacterium | reverse complement strand
GCACTTGCCGGTGCGGTCGAAACGCTGGACGCGGTTGTTTTCGAACTCGCTGACCAGCAGGGTTCCGTCCGGGCACAGGGCCAGGCCGTAGGGGAATCTTAGCTGGCCCGGCGCGCTGCCCATGGAACCGAAGCTCTTCAGCAGCTTGCCGTCGGGGCTGAACTGGCAGATCCGGTGTCCGCCCGCATCGGCCACCCAGAGCGTATTGTCACGGTCCAGGGCGATCGCCTGCGGGCGGCGGAGGGCCGTTGCCTCTCCCTGACAGCCGAAAGAACCCAGGTACTCCCAGGTGGCCGAGAATCGGCTGATGCGGTCGTTGCCGCCGTACTCGCTCACGTAGCGCGTGCCGTCGGGGGCCAATGCGGTGTGCGTGGGGAAGATGAACTGCCCCGGCCCTTCGCCTTCGCCCCGGCCGTAACGCTCCAATTCGTTGCCGTCGCGGTCGAAGATGATGATGCGCGCGTAGTGTGTGTCGGCCACCCAGACGCGGTTCTGTGCGTCCACCATGATCCCGGTGGGTTTGCCCGCGCTCCATTCGGGCATCTGCCAGGAGGTCTCGAATTCGCCGTCCGGGCTGAATCGCTGCACGCGGGCGGTCTTGTCAATCACGTACACGGCGCCGTCCGGACCGGTGGCGATGCAGCGCGGGTTCATGAACTCGCCCGGGCCGATGCCCTGGCCGCCGATTATCTTCTCGGGCTCGCGGACGGCGCCTTCGCGGGCGCAGCCGGACGCCAGTAGCAGAATGACAAGGAGACAGGGGGACAAGGCGACAAGGAGACATAGAGCAGGGCTCTGAGCGCCGGAGCGGGGACCGACGGCAACTGCCTGGCACGATATCCCCTCGGCCCTCGTCCCTCGGCCCTCGCCCCTTCTCTGCACCCTGAATCCTGAACCCTGAACCCTCACCGTCGCCTCCACGCCAGCAGCCAGCCGCAGCCCTGGGTCAACAGTATACCCGCGGTCATGACGATCAGGCTCGTGGTGATGATGACATCGTCCTGGCCGTAATGCATCTGGTTGAGGATGCTCTGGGCGATACCTGAGAAATCCGCCGGGCTGAGCATCTGGCCCAGTACGACCTCGAACAGTGAAAGCACCGTCACGATCAACCCCGCCGCCAGCAGTGACGGCCAGACCGCCGGTATCAAAACCCAGCCCAACAGCGCGAATCGATCCGCGCCGTCCGAACGGGCCTGATCGGCCAGCACGTTGCCTCGTCGTCCGACAGACAGCCACACGACCAGGCTGGCAATGATAGCGTAGCGGGCGACCAGGCCCAGGACCCACAAAACGGGCGTTTCGGCATATATGTCGCCCAGCTTGCCCGCGACCACACCCAGCAGCCCAGGCCCGTATGGCCGGTTATAAAAAAGCACAAAGCCCTGCCCCAGGGCGGCGGGGGGGATCAACGCGGCCAGCAGGATCAGCGCCAGCCCCACCGTCGGACCGATCCGCTGTCGTCGATTTTCTGCCGCGACCCGAAGCAGTGCCGTCACCGTTGCCAGCATCACCGTTAACACGCCCGCCGAGATCGCCACGAGCAGAGAAACGCGCCACTCGCGCTCGAAGAGCAGGAAGCCTTCCTTCCAGGCGCCCGGCACCCGCAGCCAGGCCAGCATCACCGCCGCGGGCAGCCCGACGCTGATCAGCCAGATGACTGCCGTGCCCAGGCTGACCGTCCGGCCGGGGCGCCGCCAAGTGAGAGTCGTGTCGCTTTCCTCGGTCTCCACCGATTGCCAGGCACTCACGTCCCGAAGGCTCCACGCGACCAGGACCAGAGCCACGATCACCAGGGCAAAGACGTGCCCGGCCACGGTGAGCATCTGCCGTGGCGGCGCGCCGGCGTCATACAGCACCTGCAGCGCCGTGGGATAGACCGCCGCCAGCGAAAGGTGCGGAATGGCATACTCGACGAGCGTCACCGCAAAGACCAGGGCGCCGGCCGCCAGCAGGTGCGGACGGAGACTGGGCAGCACCGCCCGGAAGAAGGCCCGGGTCGGCGTCGTGTCCAGCAGCGCCATCATGTAGACGGACCGCCCGGTTGATCGCCAGCCGGCCGCCACGATGAATGCCACGACCGGCCACAGCCATGCCGCGGAAATCAGCCCGGCCTTCACCTCGCCGCCGGCCCAGGGCCCGCCGTCACAACCGGGGAGCCTGGCCATCAGCCGGCCGAGAAAAGCCTGAGGGGACAGGGCGATCTGCCACGCATAGACATAAACCTGCGGCGGGATCAGCAGCGGCGCCAGCATCAGCCCGGTCAGCACGGCCAGCCGCCGGCCCGGAGCAGAGCCCAGTGCGGCCGCCGGCATCAACCCTAACAGGATCGCCCCCAGCGTCGCGATCATGGACAAGGTCACGCTGCGAACCAGCAATTCCCCCGGCCTGGCGATACCGTACACGGAGTTGTCAGCCTGCCCCGGCCGGCTGAACCCGATGACAATCCCGATCAGCGGAGCGGCGATCGCGGCGGCCAGCAGGATCCATCCTGCTCCATAGAGTGTCATAACCACCCATCGTCGCATCCGAAGGTCCTTTACAAACACTTATTGTTCGGTTCAGGCCTGGACCTTACAGGTTAATGAAGGATGGACGAGAGATAAAGGATAAGAGGAATGACCGAAGGCCGGGGGCTGGCAAAGGATTATGGTGAAGCGGCCGGGCGCATCAGAGGGGCGGCATCCTGTCCGCCTCAAAGGCGTGCAAAATACACGCCCTCCAACGGCCCACGTCACCCCGCTACGAAAAATTGCCACACCCAGGCCGGGGTGGGCGGGCGTCAGCGTTCGACCTGCCATTTCTCGGGCCATCGCTGCCTGACTGGTTTGCGAACATCGCGGGAGTCGCTATCGCGCCACGGGTGGTGCTGAGGATGGCAGGGCGTCACGATTTGCTGGTGAACCGGGTGCGGGTATATGCTTCGCGGCTTCGCCCGGACGAGCGAGCCTATCACGCTGAAAAACAAGATGACCAGAACCAGAAAGAGAAGCAGACCGATTCCGGTATGCTGCCCGTTGCGGCGCAGTGTCCTCGTGACCTCGTCCACGCCGGCGGCGACCAGGTTCAGGCCGCACTGGGCGCAGTAGCGGGCCCGGGACACGTTCCGTCGTCCGCAACGGGGACACAGAATTAACCGCTGGGAAGACATTTACCTCATTATACCCCTCTGAGGTATGAGTGTGGGCAGACCGTGTGCCCCTGCGGTATCAGCAGTACGAGGGCTCGGATGTGCTACCTGTGCGGGAGTCGGCCGTGGAAGCGCGTCAGGTCTGATGGTGTTCTACCGGATTGCCTTCCTGGCCGACCAGGAAAATGCGGTTCTTGCCGGCACGCTTGGCTTGCAGGAGGGCCTGATCGGCGCGTTCCAGCAGGCCCTGGGCCGTTCGAGCATCCCATGGGAAGCTGGCCAGGCCGCCGCTGATGGTGACCTTGCCCACCGCCTCGGGGCCGAGCATTGGAAACTCTTGTGATGCCAGGGCTTTCTTGATCCGGTGCAGTACCGAGAGCACATCCGTGGGATGCCTCGAACCGGCCACGCGCGGCCCTTCCGCATCCCAGAAGACGACCACGAATTCATCGCCGGCGTATCGGGCCACTATGTCATGCTGGCGGCAGTGCTTACGGAAAAGCTGGGCCGTATCGCGGATGACCGCGTCACCGGCCGCGTGCCCATAGGTGTCGTTGAAGTGCTTGAAACCGTCGAGGTCGAAGATCAGCAGCGTGACGCGGAACTGCTCAGTCGCTGCCCGCTGGAGAATTTCCTCCAGTTTCTCCATGAGGTAACGGCGGTTGGGCAGGCCGGTGGTTTCGTCGATGAAAGCCAACCGTTGCCAGTGCTCCTGCTGCTCGGCCGCATCGAGCAGATGGGCGAGCAGGCGGGCGTAGTGACTGAGTTTTTCCACCTCCGCCCGGGTGAAGGGGGAGCGGCTTCGGCCGCCGACCAGGATGCGGCCCAGTGTTCGCCCGCGAGAAAGGATCGTCTCGGCCAGAGTAGGCTCGGCGCTCGGGTCGCCGAGGTGGGCCATGGCCCCTTCAATCACGATCCGCACGTTGGCGGTGCGCAGAGAATCGGCGATCAACCGGCAGACGCGCTCAAGCATGGCCGGCACACCCTCGTTCATGTTGGAGAGGATGGCCGCCAGACGGGTGATCTCCTCCCACGTGGGCGCGGGAACGGCCGGGGTATTGTCGCTCAAATCCTTGGCGGACGGGATCTTAAGCGCCTGGTCGAGCTCCTCGCCGACCGGCGGGTAGATGAGATAATCATCGGCGCTCTGGGCCGCTGCCTCCCGGGCGACCGGTTCACCGCTGGGCCGGCAGCAGAGGATCAGGGGGGTGGATGCACCGGCGGCACGGCGAAGACCGGCCACCGCCTCTTTGAGCTTCCTGGCGGTCGGATCCACGCCCACAAGCACGGCCCGTGCCGGTTGACCCGCCAAAGCGGCGATGCCTTCCAGGTACGAAGACGTGACCGAGACCTCGAACTGGGGGTAGCGCGCACGGGCGAACTGAGCCAGGTTGCCCGGATCCTGGACAATCAGGAGGCGTTCGCGATGCAGTGGTCCTCGATCCAGGTTGATCATGCGCGGCTCTCCCTGGTCGGCTTTTCGGGCACTATCGGCTTGCCCATCAGGGCCGCAAGCTCTTCAGCAGTCAACTCCGCAGGCCGGGGCGGCACCGGGACCGGTGCGCTGGGGGGGGCCGGATCGACAGAAGATACAGAAGACGCAGACGCCGGCGCATCGCCCTCAGCCATACGTTGCCTGGGCGGAATCCGCTGGGGGCGATTCGGGGCGGGCGCCCACGGGAAGGGGATGGGCTGCTCGGGCTCGGTTGATTCGCTGTAACTGGTTTCGGAGGGCTGCTCTGGCGCGGGAGCGTCTGGAGCTTCCAGGTCGTCAGGCCGTGGCTCCGCAGTGCCCGGCGAGGACGCGTGCGGCTCCAAGTCCGGGTCCTCGTCGTGCGACAGATCCTCGTAGTGAGCGGCGATATCGAGCGCATCCACCAGCCGGACGGGCGGGGCGTCCGCCGGCTCTGGTTCAGACGCGGGCTCCAGCGTGTCGAGCGCCCCGGCTGTAGCTTTGCCGGTGTGGATGGATTCTTCCGCGGAACTCTCCTCGGTTGCATCGCCTTCGAATGATTCGGGCCGAACCGGCTTGAAGAGCGGCGCACTGACAGGTGGAGGAGGTGTAGCGGGCAGACGCGCTGCGAGGATGTCGGCCACCCCGGCCGGGCGGCTCCAGTTGGCTGTGCTGGACAAGGCTTCGGCGACAGACTCTTCCTCAAAGAGACGTGCGCCTCGCTTGCAGGCGGCTTTCAACTTGGAATCATCATGGCTGTGTCCGGCCACGAAAATGTGCGTATGCCGGCTGATGCGGGCGACCAGGTCGAAAAAAGCCATTTCGCTCCAGTCCACCGCCTGCATACTGACGATCATAACGGCAGGCCTGGCACCGCCGGCCAGCAAGGCGAGCGCATCATAGATGTGCGGCGAGCGGGCAGCGCGGTGCTCCGCCCGGCCGAGCCACTGCTGAACTTCTTCCGGAAGTTCTCGCGCGGAGGCGGCCACATAGATGATCCGCGACCCGCGTGGCTTTGAGGAATACATCGTGACGCCCTCGCTGGATTTGCGTCTTCAGCGACATCCTGTTATCTAAGTTTACTCAGGCATGGGAAAAGGGTCAAACGAGGGGGTGTGAAGAGGCCGTTGCAAAGAGGTGGAAGCCGGCCTGTGCCGGCTGCTGCCGGGAACCTGTACTGGCCGGATGGCGGTGCACCACGTGGAGTTGTTCATGACAAGGAAGTCTGTTCGTCAGGGGATTATCGGTCTTGTCGTTGTCCTGGGAGTGGCGACAGTCGCTTCGGCGGCTGATGCCGGACTCTCCGCCGCCATCGAAAAAATCGTTTCCAGCGCCGGAAAGATGAAGGTGGGCGTCCGGGTGGAGGCCCTGGGTCCGAAACCAACCCTCATTTTCGACTACAACAGCAGCGAATCCTTCAAGCCGGCCAGCAATCAGAAGATCGTCACCACGGCGGCGGCCATGTGTCTGCTTTCGCCCGATTTCACATACCGGACCATCCTGGCCGTTCGTGGCGACGACCTGGTGATTATTGGATCGGGCGATCCTTCCTGTGGCGACCCGCTGATGGCCCAGGAGGCCAAACAACCCATCACGGCGATGTTCCACGAGTGGGCCGAGCGGCTCAAAGCCGCGGGGATTACCACCATCCGCGGCCATCTGCTCTTCGATGACTCGATTTTCGACGAGGAGTACGTGCTGGCGAGTTGGACCAGGCAGTTCAACATGCTTGCCGGTTATTGCGCTCCGGTCGGCGGTTTGAACTTCAACGACAACTGCGTGGGCGTCGTTGTGAAACCCGGCGCCGAAGGCATCGGCTCGCCGGCGGAAGTGACGCTGGTTCCCGGCACATCCTGGATCCGCCTCGAAAATACCGCCAAGACGGCCAAGAGCGGTGAACCGCTGGTGAAGCGGCAGGGCAGCGGCGCCCTGACCATCACGGTGAGCGGTTCGGTTTCCAAAGCCAATGACCCGCGCACCGGGCTGCCGATTCCGATTACCGATCCGGGCATGTTCTTCGCTTCCGCCTGCCGGACGGCCTTGGCAGCCCAGGGCATCACCATCCTGGGCGAGACGAAACGCGCCCGCGTCCGCCTGGTGAATGGGGGTCTGCCGGCCGACCTGCGGCCGGTGGCCGTCCACGAGCGCAAGATGAGCGAGATCCTCTGGCGGGTGAACAAGAGCAGTCTCAACATGTTTGCCGAGGCGGTGCTCAAGACGGTGGGGGCCTATGCCGGGCGCGAGGCGACCCCGGGCGTAGGCAGTTACGAGACTGGACGGGCCGCCACGCAGCGCTTCCTCGACAGCCTGGGCGTGCCGCGGGGCAGCTACGTTATCGATGATGGTTCGGGCCTGAGTCATGACAACCGGGTGACGCCGGTCATGCTGACGGCTCTGCTCAAGCACATGAACAACCATCCTCGCCGCAAGGAATGGTGGTCTAACCTGGCCGTTCCCGGCGAGAAAACCGGAACGCTTCGGCGGCGAATGAAGGATCTGGCCGGCAAGGTCTTCGCCAAGACCGGCCACATCAGCGGGGTGAGCACGTTGAGCGGCTACGTGGTGGGGGCCGACAAGCAGGTCTATGTCTTCAGCGTTCTCTGTAACGAAACCACCGGCGCTAAGGTCTCGCCGCATACCATCCAGGATGGCATCTGCCGGCAACTGGCCTCGTGGGGAGCGCCGGCGGCTAAGAAGAACGCCAAAGGTGGGTGAGAGGGTTCGGGATCCAGGGTTCAGGGTTCGGGGTTCAGGGTTCAGTGTGGCACCGGTGTCTCGCCG
>JAAXZI010000203.1 GCA_012719955.1 Phycisphaerae bacterium | reverse complement strand
GTGGGGGGGCGGGGCCAGAGGAGATGAAGGACGGCAGCCCCGAGCCGCTTCAGCTCAGGCCCGGGGGGAGCGAAAATCGGCGCGGACGTGGCGTGGCGCGCCGGTCGGCAATTGCTGACGGCTTCACGAAAGGCCTCGCCAGGGATCGGGCGACTTGCTCGGAGACATCAATGGGCCCGATCCCCGGAGGCCGACTTTCAACCTGTTCCAAATGTGGGCGAGAGACTGTAGCGGTCGCTACGCGTCGTGGATCGGGAATAGTCCTTCCGGAACTCTAGACCGATGGGGACCCGTACTCGCCGCGCATGCCTCGCCGGCCGACGTCAGTGGCCAAGGCGCTCCAGGTGGCCAGCACGATCACGACGATGCCGGTGATCACGTTGTTGGTGGTCGGCACGCGGTGGTCGGCGAATTGGAGGATCCACGGACTGATCAAAACCCAGACGCCCAGGAGCGCGTTTACCCAACTGATCCAGGCCTGCTCATACGCACCGGAGAAGCGGATGATGGCCAGGACCGCGATCACGATGCCCACAAGGACGTTATTGGTGACGGCCGCGCCGGGCAGGAATTTCAAGATGAACGGACTGAGCAGAAGCCAAATGCCGGCGAGCGCATCGAGCCCGCTAGCCGTCATCACTTGTTCGCGGCGGTGGGTGACGGTCGCCATAACGACCTCCTTTCTGGAGCCTTGCAGTTTCCTCTGGAAACAATCCCGTTGGACGCCTCGACGATGAGGCGCTTGTTGTGCAATTTTACGCGAGGGTCTGCCTCGACTTTGGAATGGAATCGAATGCGGGCGGCGTTTTTCACAGTTGAGCTGCGCGCCGGGAGAACGCCGCAAAAGCCGGCGCGGTGGGAAAGCTCAGGCATGCTCGTGACCGGGAGTACGGTTTCCGTTGCAAACTTGGGTAGGTCCTGCAGGTTGTTGGTCGCTCCGCTGTTGAGCGCTTGAATCTTCGCGCCCCCATCTCTGATGACGTTTGCGGATCTGTCTGGGTAATGCCGGTACCTCTGCCACGTCGCTTCATGACTCTTGCGAAACTAAATCGGTAATGGTGAGCAAGCCCGGCTGAAAGCCGGAGTGAGTCTGAGGCTGGAGATGTGTTTGTTACTTGGGTAATCGCCAGTGGCCCCGAGAGGGGCCAGGTGAGAGTAGCCACCAGTGGAGCGAAGCGGAACTGGTGGTTGTGAGTGCCCGGCGCACAAGTCCGCCCCGGCAGGGGCGGGGCGGGATTTGTGAGGGGTCTCACGCCGCCCCGGCCGGGGCGGCCATCGAAGAGAGAGGCGGCTTTACCACGGGTTCCGCTTCGCTTCACCCGTGGCTACTTTCTCGCCGCCCCTGCGGGGCGTGTGTCCACCTGAAGGTGGCGGTCTGTGGTGCGCTCAAAGCCCTTTTCTTATTCTGTCTGATTCAACCGGCTTTAGCCGGGCTTGCGGTTGATGCCGTCAGTACCCTCATTGGTTGTCCAAATCGTGAACCCACCTCTGCAGAGGCGGGCCACCCAAGGCGCAAGATTCATTTGGAATCCGTAGAAGAGCTGCCATAACAATAGGCCGGTGGGAATCGCAATCCGGCCGCGGAGGGCGACCGGGGGCTATCGGGCCGCGGGTTCGAGCAGCAGGGGGTCGGCAATGCCGGCTTTGAGAAAGCTGTTCATGCGGTTGGCGCAACCCAGGCAACGGCCGCAGGGGGCGTCGTTACTGCGGTAGCAGCTCCAGGTTTTCTCCCAGGGGACGTTGAGCCGATGGCCGAGCTTGATGACCTCCAGACGGGCCAGGTCGATGAGTGGCGCCTCAACGGTGAGCTCCCGGCCGGCCGGCTTGGCGTATTCCAGCATGAGATTGAAGACCTGGACGAACTCGTGGCGGTAGTCGGGATAGATGACCGACATGGTGGGGCCGGGCAGCCGGTAATCCTCGCTGGTGCCCACAACGATCCGCTTCGCGCCGATACTGCCGGCCCAGGCGGCGGCCAGGCTGAGCATGGCCGGCATGAGCCCGAGGGCGAAAGTGGCCGGCGTGTCCTTGCCCAGGGCGTTGGCGTCGTCGATGGCCAACCGCTTGCTGACCCGGGCATTGCCGCCGAATGTGGGCATGCAGGGCAGCTCGGCGACCATGGTTCGCTCCACGCGCAGGGCGGCGGCGAGCTGCTCGAAGCAGGCCAGCTCGCGTTCGGCCGTGCGGTGGCCCCAGGCCACATGCATGAGCGCCGGCTCGTAGTGTTCGCGGGCGATGGCCGCGGCGACCGCGCTGTTGATCCCGCCGCTTAAAAGGATGACGGCTCGGTCCATGTGCACCTCATTGCCCCACGTGGCGTCTCGGGGTCTTATCGGATGTGCGGATGGAAGAGTTGATATCCGGCCTGTGAGTTGGGGGTTTTGCGTAGGGGTAGATCCCCCCCTGGAGGGTTCGTCTCCTTGCCGGGGGCCGGTTCTCACCCCGCCGGTTGGCGAACAGGCCTTCGCCGGTGCCCGGACGTCCCATAAATGCATGCGTTGGCTGGACAATTCCGTGGTATGGGGGCAGAATGACGCCCACGTCTTAGCTGGTTGGTCCCTCTGTTTGACAGGACGTGCTGCATGCCGCTTGCTTTCTCGACTGTGGACTGGTGGATCGTCGGTGTCTACATGCTCATCGCGACGGTCCCGGGTTTTCTGTGCCGCAAGTACATCAAGGGCCAGGAGGACTTCCTCATCGCCGGGCGGTCGCTGAACATCTGGCTGGCAACCGCCACGCTGACGGCCAGTGAGATGGGCCTCATCACCGTCATGTACATGGCCGAGATGGGCTTCAAGATCGGGTTTTCAGCCATGGTCCTTGGCCTGATTGCGGGGGGGGCGACCCTGTTTGTCGGCGCGACCGGCTTCATGGTGGCGGGTCTGCGGCGCTCGGGCGTGACCACGCTGGCTGAATACTACGAGAAGCGTTACAGCAAGGGCGTGCGGGTTCTGGGTGGGTTCATCATTGCGGTTGCGGGGATTCTCAATTACGGCGTCTTCCTTCAGGTCGAAGCGGATTTCATCCGGATCATCAGCGGTGTGCCGGACATGCACATCGCCTTCGGTGCGGGCCCCGTCCACGTGATTCCGTCGATTAATCTGGTCATGTCTGTTCTGGTGGTGATCGTGCTGCTGTACGTGCTGCTGGGCGGCATGGTTTCGGTAGTTCTGACGGACTACATCCAGTTCGTTGTGCTGACGGTGGGGATGGGCCTTACCACCTGGTGGATTCTGACCAAGATGCCGGAAGTTGGCGGCATGGGCGGGATCGTACAGGCCGTTCAGGAGCATCGGCCGGAATACGGGTTCAATCCATTCGTTAAGCACGGGGCGATTGGCGTAGGGCTGTTGTTTATTATCTGGCAGTGCATGCACTGGACGGGCAGCAACACATGGCAGACGCAGGCTTTCCGGACTTCGGCCACCGATTCGCCTCGCACGGCCAAGGTGATGTGGAGCATGACGGCGGTCAACTTCTTCGGCCGGGCGATCATCCCGATGCTGTGGGGCGTGGCGGCCATCGCCTTCCTGAGCAAAACGCTGAGCCCGGATGCTTTTGATCAGCTTTCCACGTCAAACCCGCGGCAGGGCATGCCGATGTTGCTTCAAGCTTTGCCTGCGGGGCTGGTCGGATTCATGCTGGCAGGCATGCTGGCCGCCCTGATGTCCACCCATTCCAGCTATATGTTGGCCTGGAGCGGCGTGCTCACCGAGGATCTGGTCGTGCCAATCACCCGGGCGCTGGGCATCAACCTGCCTGAGTGGTCGCGGATCTGGATCACGCGGTTTTTCATTCTGTGTCTGGGGGCGTTCCTGATCGTCTTCGGTCTGTGGTTCAAAATGAAGGAGACGATCTGGAACTACCTGAGTCTGACCGGCACGATGTACGTGGCCGGATCGACGGCCCTGCTGGTGATGGGCTTGTACTGGCGGCGGGCCAGCGCTGCAGGCGCTTACCTGGGCCTGTTGTTTGGCGCTATGCCGGGATTGGTGTACCTGGTGGCTCGAATCCTGGTGCTTCTGGGAGAAACCTATGGGTTTAGCGTTCCCGGGACGGTTGCCTGGCTGGACCGGGAGTTGACTGAGCCGCGCGTTGGCGTAATCAGTTTCCCGCTGGCGTTCCTGGGTCTCGTCGTGGGATCGCTGGCGAGCGGACGATCAGG
The DNA here is from genome assembly GCA_012719955.1 of Phycisphaerae bacterium. Lineage (GTDB taxonomy): Bacteria > Planctomycetota > Phycisphaerae > UBA1845 > PWPN01 > JAAXZI01. The sequence goes on along the minus strand of JAAXZI010000203.1, from coordinate 7,682 downwards.
AGAGACTCGACGGGAAGCGCCGCCGCTGGATGACCAATTGGCCCTGGCTGGTGCGGCCGGAGGTGACCAATGATCGAATGGGAACAGGTTTGGAAATACGTGGTGTGGGCGGCGATCATCAGCTATTTCGGGCTGGGCCTGGCTATCACTTTCGGCGGGTTCTTCGACGCCATCAAAATGTTCCGCCGGCTGGAGGCCGAGCACACGGAGGATCAAATGGCCAATGCCGAGGCGCCAATGTCCAGGGAATAACGAATGACGACGCGCGAATGGGTGATGACGCCCGAGGCGGAAGCCTGAATACCTGACGAATGGCGAAGCGGCTTATCGCTGCGAACCGCGATAGATGACCCCGTTTCCCAACACCATCAGGAGGAAGCCCACAAAGCCGAACGGGGCCATGAAGTAGAAATAGTTGTCCCATCCCTTGGTGAGGATCGGCCCCAGGTAATGGATGGCCAGTGCCCCGCCGAAATACTGAAACGAATCGATCACACCCAGGGCGAAGCCGGTCATCTTTCGTCCGCCGATGTCCATCGCGGCGGCAGTGCCGAGGATGGAATGCGTCGAATTGGCCGTGAGGGCGATGAGGACAAGAAATAAGACGGCGGCATTGGCGGAGTGGAACTGAGCTGCGAGCAGAATGATCAGAGTTTCCGACAGGTAGAGCGCCGCGGCCACGGGGGCCCGCTGGCCGCGAAACATCTTGTCCGAGATAAAGCCCGAGATCAGCGACCCGCCCGAGGCGACGGCCGGGATCAGGAAGCCGAGGAATAGAAAACGGGCGGAGTTCAAATCCGTATGGTGGAATTCCTGCATGAAGGTCGGGAACCACTGATCGACAACCTGCCGGACCGCGCCCGTGCAGGCATACGCGCAGGCCACGACCCAGACGGCCGGGTTGGAAACGATCTTGGGAAGGACCTCCCGGATGGGGACGCACGTCCTGTGGTCTGGCCGTCCGTCATCATCGAGATCGAGCGGGATCAGGCCGGGATAACCGGCGTCTTCGGGTGTTTCGTCCACCACCAGGGCCATGCCGATGGCGACCACGGCGCAGATCATCGAGGGGACCCAGAACAGCCAGCGCCAGTGCAGCGGCGGGATTTGGATCAGCCCCACGATGACAAACCCGGAAAGCAGGTGCGGGCCGAGCCAGAAGATTCCCGCGCGGCCCAGATTGATCATCAATCCGAAGATGCCGGCGAAGCCGCCGCGTTCCGTCTTGGGGAACCAGGCGGTCTTGATCTTGGTCATTCCGGGAGCGCCGAACGACTGCATGTACCCGTCGATGCCGCGGATGGCGACAAATAGCCACAGCAGTCCCCAGAAAGAGGCCACTCCGAACAGCACGTTCATGACGATCGTGCCGACGGCGCCAATCAGCATGGCCTTCTTCCCGCCGATCCGATCGGTGAGCAGCCCGTTGATGATCAGGCCGAAAGCATAGGCCAGCAGGGCCGTCCCGATGATGCTGCTCATGTCCGTTTTGGAGAAGCCGTATTCGTCGCTGATCGATTTGTTGGCCAGCGAGAGATTGTACCGGCACATATAATAGGACGTGTAGAGCAGGCCGAGGAATCCCCAGTTCAAGCCTCGGCGGGGACGAAAACCGGGGGGATAGTGGTGAATCAGGGGTGTGCTGCCTTTTGCATCCATCGAAACCTCAACATGCACCGGCGCCTGGCGCGGGTTTCAGCCATCGAGGCGGTGCGGTCGGGTCATCGGCCGGCAATGCCGGTGTCCCGCGCGGGGCCACGATAATCGAAATTGTCAGCAAATGCCACTGGGCCGACGCTGGTGCGGGGGCGGCGGGCAGACACCCCAATCGAGATGGAGCTTGTGCGTCCAGCGGGTATACTGGCCGGTCGATTGGTGCCGGGCTGAGGGTGGTGACGTGAGGTTCCATTGTGGGCAAGGCATGTCCAATAGATCGGGTTCGTGTGTATGCGCTGTCCATCCCGCTGCGCAAACCGTTTGAGCATGCGGCGCAGGTGCGGGCGGCGGCCGATCCGGTGGTGCTGGAAATCGAACTGGCGGACGGCACCGTGGGTTACGGCGAGACGCTGCCCCGGCCGTATGTGACCGGCGAGACGGTGGGGGGCGTGGTGGCCTCCATCGAAGATACGTTTATCGAGGAGTTGCTGACCTTTCGCCCGGGGACGTTTCCGGAGGCGTTGGAACGTATCGACGCCCTGCCGTCAGTGGATGAGCAGGGCGAGACCATCCTGGCGGCCCGGGCGGCGGTGGAACTGGCTTTGCTGGACGCATATAGCCGGCATTTCAAGCGACCTGTCGAAGAGGCGGTGAGCTGGCTGGGGCTGCCCGGGCTGGGCCGGCCGGGAAGTCTCGAAAAGGTCCGCTACAGCGGGGTGCTGTCGGGGCGGACGGAGCGGCTGGCGTTCAGGGCCCGCCTGATGCGCTGGTACGGCCTGCGCGATTTCAAGCTCAAGGTGGGCTACGACGACGACGAGCAACGCGTGCGGGAAACGGTGCGGGGGTTGAAGCGGGTGCTGGGGCGAACGGCCACACTTCGGCTGGATGCCAACGGGGCCTGGACGGGCGGGCAGGCCATCGAGCGGCTGAGTGCCTGGGACGACGTTCCGATCAGCACGGTGGAGCAGCCTCTGGCCCGCGGCCAGGAGGAGGAACTGCCCAGGCTCAAGCGGATGGTGCCGGTCAAGATCATGCACGATGAGTCGTTGGTGTCGATGAGCGACGCGGAGCGGCTGCTGGAGATGGGCGTGGCCGACGCGTTCAACATCCGCCTGGCCAAGAACGGCGGGTTCCTGGCCTGCCTGCGCCTGGCCCATTTCGCCCGCAAGCACGGGATCCTGTACCAGCTCGGCTGCATGGTGGGCGAGACGAGCATCCTGTCAGCGGCGGGACGGCATTTCCTGGACAACGTGCCGGGGGTGAGCTTCGCAGAGGGCAGTTATGGTCCGTTCCTGCTCAAGGGCGACGTGGTCGAGCGGCCGGTGCGATTCGGCTACGGCGGCAAACCACGGCCGCTCGATGGGTTCGGTTGGGGGATCGAGGTGAAGCGGGAGCTGCTGGAGCGGCACACGGCCGGGGAGGTGTTGGAGTTTCCACTTTGAGGGACGAGGGGCGAGGGACGAGGGACGAGCGGGTGAGGGGAAGAGGGGAGACTCTTGCTTTGATAAGAGAGGGATGACGGTGGGACAGATCAGAAGCTATAAAGACCTGCAGATCTGGCAGCGGGGGATGGAGGTGGCCAAGGATGTCTATCTCCTGACGCGCTTGCTGCCGAAGGAGGAGTTGTTCTGTCTCGTCGCTCAAATGAGGAGGGCGGCCATCTCAATTCCGAGCAACATCGCAGAGGGGCACGTCAAGAGTCGGGCCCATTTCCGCAACCATTTATCGACCGCCATGGGTTCCGTTGCGGAACGCGAGACTCAGCTCCTGCTGGGAAGTTATCTTTATGCTCAGACACAAAAATCAGCCGAAGAGCTGATGGCGCGTCTGGATGAACTCAACCGGATGATGCGCGCCATCGTGCAGAAACTGGGAGGATGAGATTACCTTTCAGACCCCTCACCCCTTATCCCTCGCTCCTCGTCCCTACATCCCTCGCCCCTTATGCGGGCAACTTGAGGTGTTGATGCACGAGTCCGGCAGGCGAAGACGCTCCACGGGGTGCCCGTTCACCAAGTGCGATTCGACGATTTCCTCCACGTCCTCCAGCTTCACGAATCCGTACCAGACCGCTTCGGGGTAGACCACCATGGTGACGCCGTGCTCGCACTGGTCGAGGCATCCGGCGGCGTTGACGCGGACGCGCTTGCCCAGGCGCTTGGCGGCGGCCTTCTTGAGGGCTTCGCGGACGGCCTCGGCGCCCTTGGTATTGCAGCAGCCGCGCGGGTGGCCGCACTCGCGGGCGTTGGTGCAGACGAATATGTGGCGTTCGAAAGGAGGCATGCTTTTTCCCTATATAAGACGTAATTATAGCGAGGCGGAATCGAGTGGGAACGTAGTTCTTGGTCCTTGGTTCTTTGTCCTTGGTGGGGCAAAAAACGGTGATCAAGGACCAAGGACAAAGGACCAAGGACAAAGAACAAAGAACAGGTAACCCCAGGCCCCCATTGCACCCCGGCCCGGAATCCCCCATATTGTTATCCATGCAATCCGTAGCAGTCTTCTGGGATCGGGACAATACGCTCATCCGGGATCCTGGCTACATCAGTGACCCGGCCCAGGTGGAGCTCCTGCCGGGCGCGGCCGAGGCCCTGAAGCGGTTGTCGGCGGCCGGATTCGAGAACGTCATCGTCACCAACCAATCGGGGATCGCCCGGGGGTTGTTCGACGAAGCCACGCTGGAGCGAATCCACGATCGCATGGTGGCCCTGTTTGCCGAGCAGGGGGCCAGGATCGATGCGATCTACTTTTGCCCGTACCTGGCCGGCGAAGAAGCGGTAGTTGAGAAATACCGCCAGGACAGCGAGCTGCGCAAGCCCAAGCCAGGGATGATCCTGCAGGCGGCGCTGGAGCGCAAGATCGACTTGGCCGGCTCCTGGATGATCGGCGATTCCCTGCACGATGCCCAAGCCGGCCATGCGGCCGGCTGCCGGACGGTTCTGGTTCGCCGACCCGGATCGACGGAGTCGCCCCGCAAGGGCGGCGACGTGGATTTCGTGGCCGATTCGGTCGAGGAGGCCGCCGAGATCGTGCTCAAGTACACCCGGCGGGCCGGCGGGGACCCGGGCGGAGCGGAACAGGCGTCGCCAGGGATGCAGACTGAGGCCGGCCGGCGCGAAGAGTCCGCCAGGGCCGGCGGCTCCGAGTCGGCGAACGACGCGGCCGTCATCCTTCAGGAGATCCTCGCCTTCCTGCGGACGGTGGACAAACGCACCCGGGCGGAGGAATTCTCGCTGGGCAAGCTGGTGGGGTCCATTTTACAGATGGGGGCCATCGCCGCCCTGACCTGGGCACTCTTCGGCTGGCTGCGCGGCGAGTTGATGCCCTCCGAGGAGCTCGTCCGGCTGCAACTCGCCACGCTGCTGCAACTGATGGCCCTGACCTGTTTCAGCTTCTCGCCGAAAAAGTAGGGGGATCGTGCACATGTGAGAATGCGGGCAACTCAAGGTTTAAACAGGGACACAGCATAGCCAAATCCAAACGCAAGACGCTCAGCGATCTGCTCTGGAATCTCATGACCTCCGACTTGGCTTAACAGTGAGGAGGGCGACTGGGACAGGCAGAGGGACCTGCTCTACGCGGAAACCAGTGAATTGCCAGGCAAGATATGATGGAGAGGTTGGGCCCGTTCAAGCCGGACAGGGATTGCCGCGAAATCGATTTTGATTCGGCCTTTGTAATCTGGCATGCGGTGGCCGCCCTCGGCTTCGCGGACGCGCTGCGCAACGGCGGGCTTGATTTCGCGAAGTTGCTGGGCGAGCGGAACGTGATGCCCATGGTCCCGGGCTACACGGAGGAGCCACATTTCATCGGCACGCTCAGGCAGGAGGGGTGGGATACCACGAGGTGAACGCTGCTGATTGCCCGCTTGTGGTCTGGACGTGACGCAGGGTATATCCTATGGTATATCCTGAGGAGGTTCGTCATGACTGTTCGAGTCCAGAAATGGGGCAATAGTCTCGGCGTCCGAATACCCAAAGAGATTGCCCGGCAAGCCGCTATCCGGGAAGGTGTCGAGTTGGAAGTGTCCCGCGAAGAGGATCGGCTGATTCTGCGGCCCGTTCAAGTGCCTTCGCTCAAGGAGCTTCTGGCCCAAATCAAGCCGCAGGACCGCCCGGAGCTTGCTGATTGGGGGCAACCTGTTGGCCGGGAGGTCTGGTGATGCCTCGGAGCTTGTGTCCCTCGCGGGGCGATGTGGTGTGGCTGGACTTCGATCCTCAGGTGGGGCACGAGCAGGCCGGTCATCGCCCTGCGCTTGTATTGTCGCATCGCGAATACAACCTCAAAGCTGGGCTGGCTATCGTCTGCCCCATGACTTCGCAAGTGGACAAGCCTTGGCCGTTTCTGGTTCGGATCGACGAGAACAGTGCTGTCATCGCGGACCAGGTCAAGTGCATTGATTGGCGTGGCCGCCATGCGCGGGTCAAAGGTCGCCTGCCTGCACACGTTCTGGAGCGGGTAACGGCTCTGTTGTGCCGGCTGATTCTGCCGATCGAGGATTGACCCTCAAGAGCTTGGAGCGGGAGTGCGGGCGGCGCGCCTGTGTACCCGATCATGGCCGGACGGCCAGCCCGACGACCACCGCGGCGACGGCCGCCAGGGCCATCACGATGGTCACGGCGAAGAGCACCATGAAGCGATGCCCCTGGTGCTCGATGAGGCGGGCGAGCTGCTCGCTCTGCTCGGCGGCCTTACGGCTCATTTCCCGCAGGATCTCGCCCTGTGTTTGGCTGCTCTCGCCGATGGTGCGCAGGCTGCCGCCGAGGCGGTCCATGACCTGTGAATTAATGACCGCCTGCTCGTTGGAGAGTTCGAGCTGCCGGCTGATGCCGGCGAGGGTTTCGGACTGTGTCCGCGCGGCCTGGGGAATCTCGCTGATCAGGTCGGCCAGCCGTTGCGAGCGGACGTTGGCGGCCTCGAGCTGCGTGGAGATCGTGTTCAGCGTCTGAGCCTGCTGGCGGGCGATCTGGGGCGATTCGGCCATGGCCCGGGCGATCTGCTCCAGCGCGCTGCAGATCCGTTCGGTGCGCTCGCCTTGCTGGGCGAGGTGGGTCTGGATCTCCTCAACGACGCGCGTGACCTTTTCGTAGCCTTCCTGGAGCTGGATGATGGCCTGGTCCCGGCGGCGCCAGGTGGCCAGTGGGCCGCTGCGGGCGGTCTGTTCGCCGCCTACCTCTGCGTCGGCCGGCTGGATGAGCGGATCCTCCTCGTGCGGCGGGGGCGTCGGCTGGCGTTCGGAGCCATCGGCCGGACGGCGGCGCAGGGAGGCAGTCAGACGAGCCCAGAAGGATTCAGTTTGCGTTGGCATGGCCGCATGATACTACTTGCCAAGGAGGGGTGGGTCAACGTCAGCAGGCGCTCCCATCGACAGGCGAATGGCGGCCAGAAGCGCGGCCCGGTTTTCGGCCCAGCAGGTGGGGCCGTCGGCATCGCGGGGCAGTTCCAGGGTGATGGTAGGGATCCCCTGATCCACCCCGGCCCAGGAGCCCAGACTGCCCGGTGTGGGGTAGCCCATGGTGGAGAGCACCGGATAGCCGTTGTAACGACTCATTTCCTCGGCCAGGTCACGGGCGGGACCGTCAAAATTGTTGCCGTGCCGGCCGCGGCGAATGGAATGGAGGGAGATGATCTTCGCGGGACGGGCGTGTTCGATGGCGTCGCGGATGGCCTGGGTTTCAGGCTCGCTGAGCGGCTTACGGCCGCCGCCGAATTTCCGGTCCGGACGACGCGGGAAGTTGGTTGCCGGGAAGTTGCGGTTGATGTCGATGCCGTTGGCGTTGCCGCGGGTGCCGGCGGCCAGACCGTCGGGGTTGACGGCCGGGGCGATCATGATGCAGCGCCCGGCGTAGATATCGGGGTGCTCCTTCAGGTATTCGATCAGCGCGATGGCCACGTAGCTGCCGGTGGCTTCATTGCCGGGGATGCCGCCGATGATGAGGGTGGTTTCGCCGCCCTCGCCGAAGACGAAAAGCTCGATGGGCCGCCCTTCGATGGATTCGCCCAGCGTGAGGTGTTGTTGACAGGGG
>JAAXZI010000202.1 GCA_012719955.1 Phycisphaerae bacterium | reverse complement strand
TTAACAGGCTTCGGCCTGTCGGAGCTCCTCAATAGTCCGGCGGCGGGGGGCCATGAGCCGCCATGATCAGGAGCTCGAGTCCGCGTTGACCCGCCTGGTTGTTGGTCTCCACGCTGCTGATCGTTTGAATCTTTGCGCCCTCACCGCTGAAGAGGTGAAGAGGTGGGGCGTCCAACGCGCAAGATTCATTGGGGATCCGTATGAGAAGGTCACGGGCTGCATCCAGGAGCAGGCGGGGCGAGGCCGGAGGTCGGGCCAGGCGACCCCCAGGCGGCCGCCACCCGATACACCGACCGCGCCCCGGCAGGTGAAACCTTCCGGCCCGCGCCAGGCTTGGGGCGAGTCGCCTTTTGCCAGGCGCCGGGCCGCCGGCCGTCAGGTCACTGGATTTCCAGGCTGTCCCGATCCGGCAGTGGAGGGAACTTCTGGTGCGGCTCGGTCTGATACCAGAAGGCCGTTGAGGCGATGTCATCCTGCAACGGCAGATAGCGCCCGCCGCTGCGCCAACCGATGGCCTGGATGGTCACGCGCAGATCCTCATCGAACCGGATCGGGTCCATAATGTGCCAGCGATACAGCCCGAACCGCTGCTGCGACTGGTACAGCCCGTCCGGGCGAATGACCTGCGGCATGCCGGCGTATGGCGTGGTGAACTCCTGGTATTGGCGGGTTTCCTTGTTCTCGAAATTGTACGACCCGCAGAAGTAGTCCTCGGTGCCGGTACCGCAGATGGTGGGGAAGTACTTGCCGCCGTGCTCGGCGACGCCCTCGTGCGTGCTCACGCCTTCGGGGATATCGCCGTCGATGTAGAATTTGATTTCACCTTCGCCCCACCATCCGTTGTTGTTTACGCCCCAAGCCATGTAGGTGCCCACGTAGTGGCCCTTGCCCTTCACGCCATCCAGGATGGTGTAGACCTGCTTGTAGGGCAGGGGATTGACCCGGCGGAACTGGGCGTGGAAGTAGGCCTCGTCCGCGGGGACGTCGGTCAAGGTGTAGTCAATCTGGTAATAGAGGACCTCTTCGTTCTGCGAAAGATTCTCGATGGTGATCTTGGCCGACTTGCGGAACGGCATGGGCCAGTAGCAGTTGAACGCGCTGCCGGGGTTGACGCACACGGCCAGGCTGGACACCTGGGCGTACTTGCCCCACCCGCAGGCGAAGAAATCGCCGACCGGGCATTCAACCGAGGGGTTCTCCTCGCCATCCCAGTACATGCGCAGGATCCAGTAACGCCAGTGGCCGGTGGGGGTCAGCCAGATGTGCTGGATCGCACCGGAACCATGGATCTCGCCCAGTGTGAAGGTCTCGCCCGGTTTCACGCGAATATAGGGGGACACTTTCCAGCCCAGGCCCAGGTCGCGGGCCGCGCCTTTCGCGGCATGGCCGGTGGTGGACATGCCGCCCTTGCCTTTTTCGCCGGTGAAGTTTTCGGCCGAGATGGAGCGGCTCTTGGCGTTGGACAGCCGGGAGAGATTGCCCATGTTCATATGCAGGCCGTTGAAGCTGCCGGGTGCGTCCTGAGCCTGAGCGTCGGCGGCCTGAAGGCCGATCAGCAACGCCGCCAGGGACATGACCATCGCCGGAGTGAAAGCGTTCATGTGTCCTCCTTACAGACCGGGGATCGCGAGTGAAGGGCGCGCGGCGCCGCGCCGTGCGTCGGCCCTTCTCGCGCGGACAATATACGAAGAAGACAGAGCAGGGGCTAGAGGGGCGAAGCGGAGCGGCTTGGATGCTGGTGCGGAAATGCCGCAAGGCCCGCGGGCATGCTGCCGTATGGAGGGTGGCGCGGTACAATGACGCCCGCCCGGCGGCGAGGACAGGCCCGCTCATGCCGGTGCCGTAAACGAACAGGAGAGGACAATATGAGCAAGCAGGCCGCACAGCCCCTTTCGAGCCGTCGCAGCTTTCTGAAGCAATCACTCGCCACCGGTGCCGCCGTGCCCTTGCCCTGGATGGTCTCAGCTTCCGCGCTGGGGCTTGGCGGGGCCGTGGCCGCGAGCGAACGCATCACCCTGGGCGTGATCGGCATCGGGTCGCGGTGCAGGTACGATTTGAAGGCCATGCTGGCCATGCCTGACGTCCGGTGCGTGGCCATCGCCGACGTGCAGGCCAGCCGGCGCGAGGCGGGCAAGGCCCTGGTCGATGAGCACTACGGCAACAAGGATTGCGTTCTCTACCGCGATTTCCGCGAGCTCCTGGCCCGCAAGGACATCGACGCGGTCCTGATCGCGACCGGCGACCGTTGGCACGCCCCGGCCTCGATTCTCGCGGCCAAAGCGGGCAAAGACGTCTACAGCGAGAAGCCCTGCGGCCTGACCATCGCCTGGTGCCAGGAACTGGCCGACGTGATGAAGGCCACCAAGCGCGTCTTTCAGGCCGGCACGCAGCGCCGCAGCGTGCCGAATTTCCAGCAGGCGGTGCAGTTGGCCCGCAGCGGCAAGCTGGGCAAAATCCACACGCTCTACGCCTCGGTCTACATGCCGCAGTTGGCCAATGACTGGTTGCCCGGCGAGCCTACGCCCTCTCGCGACGTCTGCGACTGGAATCTCTGGCTGGGCCCCGCCCCCTGGCGGCCGTACAACAGCAAGTACGTGGCCGGCCGTTGGCGCGGATACTGGGACTTCGATTCGGGCGCCCGCCTGCTGGACTGGGGCGCGCACACCGTCGATCTCTGCCAGTGGGCCAACGACGCCGACGACACCATGCCCGTTGAGTACGAGCCTTCGAGCGACAAGATCACCTGCCGGTATGCCAACGGCGTGAAACTGGTGCTCGATTTCCTCAAGACCCCGTTCGGCGAACGTCCCGGGTGGATTCAGCGCCTGGGCACCTGCCCGGTGCGCTTCGTGGGCGACGAGGGGTGGGTGGAAACGGGCGACAGCGGCGAGATCGAAGTGCATCCGGCCTCGCTCAAGAGCGAGCTGAAGCAGTTCGAGACCGTCGCAGGGCTGGACGTCTCCGCCCATGCGCGGAATTTCTTCGATTGCATGCGCTCGCGGAGCCAAACCGCCGCGAATCCGCAGGTCATGCGTCACTCGCACATCGCCTGCCACGCGGCCGCGTTGTCGTGGATCTTGAATCGAAAGCTAACCTTCGACCCGGCCAAAGAGGCCTTCGTGAACGATGACGAGGCCAACAGTCTGCGATCCCGGCCGGCCCGCGACTACGACGCTTGACCATCAACCGATCGCGAAGGTACGAACGGACCGAGGCCATTCATAGATCGCCGGGACGGGCAGCGCTGTCGGGGGCGGGCATCCGGCCGGCCTCAGTGCGTCTGGAGGGCGGACATCCTGTCCGCCTCAAGGGGCAAAGCGCGACACTCTTGGCCTGGAAAGGGCACTGGCGCCACGGCGCAGAGTCCTGGCGGCTGCGCCGGGTAAACGGCGAAAGCCGGGTGTTGGCTGTACTCATGAGAAAAGCGGCCGGTACGGAGCCCGGCCGCTACGGAAAACGGATGATGAGCGAAACGGCCGGTACGGAGCCCGGTCGCCACCCCACCTTCTCTTACGGCTACTTCGGCGGCTCTTCCGTGGGCGGCTTGATCTTGGCCATCTCCTCGGGGGTAAACCGGCTATTGGCGATCGGCCCCGGGGCCCAGCACTGTTCCAACTTGCTCGGCTTGGGCTGCTGCACGGGCAGCACGAAGATTTCCTCGCCGCTGGCATCTTTCTCGATGCGCCCGCCGGATTTGACCACCGCCTCGCGGGCGACCTTCTCGCAGGCCGCGATCAGTTTCGGGAAGTTGTAACTGGTGTGGCTCCAGTATTGGCTTTCATCGAGTTTTTCCTTGAACTTGTCGGGCACCCGGGAGAATCCCAGCGTGGTGAACAGGACGCCGGCCACGTTGGAGGGGTTGCAGTCCGAGTCCTGGCCGGCCCGGCAGGAGATCCTGATGGACCGGTCAATATCCCCTCGCCCATACAAGAGCCCCAGCGCGATGTAGGCGCCGTTGATTTTGGCGTCAATATTAAACAGCGATCCTTGCTTGAGGCCTTCGCAGGAGGCCTTGCGGTAATCGGGGTTGCGGTTGTATTTGTCCTCGATCTTTTGCCAGGTCTTGCCCCAGTCCGAGGGGTTTTCCTGATACCAGGTGATCACATCGCGAATGCATTCGGCGTACTGGCTGCCTTCCGGAATGCAGGCCAGCCCGGCCCGCACGATCTTTTCGGGATTTTTCTCGAAGAACGCCTCGGTGTACATGCCCGCCACGAACTGTCCGCCGTACAGGCCGTCGCCGTAGTTCATCAGCCGGCCGAACTTTTCGCCGAGGGCAATGGCGGTGTTCGGCAAACCCGGTGAGACCAGCCCGGCGAAGTCGGCCTCGATCTGGTAGTCAATGTCGTCGGCATGCTTGTTGAATTGCGGATGGCCGGAATCCGGCGGGGCGATGCCGCTGCGCAGCGCATCCCGTCCGGCCTTGTTGGCGTGCCAGAGCGGGTAACCGCTGTTGGCGAAGTCAATGCCCGCCTGGCGGATGGAGACGTCCAGGCCGTGTTCCTCCAGCGTGCGCAGAAAAGTCATGTCCACGTAGAGGTCGTCCTGCCGGAAGCTCCCGTTGATCATCTCCGGCTTCCAGGCCGGCATTTTGTCCTTGGGAATGACCGCGCCGGTCCATTTGAACTCGGTGGGGGCGCCCCAGGCCACGCCGGCCATCTGGCCCAGCCAGCCGGCTTTCATCTTGTCACGGTATTCCGAGACCGGCAGCCGGCGGACATCGTCCGCACGGGTCGAGCCGGTCAGAGTTGTCACCAGGGCGGCGCTCACGGCGATCGACAGGAAGAGGGGAACTCGCGTCATGGGTTTCTCCTTGTTGGTGGTCTTTCAGTTCAGGCCATCCACGGGTATTCTGGCAGCTCTCGTGAAAAATTGGAAGGGCCGTGGTAATCGCCAGGCCCGCGCTCCTGATCCGAGGTGCATCGATGGGTTTCTTTTCCTGTTTTCGCTCTTTCGTAATTCCTGCTCTTGTGGCCAGCGCCGCAGGGTTGTTCCTCGTCTGCTCCGTCGCCGCCCAACCCGCCCCGCGCCCGGCCGGCGGTGATCCGCCGGCCTTCTTTCCCTATGGCGCGATGCACATGAGCACCATCTCGCACTGGCAGCACTACCTGCCGCCCATCGATGAGTGGGCTGCGTACATGGACAAGGATCTGGCCCGCATGAAGGAGGTCGGCTTTAACACGCTGGCTGCCCACGTGGACTGGTATGACATCGAGGTGGCGCCCGGCGAGTATGACTTCCGCCGGCTCGACAAGCTCATGGAGCTGGTGGAGAAGCACGGCCTGAAGGTGCTGCTGTGGCCCTGGCCGGAGCTGCAGCCGGAGTGGGTCGCCAAGGTACACGCCAACAGCCAGTGGGAGGCTGCCGACGGCTACAAGCCCGGCCCGGCCTGCTGGGATCACCCGGAGGTGCGGACCGCCATCGAGCGGTTCGTGACCCGCGTGGTGGAACGCTACCGGGATCGCCCCTCCGTCCTGGCCTGGGACCTTGGTGCCGAGGCCGGCATCTGGGTCACGTCACTTGGGCCGGTGGATAAGCCCTGGGATGCCCGGCTGTATTGCTACTGCCCGCACACCGTCGCGCGGTATCGTGAGTGGCTCCAACGCAAGTACGGGACCATTCAGAAACTCAATGAGGTGTGGGCCACGTATCACCGCGATTGGCAGGACGTCGAGCCGGTGCGCGTCGGCAGCTTCGAGCGCGCCCAGATCTTCTGGCAGGACTGGCGGCAGTTCATGCTGTGGAACACGGCCGACTTCCAGCGGATCAAGGCCGACGCGGCCCGCAAGGCGGATCCGCACCATCCGATCACCTGCCACTTCGGCGGCTGGGGCTGGAGTTATCTGTATGCCTGTACGGACGAGTACCAGATGGGCCGGCATTTCGACGTGCTGGGCCTGTCGTTCTTCCCCTTCTGGCTGGAGCGGAGTTTTGGCAAGTATGAACCGCTGTACGGGGCCATGATGTTCGACGGCCTCAAATCCGCGGCGGGCGACAACCCCATGTGGATCGAGGAGCTGCAAGGCGGGCCGAGCATCTACGGGCTCAACTACCGCTCACGTAACCCGACGCCGGCGGATATCCGCCTGTGGAACTGGCAGGCGGTGGCCCACGGCATCAGCGGCATCTTCTACTGGAACTGGCGGCCGGAGACAACCGGCATCGAGGCCTCCGGCTTCGGGCTGGTCAACTACGATGGCAGCCTGACCGACCGGGCCCGCGCGGCCGGTCAGGTTTGTGCCGACTTCCAGAAACATGCCGCCCGCTTGCTGGAGAGCCGGCCGGTCCAGGCCCAGGTTGCCATCCTGCACGATCCACGGGCCTTCCTTCAGGCTGCCGGCGAGCAGAACTCGGGACTTTATACCAACAGCGTGCGGGGAGCGTATCGGGCTTTCTACCGTGCCAACATCCCCGTGGACTTTATCACGCCGGAACACATCCTCAGCGGCGATCTGGGCCGGTACAAGGTGGTTTATCTTCCATTCGCGTACATGCTCACGCGCGAGGAGGGGGCGAAACTGGCCGAATTTGTCCGCCAGGGCGGGTGGCTTGCCGGCGCATTGTGGTGCGGGCTCAAGGATGAACGCACCTTCGTCTACGAGACGGTGCCCGGCGCAGGGCTGGACGAGGTCTTCCACTGCCGGGAAATGGAGGTCAATCCGCACGCCGGGGGCGCGCTGAAACTGGTGGAGGAGTTTGTGTCCCTGCCGGCCGGCGCCGAGCTGCCGGTGCATCGCTATCAGGAAAAGCTGCAGGTCCTCGAGGGTGGGCGCGTGGTCGCAAAGTTCGCCGACGGCAGCCCGGGTTTGATCACGGGTGAGTATGGCCGGGGACGCACACTGTACGTTGGCACGCTCCTGTTCCATCATTACGACAGCTCGCACGCCCCCCACATCGGCAGGCTGCTGACCGGTTTTGCCCGCGCGGCGGGCGTCCGGGAGGCGGTGCGCATTGATTACCAGCCGCCGGAGGCGTGGCTGGAGGCCCGTGTGCTGGAAGGGCGAGATGGGCGACGGCTGCTCATCGCGATGAATCACGGAACCGGGGTGGCCACGATGAAGGCCCGGCTGGATGGTCAGCCCGCCGTCTCGGACCTGCTTACCGGTCAGCAGCTTCCGGCCGCGGCGGACGACGGCGGCACAACAATCGAGCTCAACCTGCCCGCGCTCGACGTGCGCGTGTTGTCCATCGAACCGGCCGGTCGCTAAATAACCGTCCGCGATGTCATTGTGAATCTGATCGGGGGGCGGGCATCCTGCCCGCCTGGGAGGGTTCACGGTTCAGGGTAGCATCTGGGGGGGCGGGCATCTTGCCCGCCTTCCTGAATCCAAACGGGGAGCGGGCGTTTCATCCGGCCAACACCGGGCACGGAAAGGATGGAGAACGGCCGGTACGGAGCCCGGCTGCTACGGAGTCGAGACGCTAAGGGGAGAACGGCCGGTACGGAGCCCGGTCGCCGCACAGAAAAGGGCTGGTAGCCCGCTTTCACCGGCTACCTGGCCTGGCCACCGTATATTCTCACGGTCGCGAGGTGGATTCCGGCTCGTCGAATTCGTCGCCGCGGAAGGTGTTGCCCAGGTAAATGCGCCGAACCTTGGGGTCATTGATCAGGTCGCGCGGGGTGCCCTCGGCGATGACCTGGCCTTCATGGATGATGTAGCTGCGATCGGTGACCGAAAGCGTTTCGCGGACGTTATGGTCGGTGAGCAGGATGGCGATACCGTGCTCTGAGCGCAGCCGGGTGATCTCGCGCTGGAGGCCTTCGACCGCGATGGGGTCCACGCCGCTGAAGGGCTCGTCCAGCAGGATCAACTGCGGCTCGGTGATGAGGGCCCGGGCGATTTCCAGGCGGCGCCGCTCGCCGCCCGACAGGCTGCGGGCCAGTTGGTTGGACAGATGCAGCAGACCAAAGGAATCAAGCAGGTTGTCGGCCCGCGCGTGTCGTTCCCGCCGGCGCAGAGGCATGCCCTCGAGGATGGCCAGAAGGTTCTGGCGCACGGTCAGCCGCTGGAAAACGCTGGGCTCCTGCGAGAGATAGCCGATGCCGCGCTGGGCGCGCTTGTACATGGGCAGGTCGGCGATGTCCTCGCCGTTGAAGATCACCTTTCCGGCATTTGGAGTAATCATGCCGATGGTGATGCGGAAACTGGTGGTCTTGCCGGCGCCATTACGGCCGAGCAGGCCGACGATCTCGCCGTGCTTAACGCAATAGCTGACCCGGTCAACCACCGTCCGGCTACCGTAACGCTTTACCAAATCAATCGTTTCAAGCAGCTTAGCTGATTTGGGCATAGGGCCCTCTTAACTCCCCCGGAAAATGCCAAATGGACGCCGAAGGTCAGTGGACAACTTGTTGAAAAGTCTCCTTCCGCGGACGGAAACCCGCCTGAGCCCGACCGTCAGCCCCGCTCCATCAAAGGATGGATGGGATGACCGAAACGGCGTCCAGACAGCGTCTAACATACGGCGATTTCTCGCATTAGGGTTTTCACCTGTTTTTCGTGTCACATTGTAAGCCCCCGTGGGGCTTGCACCCGGCCGCTTGCGGCTGAGCCATGGAGAACTCCACTTTGGCGTGCATGCATTGTGGATAACTTTGGCCCCTCCGTCAACGGATCCATCGCATCCGGCCCACATTGGGGATAAATCCGACGTTTCCGGCCCACGGGCGGCGATAGCCGGCAGGCCAGTATACAAAGAAGGCCTCCCCGATGAGCTGATCGCCGGAAACGGTGCCTACGGTGTACTCCGGCCCCATCGCCACCAGATGAGGGCCGATCTCCCACCACAGGCGGGAGTCCTTACTGGCCGGGCTGTTGTCGCCCAGCATGAAATACTCGCCGGGGAGTTTCCTTCCGTTCACCCAGCGTTCACTGCGCAGCAGAATGGGCATGCCGGCCGTGCCCCAACCGGGCCATCCGAGGTAAGGATTAGTCCGAGTGACGCCGGTCTGAGGATTCACAATCCGGCCTGGCTCCACCTGGTGGGTGTCACGGTAGTACACGTCGCGTTCCAGGACCACATGCCGGAGCCGGCACGGGATGCCCAGCGCGCCGATGCGTACCTCAGTGGGTTTGACGTCGTAGGTTTCGCCCTGGCGTTTTTTCATGATGCGGACGACGTCGGGTTCGTACTGGCTGGATTTGGATTCGAGGATGTTGTCGTTCACGATCAGCCGGACGACATAGTCAACGTTCATGAACTCGATGTTGATCGCCTGACCGGGGTTAAAGAGCTGGGATCGTTCAGCGATGACAGTCTGGCCGCCCGTCATCCCCGGCTGGGCGTGAATGATCCTGGCGGAGCCGTTGGCGGCGATTTCCGCGGTAAAGGTGGCTTCGTCGCGGTTCATCCGCAGGACGATGCCGCCGTTGCCGGCGGTGTTTTCGGGGAACCAGGTGAACCGCAGGCGGACGTCTCCGACCTTGTTCGGATAGCTGTTGTTGTGTTCGGAATTGTAAGCGGAGAAGTCGTCGATCGGCTTACCGTCGAAACAGATGAAGACGGGGCCCGCGTTGGGAGCGGGGGGCCTGAAGACGATCTCGCGCTGACTCGTATCCCACGCCCTGACGCTGCCCTCCTCATACCAGCCGACGCGGCGAATGCCGGCGGCGCCGCCCTCTGCATTGTTGAAGCGGTCATAGTTGGGCAGAAAATCGTGGTTGTAGACGTTGACCCAGAGGGCCTGCTGGGCGCGAGGAGCCTCGAGGATCTTTCGCCGGATTCGCAGGTGGGGCAGCAACTCCTCGTTGATTTCCTGGTAACGGCGCTTGATCTCATCCGGGGACCCTTGGCCGGTAGCGCCCCAGTTGTAGACGTCCTGTCGCAGTTGCTCCAGGCGCTCGACGAGGCCGGGTGCCGCCTTGTTCAGGCCGGGATGATCCTTGGTCGGCTCCAGGGGAGCGGTGTAGATGTCGCCATCGATGATCTCGAGGACTTCGCCGGGCAGGCCGGCCAGACGCTTGATAAAGTTGGTGGTTCCGTCAGTGGGATCTTTGAAGACGGTGACGTCGAAGCGCTTGGGCCCGAGGGCATGGCTGGCGACGTCCAGGGGCCACTTGTGGACCAGAATGCGGTCGCCGCTGTCGGGATGGATGAGGCCGGCCTGATCCACGTGGTCCGGGGTGGTGTCGCAGTTGGGGCATTTCAGCGGGAGCTTGGCCAGTCGCAGCCGGATGGCCTGTTCCTGCTCGTTCTGGTCGATCCCACGGGCATACTCGTAGCCGCACGTGGAACAGGTGTTGGTCACCTGGTTGCCGTAGAGCGTGACGGCCATCGAGCCGGTGGGGATAACGAACGCCTCGACGATGAAGGCGCGAAAGATGAAGGCCAGGATAAAGGCCACGACGATGGACTCAAGGGTGTCCTTGATGTTCTCGACCGTGGACTTGGCCACAGGAGCCCGTGTCGCGGGTGCAGTTTCTTTCGCCATGTGCATCCTTACGGTTACAAAGCCCCGCCCAGCAGACCTGGACCGGTTGGCCCTGGAATGCGCCGCTGTCACGGCGACCTCGGGTCGCCCGATGGCACTGCTCGCAAAGCAGCGGCACACGCCTTGTTCGGATAGGCCCTGAGAGCCTGTCTCGGCAGACCGAGTGGCACAGGTTCCCGCCTGCACGCGCCTCAGCGAGGAGCCGATGCCATGCTTCCCGGGATCGGCTTTAGCCTGCCGCCCCTGCGGCCATGCGACATTTATACACCCGACCGCGCCCGGGGCAAAGAGGTTGGCGAAGCCGCCCTCATCTGAGTTCCAGTGCAGGGCTCCTCTGTTATACGTTGCCGGCGGCAGTTGGGTCTTGCGGAGACCGGCATCGTATCGGCCGTGTCGGGATGGTTGTAAATTCATGTTTCTCAGCGGGTTGTCGGCGCTGTGGGTCCGACAGAGAGACGTGGGCGGTTCGCGGCACCGAAGAGCCGGAAGCCGTGCATGACCAGACGCATGTCGGGGAATCCAGGGGGGCGATTGATCCGCTTTGGATTGGACGTAAACTATTTCCGGTCTTAATGATTAGCATCTTTCCAGGGGGCCGCGGTGCAGCAGCGGAATCTGACCAATCGCAAACGGGTGATGGATCGATCCATCCGGCTGGGACACTGCATTTGTAATCCGCAATGGCCCTGCCCCTGTGAGCTGTTGCGCGAGAAGGATGTTTGTCTGTGTGCGGGGGAACGACTGGAACCGCCGCCGGATACGGTCCGTCTGACCCGGCTGGGGGAACGGCCGGGGTGTGCCTCGAAGATCGATCAGGCGTCGCGCAAGGGGGTGCTGTCGGGGCTGCCGGGGGTGAGCGATCCGCGAGTGCTGGGCGGGGCGGCGGCGGGGGATGACGCCGGGGTTTACCAGATCAGCGACGATATGGCCCTGGTGCAGACGGTGGACGTGTTCTGCCCGTCGGTGGATGATCCGTACACCTTCGGACAGATCGCGGCGGCCAACTCGGTGAATGACGTGTACGCGATGGGGGGGCGGCCGGTGACGGCGCTCTCGATCCTGGGATTTCCGATCCGGGAACTGCCGGACGAGGTCTGCACGGCCATTCTGCGCGGGGGCATCGACAAGATGGCCGAAGCGGGGGTGGCGGTCGTCGGCGGGCACAGCATCCTCGACAACCAGATCAAGGCCGGTTTTGCCGTGACGGGAGTAGTTAATCCCCGGCGGATGGTCACGAATGCGGGGGCACGC
>JAAXZI010000201.1 GCA_012719955.1 Phycisphaerae bacterium | reverse complement strand
TTTGCGAATCTGATCGGGGGGCGGGTATCTTGCCCGCCTTCTTGAATCCGAACAAGGAGCAAGCGTTTTATCCGTGAAACGGCCGGTACGGAGCCCGGCCGCTACGGATGTTATGGAGAACAGCAGTTGTTATGGAGAACGACCAGTCACCCAGTCTTCGGTCGGGGCCTTACAGGGGCCGGTTCAAGGCTCCGGTTTCAGGGACCGAACCTGTTCGCGCAGTTCGGCGCGCTCCGCCTCCAGCCGGGCCACGCGAGCCTCCAGCGCACTGATATCAGGGCCGGGCGGGGTGGCGGGCGTGGCCGGGGCAGTGGCAGGCCCGGCGGATGCGGGAGCCGAGGTTACGGCGGTTGGGGCGGCCGTACCCGCGTGGGGCTCGTCGTCCGGGTAGAAGGTGTGATCGAAGCGGGGGACGCTCCGGCCGGGCTGGCGCGGCAGTTCGCGAACCAGGGGCGGATCCTGGGCGGCGAAGTTGGCCAGCAGGTCGGCCACGTACTGCAACTCGGTAATGGGCGTCATGCGCGAGGCATTGGCTTTGAGCTCCCCCACCGTTTGCGGGCCGCGCAGGAGCAGTTCGGCCATGATGGCGCGCTGGCGGTTGTCCCAGCCCCAGCGTTCCTCGACGTTGTGCTTGAAGCGGTTGACCCGCGCGGTGCGATCGGGGTCGGCCTGCTTGACGATCAGCAAACGCTGGAGTTCATAGACGGCTTTGGAGACCTCCGCCTCGGTCACGTTCATCACCGGGTCACGGCAGGTGAGCTGGTTACAGCCGGTGACCAGCGCATTGAGTGACATCGGATAGCTGCCGGGCGTGGTCAGCGATTTCTCGATCAGCACGCCAAGGACGCGACGCTGAATGGCGGTGAGTGTCAGGGGCACTGGATACCTCCAAGCTGAAACCCGAATGACGAAATCCGAATGACGAATCAATGTCGAATGACGAAGCCCGAATGCCGAAGAGCCACCGGACCTCCCGTTTCGTCATTCAGGCATTCGTCATTCTTTCGTCATTCTGGTTTCGACATTCGTCATTTTTTCTTCGTCTCTATCCCCCTCGCACGGTCCCTGATCGCCAGCAGGTCCTTCATCACGTTAAACAGCGACCCGCTGTATTCGCGCGTGCCGAAGGCGTCGTGCAACTGGCGGTAGAGGCGGTAAAGCTCGTTGTAGACCGCATGGTGTCTGGGGTTGGGCGCGTAGGTTTTGGGCTTGAGGCCGGACATTTTCTTCTGGGCGGCCTCGACCGAGTCGTAGATCCCCCCTACCACGGCGGCGAAGATGGCCGAGCCTAATGCACAGGTCTGGGCCGAGCGGCTGACCCGCATGGGCCGGCCGGTGACGTCGGCGTAGATCTGCATGACCAGCGGGTTCTTCTCGGCGATGCCGCCGCAGTTGATCACCTCGCCGACCTTGACGCCGAACTCCTCGAAACGCTCCATAATCACGCGGGCGCCCATGGCGCTGCCTTCGATCAGGGCCCGATAGACCTCGGCCCGCGTCGTGTGCAGGGTCAGGCCCAGAATCGTACCCGTGAGCCGCGGATCGACCAGCACGGTGCGATTGCCGTTGTTCCAATCGAGGGCCAGCAGGCCGCTTTCACCGGGCTTGAGCTTGGCCGCCTCGGCGGAGAGCTTCGCGTGGGCCTTTTCGCCGGCATCGAAGTGGTTGACGAACCAGTTAAAGATGTCGCCGACGGCCGCCTGCCCGGCCTCCAGACCGAAATAGCCGGGCACGATGGAGCCGTTGACAATGCCGCACAGGCCGGGGATGTCGGCGAGTGGTTCGCTTGTCGGGTGGACCATCATGTCGCACGAACTGGTGCCGAGGATCTTCACCAGCGAGCCGGGCTTGACGCCCGCCCCAACGGCCCCCAGGTGGGCATCAACCGATCCGACCGCCACGGGGATGCCGGCCGGCAGTCCGAGCGTTTTCGCCCATTCGGCAGAGAGGTCACCAAACTTCTGGTCCGCGGTGAAGGTGGTGTTGAAATGCCCCCGCCGGCGGAGGTCGCCCAGGCGAGGATCGAGCGAAGCCAGGAAGGCGGCCTCCGGCCAGGTCCAGGCCTCGTTGTAGAGGCCCTTGTGGCCGGCGGCGCAGACGTTTCGCTTCCAGGTGCTCGGATCCGTATTGCCGCAGAGTTGGGCCGGGATCCAGTCGGACTGTTCCACCCAGGTGGCGGCGGCTTCGATCACTGCCGGGGCCACGCGGAGGCAGTGCAGGGCCTTGGCCCAGAACCACTCGCTGCTGTAAGTCCCGCCGCACTTGGCCAGATATTCGGGATGCTGTTTGCGGGCGGCCTCGGTAATTTCGCCGGCCTCGGCAAAAGAGGTGTGATCTTTCCACAACCAGGCCAGGGCGTTGATGTTCCCGCGAAAGCGTTTGTTCGCGGACAAGGCTCGGCCCTGGGCGTCCACGGGCATGGGGGTGCTGGCGGTGGTATCCACGCCGATGCCGGCGATGGCCTCAGGCGCAAACCCGGCCGTCTTCTTCGCTGCCCGGAGCGCGGCTCGGGTGGCCCGGGTCATGGCGGTCAGCCAGTCGTGGGGATCCTGGCGGGCGACGTTGGGGTCTTTCTTGTCCAGGATTACGCCGGCCTGGCCGCTGGGATAATCGGCGACGGCCGTTGCGATCTCCCGGCCATTGGCCGGATCCACGATCAATGCCCGCGCGGAGTTAGTGCCGAAGTCCAGTCCCAGTACATACGCCTTTTTCTTCGCCATGGTGTGCCTCGCTTGAGCGAATGAACCCGTTCCCCTGGGCCAATCCAGATCGGGGTCGGCCGCCACGCTTGGCGCTGCCGGCTCAGGTCCGGGGAAGTGCATTCATGCTAACGTCGGCGGGCCAATTAGGCTACAGGGGAGGCAACGTATGCCGCAGGCCATATGTGCCACGGCTCTTGAGCCGTGGTTGGCCTGTGCCTCTTGCTTGCTGCGCTGCGAGCAGCGCCGAACGACGGCATTGCTCCAACCGCAAGCCGCTGCTGACACAACAGTGATATCCGGCTTCAAGCTCAAGAGGCGTGCAGCGCGCGAAAGGCGGGCAAGATGCCCGCTCTCCTGAACCCCGAACCCTGAACCCTTCAAAGGCGGGCAGGATACCCGCCCTCCGGAGGGGTCAGATATTGAGCTCTTCATCAAAGGCAGCAGACCGGGCGACCGCAACCCGACGGGCCACCTCCTCCACGACCCGATCCAGCTCGATACGTTCGACCTGGCCGGAGCCGCGGGCTTTCAACTCCACCGCCCCACCGGCCAGGACCTTTTTGCCCACGGTAATCCGCAGGGGAATGCCGATCAGATCGGCGTCCTTGAATTTCACCCCGGCACGCTCGTCGCGGTTGTCGAGCAGGACGTCCACGTCCCGCAATTCGAGGTCGTCGTGCAACCGCTTGGCGGCGGTGATGACCTCATCGTCGCGGGCATCGATGGCCACGATAATGACTTCAAAGGGAGCAATGCTCATGGGCCAGGCGATGCCGTCGGTATCGTGGTGGGCTTCGATGGCGGCGGCCATGACGCGATCCAGACCGATGCCGTACGAACCCATGACCAGCTCCTGCGACCGGCCGGCGGCATCGAGAAAAGTGGCCCCCATCGGATGCGAATAACGGGTACCGAGTTTGAACATATGGCCGACCTCGATCCCGCACGTGAACCGCAACCGCGCGCCAGGCATGGCTGGCGGACTGGGGGCCAGGTCGCCCTCGACCACGTTGCGAATGTCGGCCACCACCATGGCGGCCAAGCGCTCGGGCTGGAGTTCTCGCGACCAGTTGAAGCCCCGGACGTGGTATTCGGCGCGGTTCGCGCCGGTGACGGCGTCCCGTGCCGCCCGGGCGTCGGGATCGACGACCAGATGACAAGCAATGCGGTTGACGATATGCGGCCCCACGTAGCCGATGACGAGTCCGGCCGCGGCAGCCGTTTCGAGCGGGCAGAGTCTGGGCTCGCCGCCCAGGCCTCGCTCGCGCACGAGGCGGCGCAGCTTGTGCTCATTTACATCTTGGTCGCCGCGCACGCAGGCCACGAGGAACTGAGGCGGGCGGGATGCCCGCCCCCCCGGCGGAGAGGCATCCCCGGGGGCGCGGGCATCCTTCCCACCTTCGGGCACCAACTCATACACGAGCGTTTTGATCATCTGGTCGGCGGGAACATTGAGGAAGCGGGCCACATCCTCGATACCCGGGCAGCCAGGCGTGTGGACTTCTTCGAGCGGGCGCATCTGGTCAGCCGGCGGGTCCGGGGGCAGCGGCGGCACCTGTCGGGCGGCCCGTTCCAGGTTGGCGGCGTACTGGGCATCCTCGCTGCGGGCGACGATCTCATCACCGGCGGGACTGAACACAACGAATTCATGTGAAGCCTCGCCGCCCATCGGACCGGGCTCGGCCTCCACGACCAGGAAGGGCAAACCACAGCGGGTGAAGATCCGGCTGAAGGCGGCGTACATCTTCTGATAGGTAATGTCCAGGCGCGCCTTGTCGGCCTCGAAGGAATAGGCATCCATCATGATGAATTCGCGCAGCCGCAGCAGGCCGCCGCCGGGACGCGCTTCGCCGCGGAATTTGGTCTGGATCTGGTAGAAGAGCAAGGAAAGCTGCTTGTAGCTGTTCACGTGGGCGAGAGCCAGATCGGTGAAGGCCTCTTCGTGCGTGGGGGCGAAGACCACCCCCCGTTGCCACTCACTCCCCGCCGGCCGGAGCAACATCTCCCCCCAGTCCTCAACTCGCCCGGTCTGCTGCCACCAGGCAACCGGCTGAAGCGCGGGCATGTGCAGCTCGATGGCCCCCAGGAGAGAGGTGTCCTCCATCTCCTCGCGGATGACCTTGATGATCTTCCGCAGTACCCGCCAGCCCAGCGGCAGGTAGGCGTATGACCCGGCCGTCACCTGCCGGATGAGCCCGGCCCGGACGGCAAGCTGGTGCGAAGGGACAACTGCGTCGGACGGCGTCTCTTTTGTCGTCGGGATGAAGAAACGGGACCAGAGCATGGGCACCTCGTGTGTCAGATGATGTTAAGGACCATCAGACTATAGGCTAAATGACCAATGACCAAATCCCAATGACCAATGAAGCCCTAAATCCCAATGCCTGATGACGAAACGGCTGGGGAGGGAAAGCACGAGGCGCACACAAGGGTGGTTCGATACAAGGTTTACAACCACCAGAATCTGCGAGCGTGGTTTGGGAGCCACTCGGCGAGCGTCAGCAGGAAGATCGTCGCAAGGAATGCCACCGCAACAGCCCGGGGCGAGAAGGTAACCGCCACGGGCGAAGACAGTCCGCGCGTCGTTGAAATACACCGCCCCGTACAGCACGCCGGGGCCTTCGTCGCGGGTACGACAGACCTGGACGCGGCCGGTGGCGTCGATGATCTGCGAGACGCCTGAGCTGGCGGCCCGTACGGCACAGCGACGCAACTCGATGCAGCGGAACGGGGCCATCTGGGCGCGCTGCCAACGCTCCTGCGGCGGCCACTTTTCTACGTCCATCACCGGCACGAGGAAGACTTCGGCCCCCATGCTCGCCATCCGCCGGGGCACGTCCGTGAAGAGACCGTCGTAGCAAACGTAAATGCCCAGGCAGCCGAGCTCGGTCTGAACTGCCCGCTGCCGGGTGGCCGGATTGCCGTCCTGGAAGAATGGGATGGGCACGCACTTGGCCTGCTTCGCGGCCACACGCCCATCCGGGCCAAGGAGCAGGCCGACGTTGTCGTAATCGCATCCGCCGCCGCGCTCAGGGCGTGTGTGCGCCCCGACGAGAATGTGTGCCCGGTGCTCCCGCGCCAGACCGGCCAGTGCCCGCACAGTGGCGTGTTGTCCGTCCGCCCATTCCGTGATGGTATGCTCCGGAAGCACGATGATGGCCGGGCGCGGAGCAGTCTCCAGGGCTTGGCGTGTCAGCTCTACGTATTGCACCATTCTGGTCGTCTCGGCCTGCACGCAGGCCACCGGCACGCGCGGCCTGGCCGTGTAGTCGGGCGGTTGGGAAACGAGGCCGAGGACCGCTGTTGCAAAAGCCATCGCCAGGGCCGGCAACCAGGCCCCTCGCGTCCGCCGGAGGACGCCGTAAGCGATGGCGGCGTTGCATGCCGTCAACAGGCCGGTAAGAGAATAGACTCCACCCAGTGACGCGATCTGCGCGATCCACAGGTTATTCGACTGGCTGTAGCCCAGGGCCAGGAACGAAATCCGCAACCGCGGGAGGGCTTCGCAACGGATCACCTCCTGCCCCATGAACGTCAGCGGAACGGCCCACAGCATGGCCGCGAGGCCGAAACGGCTGATCAGCAGCCAGGCCACGCGAAAAGAGAACCCCATCCAGAGGGAGAACGCCACGATAAGGATGCCAGCCAGCGGTCCACTGACCGAGAACCCCCAGTTCAGACCAATGCGGTAGAAGACCAGCCCGAGCAGCGTCCCCACCGGCCAGACCGCCCCCAGGCTCAGCCTGGGCAGCACAACCAGCCACGGGACCAGTGCCCCCCCAGGCCAGCCAGTGAAGGTTAGCCGGCCAGTAGCAGGCGGCCATCAGCCCGCCGGAGACCAGGGCCGCAGCCACCGCCGCTACCCAGACCGGCCCTCGCGGGTTGGCCTGGCTCGCACTTGATCGGATTGGCGCCGCCTTCTCCGGTTTCAACTGCAATACCATGGGGCCAACCTCCCGCTCCCCTGAGTACGACAGCACCGGAGGGCGGCGGGTTTCCGGAAACGGCAGACCATCGTGACTGACAATGCAACGCGCGGTAGGATCGTGTTATGACCACTCTTCATTTCACCACGGAAATCGCGGGCGTATCGCGGGCGGTCATGAGCACGGTGCTCGCTGCGCTGGTTGCGTGTTGTGCATCGCAGGCCACATCGGTAGCGCGGGCCAATGAGCCGGCCGCGCCCGCCGGGCAGGCACGGCCACCGAGCTTTGTCATCTTGTTCGCGGACGACCTGGGTTACGGAGACTTGGGCTGCTACGGCCATCCGACCATCCGTACTCCCCACCTGGACCGCATGGCCGGCGAAGGCATGCGGCTCACGCAGTTTTACTCGGCGGCGCCGGTCTGCACGCCCAGCCGGGCGGCGCTGCTCCCCGGGCGGCTGCCCATCCGCAGCGGCATGTCCGGGGGCACGCCCCGGCGCGTGCTCTACCCGAATTCGCCGGGCGGCCTGCCCGCGTCAGAGATCACACTGGCCGAGTTGCTCAAGGAACGGGGTTACAAGACGGCCTGCATCGGCAAGTGGCACCTCGGGTGCCTGCGGGAACACCTGCCCATGCGCCACGGGTTCGATGAGTGGTTCGGCATTCCCTACAGCAACGACATGAAGCCCACGCCGCTCATGCGCGGCGAGCAGGTGCTCGAGGAGCCCGCGGTGCAGGAGACGCTGACGCGGCGCTACACGGAGGAGGCGGTGCGGTTCATCGAACAAAACCGCGCGGCGCCGTTCTTGCTATACCTGGCATACACGTTTCCACATGTGCCGCTGTTCGCGTCGGACGAGTTCCGTGGCCGGAGCCCCCGGGGGCTTTACGGCGACGTGGTCGAGGAACTGGACGCCAGCGTCGGGCGCATCCTGCAGGCGCTTCGGGATACGGGACTGGCCGACAACACGCTGGTCGTCTTCACCAGCGACAACGGTCCGTGGCTGGTCAAGAAGCTGGACGGCGGCTCGGCCGGGCTGTTGCGGGAGGGCAAGGGCAGCACCTGGGAGGGCGGGATGCGCGTGCCGGGGATTTTCTGGTGGCCGGGCAAGATCCGGCCGGCCGTGCGCCTGGACGTAGCCAGCACGCTCGACCTGCTGCCGACGCTAGCCCGGCTGGCCGGTGCCTCGGTGCCGACCGATCGCGTGCTGGACGGGATGGACATTTCCCGCCTGCTGCTGGAGGGGGCTCCGCTGGCCGACCGGCCGTTCTTCTATTATCACGAGAGCGACCTGTTCGCCGTCCGCAAGGGACCCTGGAAGATCCATACCATGACGCAGGTCACGTACCGCGAGAAGACGCCCACGCGGCACGATCCACCGTTGCTGTTCCATCTGGAACGCGATCCTTCGGAGCAGTTCAACGTCGCGGCCGACCACCCGGATGTCGTGGCCGATCTGCTTCAGGAGATGGAGCGTCATCGCCAGACGGTCGAACCGGTGCCGTGCCAGCTTGAGCCCCGGGACGACGAGGCCAGCCGGTGGTTGAGGCAGAGGTGAGAAAGTGAGAAAGGGAGAAGGGAGAAAGGGTTATACCGAAAGTCGAGAGGGGGAGGGTTCGGGGTTCAGGGTTCAGTGTGGCACCGGCGTCTCGCCGGTGTAGGGGGGCGGGCATCTTGCCCGCCTTTTGAAGCTAAACAGGGACAGGCGTTGTGGCCGGGAACCGCCTGGCACCCAACTTTTGCCAGCGCCCCGTCCGGTCGCTACGGCAAGAACGACCGGGGCGGAGTCCGGTCGCTACGCGGGAAACGACCGGCACAGAGTCCGGTCGCCACGCGGGAAACGGCCGGTACAGAGCCCGGCCGCTACAGAAGTGTGGAAGAGCGGCGGGTGCCCAGTCTTCGCCGGGGATCTGCCCGGTTGCTACAGTGAGAACGGCCGGTGCGGAGCCCGGCCGCCCCAGGGGGCGTGTGGACCATCGAAGTTTTCCACACGATTCGCCTGTTCGCGACCCCGTCAGACTGCGCCTTCCCCTGTTGGCTTGTGCCCCACGCCCCCAACAACTGACAAAAGGACTACTGACCCAACAACTGACAACTGACCACTGACAACTGACATCCTGCCCAAACACCATGGGCTGCAGGCATGCCCCGCCAAGGTTTCGCCGCAAGATCTCCTATCATCAATCCGGCTTGCAACGGACCGTTGCTTCGTACTCTGAAATGGTCTGGCCGGCTTGCCAGCGGCGCTCCCCCTCAATGCAGTTGAGCGAGAGTTCATCGGTGGTCCGGCCGCGGTGGGGCTTGGTCGCCGCCTGGTAGCGGACCCGTAGCGGGGCTTCACTGGCGATGTGCAGGCATGAATCGATGTCGAGCCGGCGGGCCTGGCCGTGGAAGCGCTGGCCGGAGCAGGCGGCCACGGTTTGAGACTGCCCGTCCAAGCTCACCTTGCGTTCGCCGCGTTGATACACCCATCGGCGATCGTTGAGAATGCCAATCAGGCCGGTGGCAATCTCCGACGTAGTGACATCTTCCAGGGCGGTGAGTTGTTCGCGCATGCGCCAGGTCCCGTCGGGAAGCGAATCGAAGAACAGGCGCGCCCGCACGGCCCGGCCGTGATTCAGCACCAGTTGGGCGGAAAAGCCATCGGCCCGGTCGGCGAGTTGAATATCCACCAGCGAGACCGGCAGCGGTTTGTCCTGTCCTTTGAGCCGGATGACTCCGACCCCGCTGGCCGGCTGAGGCGAGACCAGGCGATCTTTACGCAGCGGGACGCATTGGGCCATCACGGCGGTGCCCCAGCTCAGCGAATGCACGGAGGTGGGCGTCCGGTGGAGGATGATGCGGGCGGACTCCAGTCGCCGCACGCCTCGCCGGCTGGGATTGGCCGGCCGGATACGCTCTGCGAAATGCAGGCCCAGCCAGGCCTGGGAATAGGCCTTCATTTTGTCAGACTGAGCGGAGGCGAAGAAATTCTCCTCCGGCAGGTAGATGGTCCCGCTCGGTGTGCGAGCCTGCATCTTTTCGACCACCTCCAGGCATTGGTCCGCCAGCGGCCAAGCCTCGGGATCACGGCCGAAAATCGCCATGAGCAGGTGCGGGTGGAGCCAGTCCACGTGGCGGTACAGGGTCCAGTCCTGCCCCGACGGGTACATGAACCCGCCGTCCGGCAGGGTGAACCACTTGAGGTTCTCATAAATGCCGGCCGCATTGTACCGCAGGGCCTCGGGCGGACGCCGGCCGGTGAGCACGAAATCCAGGGAGCAGCCGAGCGTCATGCTCCAGGTCGTCATGTAGTCGGGGTGAACGATGTGATGATTTTCGAGCGTGAAGTCGTCGTGGATGTTGGCGCCGGTGAACTGTTCTGAGACCGGCCGGCCGTCAACCAAGGCCGATGATCGCTCATCAGCCGGACGAAGGAAAGCCGACAGGGCCCACTTCTGAAAAGCCGCCTCCCACTGGGGACGGCGAGGGTCGTCGGGCATGAGCAGGATGGCCGCGGAGAAAATCATGCTGTTCCAGGCGTTCTCCTCGGCCTTGGTGTCGTCCTTGATCTGGTGTGGCGGATCGGCGGAGACGAATCGCCCGGCCTCATGGGCGACGACCCGACGAACCTCGGCGGCCAGATCGTCAGGCAAAGCGTCATCCAGCCACCAGGCGGCCAGGCCGAGGGCATTGGCCCAACTGGCCGACTGCCAGGCATCGCCCCACTTCTTCCCATCGCTCGTCGGCCGTGAGCCAGTCACGTGCGTGGTGGTCAGATAGCGGATCATGGGCAGAATCTTCGTCTCCAGCAGTTCCGCACGGGGCATGCCCACCTGTTTCTCGTCGTAGGGGCCGAAACGGTAGAGGAAGGCCAGCCCGGCCACCGTGCCGGTGTTGGGACGGATATGGTGCTCTCCGCTGCGGCTCTCGGTCAGAAGCAACAGCCGGGGATCCTCCTTCCAGGGATGCGCACTCTGCAGGAGATGGTGAGCCAGCCGTTGAACCGCCCTGTACAACCGATCACAGCGGTCCTGAATAGCCGGGTCTGAAACGACCGGCAGTTGCCACTTGAGCCCCTCGGCCGCAGCCGTCGGACCACCTGAAAGCGGCAAAAATACCACGGCCAGTGCGAAAACAGCGGCGAAACTTGTGCGCAACATGGCTGAAGCCCCCATCATCGAGTCCTTTCCAGAGGAAGAGAGGCTAGCTGAGACGTGAAGGCCACGCAAGAGTTTGGCATCCGGCACGATCACTGGTATCCTGTCGCCCTGGCATCCCGTTCGAGAGAACCGGACCAATACTACAGTGCAGGGTCGCAGTGTCCGGGCTCCGTACCGGCCGTATGATGGACGGACCGGCCGGACCCGGCTTTCGCCAGGGCCCCGGCCCGGCGGCTGCAAGAACAGCCGGCTTTGCGCGACACCGTTTCGCATCAACCAACGAGGCATTATGAGCCAGTTCTATTTCGGCAAACGAGTTGAAGGCCCCATCACCCCGGTCAGCGCGCCCAAGAAACAGCGTCGCTTTATCAAGGACCTGGCCGCGGGCATGACCATCGAGGATGAAGCTTTCCTGATCAGCCAGAAGGACCTGCGGACCACCACCAACGGCTCGCTCTACATCCATGCCGTGCTCTGCGACCGCACCGGGCAGATGTTAGCCCGGGTCTGGAACGCCACCGAGCAGATGTACGCCCAGCTCACCGAAGGCGGCTTTCATCGCTTCCGCGGGCGGGTGGAAAATTACAAGGGCTCGCTCCAGTTCATCATCGACGCGATGATGCCCTGCGACCCCAGCACGCTCGAGATGTCCGACTTCATGCCCCAGACGGCCGAGAACATCGACGCCATGTTCGAGCGGGTCAAGGAGATTCTCCGGGGCGTCAAGAACAAGCACCTGCTGATGCTGATCAAGCAGTTCATCACCGATGAGGCGCTCATGGTCCGCTTCCGCAGATCGCCGGCGGCCATCCAGATGCACCACGCCTTCATCGGCGGTCTGCTGGAGCACACCCGCAACGTGCTCGAACTGGCCACGCTGATCGTGCCACGCTACCCGGAGGTGAGTCTCGACCTGGTGCTCTCGGGGCTGTTCCTGCACGACATCGGCAAGACCTACGAGCTGACCTACGAGACCAACTTCCAGTATTCCAACGAAGGCCAGCTCGTCGGCCATATCGTCCAGGCAGCCATCTGGATCGATCAGAAAATCAAGGCCGTCGAGGCGGAGACCGGCGAGCCCTTCCCCGCCGACATCCGCAACGCCCTGCTGCACATCATCCTCTCGCACCACGGCCAGTACGACTTCGGCAGCCCCAAGCTGCCGGCCATGCCCGAAGCCGTCGCGGTCCACTACATCGACAACCTCGACGCCAAGCTCAACATGTACCTGACCAAGATCAACACTGACAAAGACCCGAGCAGCGACTGGACGGACTATGTGCGGTCGCTGGATGTGAAGATCTTCAAGAAAGATGTGATGGGAATACGGAAGCCGCCTGGCGGCGGAAGTGAGAAGTGAGAACTAAAGAAGTGAGAAGCGCTCGGGGGGCGGGCCTCCTGCCCGCCTTGGAGGGTTCAGGGTTCGGGGTTCAGGACGACATCTGGAGGGCGGGCATCCTGCCCGCCTCGGAAGATTCAAGGTTCAGAGGGGCATGAGGAGGGTGAGCATCCTGCCCGCCTGGGAGGGGCAGGGTGGCGCCAGCATCTCGCCGGGGGTCCGTGACAATTACGGCAGAGCGGAGAAGCACCAATTCTGAGCCCGAAGCGCAAGCGAGGGCTGGTGAAACCCACTCAGCATTCCCGCCCGGAACGTCCTTCAGCACATCGAGCGCCGACTTGGCGACCCTGCTATCGTCCAGGCTCGCGCATGGCCGTAAGCCTGGGGATACGGATCAGGATGCAATTGGCAAGGGGAACGGTAGCTATCATGATTTCCGGCAGGTGGAACAACCAGATGCCGATCAGTCAAGCCGATGTTTCCAGTAATCTGGAGCGCGGTGCAGATGCATAACTGCGAGGATTAGGATTTCCCCGCCCTCCTCCACGTAGAGCACACCATATGGAAATCGAGCGGTTTGACACCGCCTGACCTCTCCATCCAGCACAGGCCATGCCCTTGGGTGGGCAACAATACGCTCGACAGCCGCGTACACCTCGACTGCAAACTCATAGCCGAGGTTTTCCCTGCAATGCTCGTAGTAATCGATGGCTTGTAAAAACTCGACTTCCGCTTCCGGATGAAATGAATAGCTCATACGCCGAAGCGCTTCCAGATTCTGGCAAAGACCTCGTTGCCAGGGACGGATTGCACCTGACCGGAGCGCAATTCCGCCAGCCGCCGTTCGGCCGCTGCAGCCCATTTCTGGTCGATATCGGATTGAGGAGGATTGAGGCTTTTCAAGATGCAGTCGGCAATCAGTGCACGGTCCTCGACCGGCAATGAGGTCGCCTCGGCGATCAAGTCATCAGTTCTCACCAGCATGCCTCCAGACGACGGGACCCACCACACAACAGTATACGCATGCCGTTAAGCCGAGACAAACTCCGCCTCATGGCTGGATCGCTCTTTCCCTTTGTCCTGCCAATCGGACCGATCCGACGGATCCGACCGATCAGACGGATCGGGCCAGCCCGGCGGCCCCGCAACTGACAACAGGACAACGAACCCAGCAACTGACTACTGACTACTGACTACTTCAGTCCTCAGCCTTATCCAGCCCGAACGCCTCGTGCAGCACCTGCACGGCCCGCTCGCCGTCCTCCGCGGCCACGATGACGCTGATCACGATCTCGGAGGTGGTGATGTTCTGGATATTGATCTTGGCGTCGGCCAGGGCGGTGAACATCTTGGCGGCCACGCCGGTGTGGGTCTTCATACCCACGCCGACGATGCTGACCTTGGCCAGCCGGTTGTCCACCTCGTAATGCTTCACGCCGACCGTCCGCACCAGATCTTCGCAGATGGCCTCGGCCTCTTTCATATCCGGCGAGGAGACCGTGAAACCGATATTGGCCTCGCTGGCACGGTCCACGATGTTCTGGATGATGTCGTCCACCACCACGTTGTGCCGGGCGATGCGGGCAAAGATCTGCGAGGCAATGCCGGGGCGGTTGGGCACGCCCATCAGCAGCACGCGAGCCAGGTCGCGCTTGAGGGTAACGCCGCGAACGACGATATCTTCCATACCTTTGGTCTGGGCCACGATCATGGTTCCTTCCGTATCGGTGAGCGAACTGCGAACGTGAATGGGCACGTTGTACTTCTTGCCGAACTCAATGGAGCGCGAGTGCATGACCTTCGCGCCCAGACTGGCGAGTTCGAGCATCTCGTCGTAGTTGATTTCCTTCATCTTGCGGGCCTGGGGGACAACCCGCGGGTCGGTCGAATAAATGCCGTCCACATCGGTGTA
>JAAXZI010000200.1 GCA_012719955.1 Phycisphaerae bacterium | reverse complement strand
GAGACAAGGGGACAAGGAGACATGGGGAGAAGCGGCCGGACAGATGGAGAGATAGAGAGATGGAGCGTAGGGGCGCTTGTGGGGCGCTGAGTGCTAAGGAACCGGGCGTAAACAGGGTGTCTCAGCGATCACCTTTCACCTTCCGAACCGCCGGCCACCCACTGATAGCTGACTGCTGAACGCTGATCGCTGACCGCTGATAGCTGACCGCTTATCCTGAACCCTGAGCCCCGAACCCTGAAAACTCTCCCAGCATTTCCCGCACGAGCTCAATGGGCAGGCCTACGACGTTGCTCCAGCTTCCCTTTACGCGGGTGACGAACTGATCGCCGGTGTCCTGGATGCCGTAGGCCCCGGCCTTGCCTTCCCAGTCGCCGCCGGCGATGTAGGCGTCGAGTTCATCGGGGGTCATGAGACGCATGGTGACTTTGGTCACGTCGTGGCGGATCATTCGCCGGCCGGTGGCCGGGTGGAGCAGGGTGACACCGGTGATTACGTCCTGCGTCGTGCCCAGCAGGTCGGAGAGGATCCGACGGGCATCGGCGGCGTCCCGAGGCTTGCCATAGATGCGGTTATCGAGGGCCACCACCGTGTCCGCCCCGAGGATGATGCGGTCGGGGTAGTCTTCGGCCAGCGAGGCAGCCTTGTAGTAGCTGAACGACTCGGCCAGCTCGGCCGGGCTACCTTGCCAGTTTTCGGTGGAGGGCTCGTCGAATCTGGGCGAGACGCCCTCAAAAGGGATGCCGGCCTCGCGCAACAGGGCCGCGCGCCGCGGGCTTTGGGAGGCGAGGATGATACGGTTCTGTGGCGTCTTCATCTTCTTTCCAGGAAAGTCAAGGCCGATCCTTCATCAGTGTGAAGCCCTGGAGTACCAATTGATCTTCGCCCCTTCAGGGCCGACCGGGCCCGTGACAGGGGCGACAGTGGCCGATGGAGCCCGAAGGGCCGATGGAGTCCGAAGGCCGATAGAGCCCGAAGCGCAAGCGAGGGAGTGATGAGCGGGCTCTGCCGGTCCCTCGCTTGCGCTTCGGGCTCAAGCTTGCGCTTCGGGTTCGAACTTGCGCTTCGGGCTCAAACCGATACCTTTCTGCTCTCGCCTGACCTGTTACGCAACCGGGCGAACCTCTCGCTTGTGCTCGGAGGGTGCTTCCCGGTCTGCCGCTACACAAGATCCCTACGAGAACGGCCGGTACGGAGCCCGGCCGCTACATGAGGTAGCTCTCACCATCGCAACGGCGAACGCCAGGCCTCGCTCAGCGCGTTCAGGTCGATGCGCTCGCCTTGCCAGTGGATCGCGGCGTCGTCCCGCGTGCGGGCAACTTCGAAGACGGTCACGCCGGGGAGGTCTTTTGCCAATTGCTCGACATCGGCGACGTGCTCCGGCCTGGCCTGGAGAATGTAGCCGCACGGGACCGGAGCGAACGGGGCAAACGCGCTGTCAGCCTGGGCCGTGATGTCCATTCCACACCGGCCGGCGAAGGCCATCTCCGCCAAGGCGGCCAACCAGCCCTCTTCGCCGCAGTCGTGGGCGGCAAGGATCGCGCCGCGCTGGATCAAGCCCGCAACCGCCTTGTGCAGCCTGGCGGCGTCGGCGATGTTGGCTTCGGGCCATTCGCGGGCCTTGAGGCCGACGAAGAACAACGGTGTGTTCCCCACCTCTGAAGAGGTGGGGCACCCAGTCCTCCCAGATGGTTTGTCCCCTGCTGAAGAGTTGGGACACCCGGTCTCTGAACCCTGAACCCTGAACCCTGAACCCTTCCCCTTCGCATCCATCGTCACGCACTTGCTCACATCCTCGATCACGCCGATGGCGCTGATGAGCAGCGTTTCGGGGATGCGGATACGGTTGTTGTGCAGGGGCACACGGCCCGCGAGTCGTTCGGCATCGGCCGGATCAAGGGCGAACTCGTTATTGAGCGAATCCTTGCCGGAGATGAACGGCGTGCCGTAGGTCACGGCGGCGTCGTGGCAGGCCTGGCAGGCGCGGACCAGCGCGCCCATCACTTCGGGGTCTTCGCAGTTGCCCCAGCAGAAGTTGTCCAGGATGGCCGTCCGGGAGGGGTCGCCGCCGACGCACACGATGTTGCGGATGGCTTCATCGATGGAAGCGACGGCCATCCAGTAGGGGTCCGTGCCCGGCCGCGAGGGATACAGGCCGTTGGCGATGGCGATGCCGCGCCGATCGGATTTCCCGCCGGGGAGCGGGCGGACGACCGCCGCGTCGGAGGGGCCGTCGCCGGGGCCGGTCAGCGGTTTGATGATCGTGCCACCCTGGACCTCGTGGTCGTACTGGCGGATAACCCACTCTTTGCTGGAGGTGTCCAGTTGCGAGAGGGTAGCAAGGAGCTTCTCCTTGTCCCCCACCTCTGAAGAGGTGGGGCACCCGATCCTCCCAGACGACTTCGTGTCCCCCGAAGAGGTGGGGCACCCGGTCTCTGAAGAGATGGAACGTCCCGTCTCTGAACCTTGAACCCTGAACCCTGAACCCTCATTCCACACCGCCGTCCGCTGAGTCTTCGGCACGCCGTGATGCAGAAACTGGGTATCGATATCGCCGACGGTCTGGCCGTCATAGCGGATCAGCAGCCGGCCATTGTTGCCGAACGTGCCGATGACCGTGGCCTCAACGCCCTCGGCTTTGCAGATGGCGGCCATCGCCTCCCAGTTGGCCGGCGGGACGCTGAAGACCATCCGTTCCTGGGCCTCGCTGATCCAGATTTCGTCGTAGCGCAGGCCGGCATATTTGAGCGGCACTCTTTCCAGATCGACCACCGCGCCAAGCGTCTGGCCCATCTCGCCGACCGCACTGGACAGGCCGCCGGCGCCGCAGTCGGTGACGGCGGTGTAGAGGCAGCCGCGTTCGTGATCGCGGGCCTGCAGCAGGGCGTCGGTAACCTGTTTTTCGGTGATGGCGTTGCCGATCTGCACGGCGTGCGAAAACTCGTCGGCGTGTTTGTCGGTCAACTCGGCGGAGGAGAACGTCGCCCCATGGATGCCGTCGCGCCCGGTCCGGCCGCCGATGACGACGATCAGATCGCCGGGTTGCGGCTCCTTCCGAATGAGGTTCCGCGGGATCAGGCCGACGCAGCCGCAGAAGACCAGTGGGTTGCCCAGATAGCGGTCATCGAAGGCGATGGCCCCGTTGATGGTGGGGATGCCCATGCGGTTGCCGTAATCGCGCACGCCGGAGACGATGCCTTTGAGCACCCGGCGGGGATGCAGCACGCCCTTGGGCAGCAGGTCCATCGGGAAGTCGGGCGTCCCCACGCAGAAGACGTCGGTATTGGCGATCGGCTTGGCCCCCAGCCCGCAGCCCAGCACGTCGCGGATGACGCCGCCGATGCCCGTCGCCGAACCGCCGTAGGGCTCGATGGCCGAGGGGTGATTGTGTGTCTCGACCTTGAAGGCCACGCCATAGTCGTCGTCGAAGGTGATAATCCCGGCGTTGTCCTCGAAAACGGAAAGGCACCAATCCACCCGGCCGGATTTGATCAGCTCGTGCGTGGCCTTGGCGATGGTGTCTTTGAGAAGATTCTCGTAGGTGATTTCGACCTGGTGGCCCTTAGTCCCTGGTTCTTTGTCCTTTGTCGATGGCGGGAACGGAGCGCCCGTATAGCGCACGGCGCTCTTGAGCGTTTTGTGGACGCAGTGTTCGCTCCAGGTCTGGGCAATGGTTTCCAGCTCGAGGTCGGTGGGGTCGCGGCCCAGGTCGCGGTAGTGGTTCTGGATGGTTCTCATTTCCTCCAGCGAGAGGAACAGGTGTCCCTCGCGGGAGAGCTTTCTGAGCCCGTCCTCGTCGAGTTCACGGATGGCCACGTGGCGCAGCTCAAAGGGGCGTTCCGGAGCCACCGGCAGGCGGTCCGGCCGGGGGTCGTGCCGGCCAAAGCCGCTGAGGTAGACATCTTCGATGCAATCGTTGAACAGCAACCGGCGGGCGATGAACTCCAACTCCTCGATCGAGCGCACGCCCTTCAGGCGGTACAGCCGGGCCGTGGATAGGCCGAGCTTTTCAGCGGCGATGCCCATGTCCTCAATCGCGGCCAGCGCCGAATTGGCCACCGGGTCCATGACCCCGCCCTTCAAGTGTACCTCGACGATGCAGTCCTGATTCTGAGACGTGGTCCCGTTATGGTTCCCGGCACTGCAGGTAAAGGTCTCCGTGACCGGGTCGACGAGCAACTGCGCGGCGATCCGCTCCACCTGGTCGCGGGGAAGCGTCCCTTCCAGCAGGTAAAGCCGACTGGAGGCGACAGCCTTTACATGGGGCCGGCCCAGCTCATGGATATCCTTCAACACGGCCGCACCGTGAGCATCCAGCGCTGCGCTTTTCGGGGCTACGCTGATACGCCAGAGCTGCATTGCTCCCCGCTTGCCCCCATCCGGCGAGCCTTCCGGAGTATCTGAACCCTGAACCCTGAACCCTGAACCCTCTTTACGGCTGTCACTCATGTCGGAAATTCTTCCTTCTTATAACGGCGGGCAACCCAGGCGTCGCGCTCGCGCCGGCTCAATTCTAGCCATTCAAAG
This sequence comes from Phycisphaerae bacterium, assembly GCA_012719955.1. GTDB lineage: Bacteria > Planctomycetota > Phycisphaerae > UBA1845 > PWPN01 > JAAXZI01. Next base: position 23,784 of record JAAXZI010000200.1, on the reverse strand, counting down.
ATCGCCTCCGCATCGTCACGGGCCAGCTTGTCGCGGAAGCGGGTCAATTCAGCGATCAACCCGTCCAGCGCCTTGCGGACTGCCTCGCTGTTGGTGCGGAAAATGTCCGTCCATAGCGCGGCGTCGCCGCTGGCGATGCGGGTGGTATCACCGAAGCCCGGTCCGGCCAGATCGATGGCCGAATCCTTCAGGGCCAGGCGGACCAGGGCCGTTGCCACCGCGTGCGGCAAATGGCTGACCCGGGCTAGCAGGGCGTCGTGCCGCTGAGGCGTCAGCACCCGGGGACGGCCGCCCAACGCCTCCCAGAACCTTTCGAGCCATTTCACATCGGCCGGCGCGGTTCTGGATGTCGGTGTAATAAGGCATACGGCCCGCTCGAACAGGTCAGCCCGCGCGAATTCGACGCCGGTCTTCTCTGAGCCGGCCATAGGGTGCGAGCCGACAAAACGCACGGTCCTGGGCAGGCACCGCCGGGCCATGCGCAGGACCTCGACCTTGGTACTGCCCACGTCGGTGACCAGCGTGCCGGGTTTCAATGCACCGGCCATGGCCCGCATGAGACCCTCGAACTGGCCGATGGGGGCACACAGGATAACCAGATCCGCCCGGGCAACACCCGTGGCGATATCCTGAGTGACCTCATCCACCGCTCCGTACTGCATGGCCGCTTCCAGGGAGGTCGCACGGCGTCCAATACCGACGCGGGTTCCCCGGAACCCACGGGCCCGCAAGGCCAGACCGATGGAACCGCCCAGCAGGCCGACGCCGACGATCGCGATGCGGGATAAGGCTTTGTCCTGGAGTATCTTATGCACGTGCGGGGCTCTCATTGGTGAGCAGGTAATGTAGCCGGGCGGTTCTCCGCCGTCAACCGGAGCAAGGAACGCCGGTACGCACCCCCTGATGCAACGCCGCCACGGCCCAAAGAGGTCGAGATGGGCTGCTGCACGGCGCTGGCCGGTCGGCGATGCGAGTTGCACATGATAGGGCAGCGCCAGTGGCGGGACGGATAGGCGTCACAAAGTCGAGGGGAAGCGGGCGATCGAAACCGAAACCAGAGGAAAGGCCGGCCCGCGGATGGCTTGGAATCAACTGTTCAGCTTCGTATTATGGTCGAGAATGATCTGACTCTCATCTGGAGGGCATGCTCATGCCTACCGTAATGCGAGCTGATGCTGTGGTGAACCGCTATTTTCTCGAGATGCGCGCGAAGGTTCTCGACGTGGCCGCCGCATTGGATCGGATTGAGCGGGCGGAGGGGGTCGAGCATCTCCGTCATGACGAGCGTCTGGCCAAGCTGCGCAGCGCGATTGAGGTGCTGCTCGACGACCAGCCGAACCGGGCGGAGCGCGTGTTGATGATCTTTTCTGATCCCTATGAGCCGGACTGGCCGCGGCCGGCAAGGCGACCGTAAGGCTTGTCCTCTGTCGTTTTCCCTTGCCGATGGGCAGGATATCCGGATCGTCTGGAGTCCGCTTCCGGCAGGGGGGCGAGAGGCGGGAAAGCGGCTACGCACCTGGTGACGGGGCACAGCGTCCGCCCCGGTGATAAAGGTCAATCAGACACCTGCCGTCTTTGGAGATGCGACGATGAACTACATTGATCCGCACATCCACATGATTTCCCGGGTGACGGATGATTACGAAAAGCTGGCCCACATGGGCTGCGTGGCCGTCAGCGAGCCGGCCTTCTGGGCGGGGTTCGACCGCGGATCGGCGGCGGCTTTTCACGATTACTTCCGGCAGCTCACCGAATACGAACCCAAACGAGCCGCACAGTTCGGAGTGCGCCATTTCTGTTGGCTGTGCATCAACGCCAAAGAGGCCGAGAACGTTTCGCTGTCGCGCGAAGTGATCGCCATGATCCCCGAGTTTCTCAAGGCACCCAACGTCCTGGGCATCGGCGAGATCGGGCTGAACAAGAACACCGCCAACGAGGCCACCATCTTCCAGGAGCACCTTGAGCTGGCGGCCCGTCATGAGGAGCTGGTGCTGGTGCATACGCCGCACCTGCAGGACAAGTACAAGGGCACGCGGATGATCCTGGACATGGTGAAGGAGATCGGCCGGATCCCCCCCGAGCGGGTGATTATCGACCATGTCGAGGAACATACCGTCGGTCCCGCGCTGGCTGCCGGCCACTGGGTGGGCATGACGCTCTACCCGACGACCAAGTGCACGCCGCAGCGGGCGGCGGATATTGTGGAGCGTTATGGCGCGGAGCGGATCTGCGTGAACTCCGCGGCGGACTGGGGCGTTTCGAGCCCGTCGGCGGTTCCGGCGTTCATGCTGGAGATGCGTTTACGGGGGCATTCGGAAGAGCTGATTCGACGGGTGGTGTACGACAACCCGCTGGCGTTTTTCAAGCAGTGCGCCCGGTGGAAGGATGCGTTGCCTGACGGGCGGTAAATACCTTGAATGGCGGACGGTCAGAGACGAGGGACGGCGGAGGTCAGACTGATGACATCAGGACGGTGTTTGGCGGTCGGGTTGATGGCGTTGATGGCGGCGGCTCCGGCCCTGGGCAATGAGAAGCCAGCGGAGACTTTCTTTCCGGTTTCCACCTGGTACAGCGGCGGGAAGGCGCGGGCGCCGATGCTCTCGACGCTGACGCCGCAGTCGCGCGAGGAGTGGGGCCGGGACCTCGACCAGATCAAAAAACTCGGCTTCAACACCGTGCGCACCTGGGTCGAGTGGGCCCACTGCGAGCCCCGTGAGGGCGAGTTCCGTTTCGACAATCTCAAGCTGTTGTGCGAGCTGGCCCGGGAGCGCGATCTGCGCGTGATCGTGCAGATCTACGCCGATTCAGCGCCGGATTGGGTGGGCCGGAAATACCCCGATGCACTGCTGGAGGCCCAGAGCGGCGAGAAGGTCCCTTCGCAGGCCGCCCCCGGCTACTGCACCGACCACCACGGCGTGCGCGAGGCCATGCTCAACTTCTATACCCAGGCCGCCCGCGTGGCCGTCCAGTATCCCAACCTGCACGCCTGGGACCTCTGGAGCGAGCCGCACATCCTCAACTGGGCGATTATTGATTACGTGCCCAACGCCCAGTTCTGCTTCTGCCCGCACACACGCGCGGAGTTCCGCCGGTGGCTCAAGGCCAAGTACGGCGATCTGGCGGGCGTGAACAAAGCCTGGTATCGCAACTTCGAGGAATGGGAGCAGGTGGACCCGCCGCGATTCGGCACCATTCTGAGCTACACGGATTTCATCGACTGGAAGTCGTTCATCTACGACCGGCTGGCCGGCGACCTGCGCAGGCGGTATGAGGCCGTGCGCAAGGCGGACCCGACGCACACCATCACGTCGCACGCGGCGGTGCCGTCCATCTTCACCGGTCCGTTTGTGGGCGCCGGCGCCCCCGATGACTTCCTGATGGCCCGGCAGCTCGAATACTACGGCACGTCCATCTACCCCAAGCATTCGTTCCCGAACACGCACTGGCCGATGTGGCAAATTGCCGTGGCCATGGATTTCAGCCGCTCCGCAAACATACCCAACGGCGGCTTCTATATCGGCGAGCTGCAGGCGGGGCCGGGGGCGCGGGGCGTGGTCATCGGCAACCCGATCACGCCCGTGGACCATCGCATCTGGCTGTGGTCGGCGGTAGCACGCGGGGCCAAGGCGGTGAATTTCTACGCGTATTACCCGATGTCGTCGGGGTACGAGTCGAACGGCTACGGCCTGATCGAGCTGGACGGAAAGGTCACGGATCGGGCCGAGGAGTCGGGGCGCAACGCCCGCATCGTCCATGAGAACCGCGAGCTGATCCTCAACTCCAAGCCGGTGCCGGCGAGAATTGCCATCGTGTATAACCCGCTCGCGCAGATGGTCGGCGGGGAGCAGCACTCGGGGCCGGCCAACGCGCATCGAGATTCACTGATCGGCTACTGGCGGGCGTTCTGGGAGGCCAACATCCCGGTGGATTTCGTGCATCGGCAGTGGGTCGAAAAGGGCGATCTGGCCCAGTACAAGCTGCTGATTGTTCCGTACCCGATCATGTGGACGCAGGCGGCCGCCGACGGGCTGAAGAAGTTTATTGAGAAAGGCGGCGCGGTGGTGGCCGAGGCCCGGCTGGCCTGGAATGACGATCGCGGTTACGCCGCCGAGGTGATTCCCGGCATGGGGCTGAGCGAGGTGTTCGGCGTCCGTGAGAAGTCGGCGCGGATGAGCGAACAGGTCAAAATTCGGGATGAGCAGGGCGACGAACTGGTTGGGGGGTATCTGGCCGAGAGCTTTGATCTGCTGCCGGGCAGCCAGGCGCGCGTGCTGGCCAAACTGGAGGACGGCTCGCCGGTGGTCGTGGAGTCCTCTTATGGGCGGGGCAGGACCATGATCGTGGGCAGCTTCCTGGGCCTGGCGGCACAGAAGACGCGCGATGCCGGGACGCTGGCGGGCATTCGCAAGCTCGTTGGATGGGCGGGAATCGAGCCGCCGGCTCGGGTGAACGAAGAGCGGCCGGCCGACGAGCCGCTTGAGCTGCGTCTGCGGCGGACAACCGATGGTTACCTGATGTTCGTCTTCAACCACGCATCCGCGCCTCGGAAAGCCACCGCGAGCGTCAAAATCGACCAACCCGGCACGTACACCGCCCGGGACCTGCTGACGGGCGATGAGCAGCCATGCACGAATCAGGATGGGCAACTGGCCATCCAACTGGATTTCAAAGATCGGGATGTCAAGGTGCTGCACGTGAGGTCAAGGCAATGACCCGCGCGGAAGGCCTGGAAATGTGGACGCGCGGCGTGGTCGCAGCCTGTCTCCCGTTAAAGCGAAAGGCCGGTGCGGGTCAGTTCAAGCCGACCATACCAATGCTCCTGCTGGCCTTGCTGCTTTCGGCGGGCTGTGCTCAGGAGATTACCCAGCGAAGCATCTCCAGCGAACGTTTCACGTTCGATCATGGGGCCATCGTTCGCGGGGACCGCGCGCAACGGCAGATCGCCCTGATCTTCACCGGCGGGGAACACGGCGAGGGCACCCCACACATTCTGGATGTTCTCCGGGCGCGAGGCATCAAGGCCTCGTTCTTCGTGACCGGTGACTTTATCCGCAAGGACGAACATAAACCCTACCTGCGACGCGTGGTGGCGGAAGGGCATTACCTGGGGCCGCATTCGGACACACACCCGCTCTATTGCCCGTGGGAAGACCGCAAACGCACCCTGGTCACGGAAGAGTTCTTTCGGGAGGACCTCCAGCGCAATATCGAAGACCTGCGGCGATTCGGGGCCCTGAAGCCCGGCGCGCCGGTCTGGTTCATTCCGCCGTACGAGTGGTTCAACGAGGATCAGGTCGAGTGGGCCCGGCGAATGGGCGTCGGTCTGTTCAACTTTACCCCCGGCACCGGCTCCAACCGCGACTGGGCCCCGGAAGGACATAAGAGCTTCGTTCCCGGCCAGGTCATCATGGATGACATCCTGGCCTATGAACGGAAGAACCCTGATGGTCTGAACGGCTTCCTGCTGCTGCTCCACCTCGGCGCCCAGCGCGAGGACAAAGCCTGGCGGCTGCTGGAGCCACTGGTAGTCGAGCTGGCCCAAAGGGGTTACCGGTTCGTGCGGGTGGACGAGATGCTGGGGCGGCCGTAGGGGGGTCGCTGCACGAATGAACGCCCACACTGGCCAACTTCAATCTGAACGGTAATCCGTTTCCTGCCTGCGTGTCTCGCGCCGCTCGGGCCGGCCGGGAGGTCGTCGGCAGTCACCCGCCCACGATGACCCGTACATGATCACTCCGGCCCCGCCTCCGCTATAATCCTGCCAACCTGGTTCAGAAACGGAACAGTTATGAAGCCAGCCTACGACATCATCGTCATTGGCGGCGGCCACGCGGGCACCGAAGCGGCTTGGGTAGCCGCAAAGATGGGGTGCTCCACTTTGCTTATCACCATGAGCGCCGATGCCATTGGACGGATGTCGTGCAATCCGGCCATCGGCGGTCTGGGCAAGGGCCAGATCGTCCGCGAAATCGATGCCTTGGGCGGTCTGATGGGCCTGGCTATCGACCGGGGGGGAATCCAGTTCCGCATGCTCAACCGCAGCAAGGGGCCGGCCGTCTGGGCCCCGCGCGCCCAGGCCGATCGCCGCCTCTACGCCGCCGCCGTCCAAGACCTGCTCAGGGCGGTAGACGGCCTCGACATCATGGAGGGGCTTGTCGAGCGGCTCATCGTTCGAGAGGAGGAGCGGGGGGGCGGTGAACAAGAGGGGGGCTCTAAGCCGCATGGCGCGAGCAGAAGCCCGAGATTGCGCATCACCGGCATTCGCCTGCAGGATGGGCGCGAGTTCGGCTGCAAGGCGGCCATCCTCACCACCGGCACGTTCCTGCGCGGCCTGATGCACCGCGGCGAACAGCAGATGGCCGGCGGCCGAATCGGCGAGCCGGCAGCCGTCACCCTGAGCGATGAACTCGCCCGACTGGGCTTCACCCTGGGCCGACTCAAGACGGGCACGCCGCCGCGCGTCCACCGCGATTCCATCGACTATTCGCGCGTCGTGCCGCAGCCCGGCGACGACCCGCCGCGCCCGTTCTCCTACCTGACCGGGAGCATAACGCAGCGTCAGATCGAGTGCTGGATAACGCACACCAATCAGCGCACCCACGAAGTGATCCACGCTAATCTGCACCGTGCGCCCCTGTACTCCGGCCAGATCCAGTCGCGCGGCCCACGCTATTGTCCCAGCATCGAGGACAAGGTGGTCCGTTTCGCCGAAAAGACCTCTCACCAGATCTTCCTGGAACCGGAAGGCTACGACAGCGACTGGGTTTACTGTAACGGTATCAGTACCTCGCTGCCGTGCGACGTCCAGGAGGCCATGATCCACTCCATCGCCGGCCTGGAGAACGCCCGCATCGTCCAGTACGGCTATGCCGTCGAATACGACTGGGTGCCCACGGACCAGATCTATTCCACGCTGGAGACCAAGCGCGTCGCCGGCCTCTACCACGCCGGCCAGATCAACGGCACCAGCGGCTACGAGGAGGCCGCCGGCCAGGGCCTCATGGCCGGCATTAACGCCGCCGCCAGGATCCGCGGGCTGGCTGAATGGTCCACCTCTTCGAATGGGTGGCCCACCTCTTCAGAGGTGGGATCACGATTTCCTGATGCGGCCCCAAGCGTTAGTGAGGGCTCGTCAGCAGACCTCGCTACCGGCGTCGTCCTCGGCCGCGACCAGGCCTACATCGGCGTCCTGATCGACGACATCGTAACCCGCCCACCCGACGAGCCGTACCGTATGTTCACCTCGCGGGCGGAATACCGCCTGCACCTCCGCAGCGACAACGCCGATGCCCGCCTGACGCCGTTGGGCCGCCGGATCGGCCTGGTGGACGACCACCGCTGGTCCGTCTTCCAGCACAAGCAGGCCGCCATCGAGGCCTTCGAGGCCCGCCTGCGTGACCTGCGTCTGGAGGGCCGCCCGGTCCTCGAACTGCTGCGCCGCCCGGAGCACTCCCTGGCCGATTTGCTGGGCCGGCTGCCCCAACTGGCCGGCGACGACCGGCAGGGGGGCGACAGCCTGCCTCCCGAGGTCCTGGAAGCCATCGAGATTCGCGCCAAATACGCCGGCTATCTCGAGCGCGAGCAGCGACAGGTGGACCGCTATCGCCAGCTTGAAGCCCGCACCATCCCCGAGTCCTTCGACTACTCCGCCATTCCCGAGCTGCGTTTCGAGGCCCGCGAGAAGTTCGCCCGGTTCCGCCCCCGCAGTCTTGGCCAGGCCGGCCGGATCAGCGGTATCAGCCCTGCCGATATCGCAACGCTACACCTGTATTTGGCGCGCCGAAAATAGTGTAAACACCCTTCCCTTTTGGTTTCGAATAGGGTAGGATTGCGCCCCGCGTGCTCCGGCATGATGCACGGTCGTTTTGAACAGCTCACCGGTTCGCCAGGAGGGCAGCGGGGGTGCACGCGCCTCTGCAAAGCACCATGAGTCGCAGGCGGATGAATCAGGGCTTTGCATCGCCGCAGGCTATCACGGCCAGTGACGTAGCTCTTGCGCCGGCATCCGACGTGGCGTCTACCCAGCCCGTCGGCGCGCTGCCTGCGGCCTCGCTTCGGATGTCGCCCACGGGCGTCCAGCCGGGTCTTTGGGCCGGTCTGCCCATCCCCTTGTTCTTGATCGGCATTCTGGTGCTTTGGATCGCCGACCCGCGGCAGACATTTCAGTCGGATCGCCTGCTGTTGCTCTTGAATCTGGTCTTCCTGACGTTCGCTTCCTTTCTTGTCGCCTGCTTGGTTGCGTGCAGCCTCCTGGCCCGGGGCACGCCGGGACTTCTGCTGCTGGGTTGCGGAGCACTGCTCTGGGGCTGCACCAGCCTGGTGATAAACACCGTCCCGGCAGGCGATATCAACACTCGGATCGCCATCTATAACCTCTCCGCCTGCCTGTCCGCGCTCTGTCATCTGCTGGGCGCGGTATTCTCGCTGCGCCCGCAAAAGGCCTTGCGCGGGCCGAAGATCTGGCTTCCCACCGCCTACGCCGTCACCATGATCGTCGCGATCCTGATCCCCATCGCCGTGGATGCGGACTGGATACCGCCATTCTTTATCCCCGGGCAGGGCCTGACCCCGCTGCGTTCGACGGTGCTCGGCACTGCCATCGGCATGTTCCTGATCACGGCCGTTCTGCTGAGGATGGCGAGCCGCCGATCTTTTTTGACTTTCGCCCGCTGGTACGGCTATGCGTTGGCGCTGGTGGCCGTGGGCCTGTTTGGCGCGCCGACTCCCGTCCACAACAGCCTGCTGAGCTGGGCGGGCCGTGCCAGCCAGTACCTGGGTGGCCTGTACATGCTCATCGCGGCCATGGTCTCGGTGCGCGACGCACGCGTATGGGGGGTCTCGTTGGAAGGGGCCCTGCGCGAAAGCGAAGAGCGTCTCCGTCGTCTGGGTGACAATCTTCCGGACAGCGCACTTTATCAATACGTCTATGAGCCCGACGGCAGTATACGCTTTCTCTATTACAGCGCGGGAATTGAACGCCTCAACGGCGTGAGTGCCTGTGAGGTAATGGCCGACCCCCGCATCCTGCTCCGGCAAGTCCTGCCCGAGTACCGCCAGCAATTGCTCGACGCCGAGGCCCGCAGCGCCCGGGAGATGTCCGATTTCGACATGGAACTCCCCGTGCGCAGGCCCGATGGGCAGGTCCGCTGGATGCGCCTGCACTCCCGCCCCCGGCGACTGCCCAACGGCTGCGTGGTATGGGACGGCGTGCAAATCGACGTGACCGAGCGCCGGCAGGCCGAAGAGGCCCTCCGCGAAGCCAACGCCTTTCTCGACAGCGTGCTCAACAATACGCACATGCTCGTCGCCAGCATGGACCCCGATTTCAACTTCCGCATGGTGAATCGCGCCTATGCCCAGGCCGACGGCAAGGAACCGGCGTTTTTCACGGGCAAGAACCACTTCGACCTCTATCCCAATGCTGAGAACGAGGCCATCTTCCGACGAGTGGTGCAGACCGGTGAACCCTACGTTGCGTATGCCAAACCCTTCCAGTACGCCGGGCATCCGGGGCGGGGGGTCAGCTATTGGGACTGGAGCCTCATTCCCATCCGGGGAGCGGACGGAACGATCACGGGGCTGGTCCTGACCCTGGCCGATGTCACCGCGCGCAAGCGGGCCGAAGAATCGCTGCGCGAAGCCAAGGCCGCCGCCGAAGAAGCCAGCCGGGCCAAAGACCAGTTTCTCGCCACTCTCAGCCACGAACTGCGGACGCCCCTGACCCCTGTGCTCATGCTCAGTCAGCTTTTGCAGCAAGAGCCCGGTTTGCCCGCCGACATCCGCGAGGACCTCAAGACCATCTGGCACAACGTGCAACTCGAAGCCCGCCTGATCGACGATCTGCTCGATCTGACCCGCGTCACCCGCGGCAAGCTGCAGCTCAAGCCCGAGATCGTGGACGTCCACGATCTCATCGAACATGCGATGCTCACCTGTTGTGATGAAGAATGCGTCCGCAAGAGATTGAAGCTGACGCACGAGCTGCACGCCACCTCTCCCACCGTATGGGCCGATCCCACCCGCCTCGAACAGGTGCTCTGGAACCTGATCCGCAACGCCATCAAGTTCACCCCAGTAGACGGCCGGATCACCGTCCGAACCGCTGACTGTGAGGGAGGCCGGCTGCGCGTGGAGGTGGCCGACACCGGCCAGGGAATCGACCCGGCCCGGCTGAACGCCATCTTCAACCCCTTTGAGCAGGAAGGGCTCGAAATCGCCCGCCAGTTCGGCGGACTGGGCCTCGGGCTGGCCATCTCCAAGGCCATCATCGATCTGCACGGCGGTACCATCGAGGCGACCAGTTATGGTCGCGGACAGGGCACAACCTTCATCGTGACCCTGGCCATCGCCGCGGGGGCACAGGATGCTTCGGTCTCCGCTGCCGATTCGGATGCTGAGCAGCAGCCCGACCGCGCGAGCACCCATCGCATTCTGCTGGTAGAGGATCACCTGCCGACCGCCAAAGTGCTCCAGCGTCTGGTGAAACTGTGGGGTTGGGAAGTCCACTGGGCACCGTCCGTGCATAAGGCCCTGGAGTTGGCTGCCCGGCACACTTTTCACCTGGTGATCAGCGATCTGGGGCTTCCCGATGGCAGCGGCCATGACCTCATGCGGCAGTTGCGCAACGCCTACGGTCTGTCCGGCATCGCCGTCAGTGGATACGGAATGGAAGACGATGTCCAGAAAAGCCTGGCCGCAGGCTTCGCCCGCCACTTCACCAAGCCCATCAACTTCGAGGAGCTCAAGGCCGCAACCGCCGACTTGCTCGCCACCGCCGCGCCCGGCCCGTCCAGCGAACGATAGGTGAAGCAATCGCCTTGCAGCGCGCGGGATATGCGGTTCTCAATTGAATACACACGACTTGCGGGTGTGGACGGCTCCCTCACGGGTGGTGTTTCATAAAGGGTTTCCGCAGCCAGTCCCACCAGCCGCACTCCTGCATCTCTGTCAGGTCGGAGAAGGGGTCCCAGCGCAGGAACACCCCCAGCAGATTCAACAACACGATCCCGCCGAGTACGGACAGGAACGCCGGAGTCTTGAGCCACATGGCCGGCTGGAGGCTCCACGCCAGGTGAACCAGGAGGATGTACAGGGGGGAGGCTATGATCCGCAGGAGCCGGGGGATTTCCTGCTCCCGTTGAATATTGGCCCAGGATATGTCCAACGGTCCCAGGAGCCGGTGAATTCTGTAGGGCAGGAGGCGAGGCACCTCGCGAGCGAAGGCCAAGTACTCCTCATGGGCGGCAATAAGATCCCGCTCCTCCGCCTGAATCACCGGGATATACGCGACCAGGAACAGCGGCACATATCCGGCCAGCAGGCAGGGGTTTCCCGACATGATGCAGATGCCCACATCCAGCAGGAAATTCGCCAGATAAAAGGGATGCCGCACGAGCCGGTAGGGGCCGCTGGTGGTTACCACCCAGTTGCGGACCAAACAACCCTTGCTCCAGAAATGGAAGGCGCAGCCGACCATAAACACGGCCAGGCCGACCCCGAACCAAGTCCATGAAAAGCGCAGAAAAACCAGGGCGAGAATCAGGACCAGATCTCGTAACACCCCCCGGGAACCCAATTTACTGATTTGAAACCGCCTTCGAAAGGCTTTCATTAGTTCTCCGGAATCCCCAAGCAACCGTTCAGGGCAGGAAGGGCAGTCACGCTGTGCCCGACAGTGTCATTACTTCTTGCCATGCGGACATAATAAGCGAAACACCCTATTCCGGCAAGATCCCCGCCGCCCCTGACCGCCACCGGGAGGCGGATCCCCCGGCCGCTGTTTCAAGTCCAGAGCTGAGGTTTGCGAGCAGGGGGGCTCCCATGCCGCCGGCGGGGGCTTTCCTTTACGTGCCACTCCGGGCGGTTATAATCCCAGTAGACTCGAAACCCGTTTCTTCATTGGAGTTGGAGATGCGACGCCGTCTGTTGATGACAATTTTTGCCGTACTGCTTTCCGCGATGCCGGTCATGGCCCAGAGCGATTCGGGCGACTCGGCGTTCAAGGAAAAGTCCGTTGCCAAGGAATGGGCGATCGGGGCTGTCTTCCTGGTCGGCTGCCTTGTGGTGGCGTTTAAACCTGCCAAACGGGCTAACCTGAAGTAATCGGAACGGGTCTGCATGTCCGCCGGCGGACGATTCGGGTCGGGTGCGCCGCCGGGAACCAGTTGGCGCGAGAGACAAATCATCGGTTTGTGGGACGGGAAGAGAGGTTCCATGGAGTCGTCGCGATGACCAGGCGCGTTTTGATCGTCCTGCTCGCAGGGCTCAATTTGTTTCTGTTGGCCTGCCTTGTATTCACCGCCTATTCTCCACCGTCGGCATTCGCTCAGGCATTGCCGCGGGCCGGCGACTACCTGATGATCGCCGCCCAGACGGAAGCGGACAATGACGTGCTCTATCTCATCGATTCCAAGGCCCGGCGGATATACGCGTTTCGGACCACCTATCCGCGTATGCCCGGCACGCCGTTCCGCTTTGTCGCGCTGGCCCAGCGCGATCTGAGCGCCGATTTCCGGAGGGAGCGATGACCACACAATCCAAGGACTTTGCGATCGGCGTGCTCAGCGTGACGGCCGTGGTTCTGTTCACCGCCCTTGTCATCATGGGGCGTATGTCGCCGCAACCCGCACTGGCTCTCGGGCAGGGGGGAACCACGGGCGACTATGTTGTCTCCACCGCCCGGGTGGATAACCTGACCGAAGCGGTCTTCATCGTTGACACGCTCGCCCAGGAAATGAACATGTATGCCTTCGCTCCGCTTCGCGGAACGATCGAGCTCGTGCAGAAATTCGATCTGCGCGCGCTCGAACTGGCCAACCAGCCTGAGGGTCCACAGGGTGGGGACAACGCCGGCGACGGCCGCAGAGGCCGCCGCAATCGTTGAGACGTCCGGGCTGTTTCCGAACAAAAGAGGCTCCCGATCAAGATACAAGATATGAGTGCAACCCGCATCGCTTCCCTGGCCGACCAGGTCATCGCCGGCACGGCCCTGGATCGTTCGCAGGCCGAGTGGCTGGCGGCCCTCGGCCGTGAATACGACCACGATCTCTTTCGCGCCGCCACGCGCATTCGCGAGCGTTTTCACGGCAATCGCGTGCGTTGCTGCAGTATTGTGGCCGCCAAGGTGGGCCGCTGCAGCGAGGACTGCGCCTTCTGCAGCCAGTCCGCCCACTATAAGACGCCCGTCCAGGGCCTCACCGTACTCCAGCCCAATCGCGTGCTTGATGCCGCGCTCGAAGCCGCCCGCAACGGCGCCGACTCTTTCGGCATCGTCAACAGCGGCTACGCCCCCAAGAACGACGAGGTGGAGGAATGGGGGCAGGTCGCCGGGCGCATCCGCAAGACCGCCGGTGTTCGAGCCTGTGCCTCGCTGGGCGTGTTGAGCCGGGAGCAGGCCCAGCGCCTGGCTGAACTGGGCGTCGAGCGATCCAATCACAACCTTCAGACTTCCCGCCGGTTTTTCCCGAACATTATCAAAACGCACACGTACGACGAACGCCTCGCGACGCTGTATCATCTCAAGCAGGCCGGTATCAGCGTGTGCAGCGGCGCGTTGTTCGGCATGGGCGAGACCTGGGCCGACCGGCTGGATTTGGCTTTCGACTTGCGCGAGGTTGATCCGGACGTCGTGCCGATCAATTTCCTCATTCCCATAGACGGCACCCCCCTGGTCGGCATCCAGCCTCTCGAACCCATGGAATGCCTGAAGATCATCGCCATCTATCGCTTCCTGCTGCCCAGGCAGGACATCAAGATAGCAGGGGGGCGGGAGGTCCATCTGCGCGACCTGCAAAGCTGGATCTTCTACGCGGGGGCCACCAGCTTCCTGATCGGGAACTATCTCACCACCTGCGGCCGGACGCCCGAGGCCGACCGCCAGATGGTCCGCGACCTGGGGCTGGAGCTGGACAGCGGCGATGGATCGACCGGCTCCGATTCCCCGTCTCCCATCCGGGTCCAATACATGAAAACCCCGGACAAGACCCCGGAGGCTTGCTCGTCCCTGAATGACGCCTGAAGTTTTGATTACGGGTATCGGCATGGTCTCGCCGGCCGGCGTTGGTGCCGAGGCGACCTTCAAAGGCCTGCTGGCAGGGGGGCGCTACGTTACGAACCTGGCAGGGGGGCGGCATGTCGCCGCACCAATCGCCGACTTTACCCCCCCGCGGGGAACCGAAAATCTGGACCGCGTGTGCCAACTGGCCCTTGCCGCCGCCGAAGAGGCAGTCCGATCCGCCGGTTTACCCCTTCCGGGGCAGCCTTCCACCCTGGAAAATGCACGGCTCGGTTTGCATCTAAATACTGAACGGACAATGGTTTCCGTCGGAACCAGCAAAGGCGGAATACTCGCCTTCGCCGATGTTGCCCCCCTGCTGACGGAAAAACGCCAGCTTGGGCAGGGGGGTGCCGCTTGGGATCGAGCCAGGCTTCAGGATGCCTTGTTCAGCATTCCGCCGGATTCTCCGGCTCGCTGCATCGCGGAGCGTTTCAACATCACGGCCGGCGTCCACGCCACCGTGGCGGCCTGTTCCACCGGCACGCTGGCGGTCATTCGGGCGGTCCAGATGATCCAGGATGGCCAAGCCGACGTGGTCCTCTGCGGGAGTTCCGACGCCTCGCTGCACCCGCTGTGGTTTGCAGCTTTCGAGAGAATGGGCGTTTTGGCGTCTGAGCACCCTGCCGGTGGTCCCGCGTTCGCATGCCGTCCATTTGACCGGTTTCGGGCCGGTTTTGCCCTTGGCGAGGGCGCGGGAATCCTGGTTTTGGAGTCCGGCCAGTCCGTCCGCCGCCGTCAGGCCCGGCCAATCGCCCGGATCGCCGGCGTGGCCGCTGGAACCGACCCGGCCGGCCTGACCCAGATCTCCCCGGACGCCGAGCCGCTGACCCATGTCATCCGGCTGGCCTGCCAGCGAGCCGGCATTCGACCCGCGGAACTGGCCTGCGTCCTGGCTCACGGAACGGCCACGCCGACAAATGACGCCGCTGAAGCCCGAGCCATCCAGGCCGTGCTCGGTGAAGACGCCTGTAGCGTGCCCGTCGTCTCGATCAAAGGCGCGATCGGGCACCTGCTGGGGGCGGCCGGAGCGGTGGAGATCGCGGTCGCCGCACTGACTTGCCGGGATGGCACGAGCCCGGGCAACGTCACACTGATCGAGCCGGATGAAGAGCTTGGTGGTTTGAACCTGCCGCGAGAGGCGTTTCCCGTAGGCAGGGGCCCGGTACTGAAGACGTCACTGGGCTTCGGGGGCCACGTGGCGGCAATCGTTTTGGCCTCGGTTTGAAGCGATACGACGCGGAACGCAACATAACATGCATTATCGGACGTTATGGCGGGGGAGTGCAGGGGGAGCAAGGACAGGCGTCCGGGCCGGGTTTCGGCCTCGATGGAGTGCATGGACTGCAGACGAGGTCATCCAGACATTACCATCCAAGTGCCCTTCCGGCTCTCGGTCCGACTCCCGGCGCCCCGCAGTGTCTGCTCTCGACTTCCTGAGATCCGGAGCTTGTTCTTGGCCCCGCTATGCCATAGAGTCCCGTCAGTCAATTGTCTTGAGGCAATGAAATATCGTGACATCGGAAGATAACAATTTGTCCGCCCGCATCTTGCGGCATCTGGGCCGCAAGGATTACCGTCCGCAGCGCCCGCGAAAGCTGGCCCGAGCCATGGGGCTTGAAGAGAAAGAGTACGGTTCATTCAGAGCCGCCGTCAAAGAGTTGATGCGCGCCGGCCGGGTGGTTCTCGGTGGGGGAAACAACCTCATGTTGCCGGCAGCCGGAACCGGCACCATCATCGGCAGCTTTCGCGGCCATCAGCGGGGGTTCGGCTTCGTGGTTCCCGACTCCCCTACCAACCATGGCGATTTATTCATCCCCCCCGGCGCCACGCTGAACGCCATCACCGGAGATACGGTGGTTGCGCGGATCACCCGCCGGGGAAAGGGCGTTGATGAGACTCGCGTCGAAGGAGAAATCGTCGAGATCCTCGCCCGCGGTCAAAACCGCTTTGTCGGCGAACTGGTTCGCGAAGGCCGTGAGTGGCTGATGATCCCGGACGGGCATCTGCTCTACAGTCCTGTTCGAGTGGGCGACGTGAGCTCAACCCGGGCCAAAGCCGGCGACCAGGTGGTCGTGGAATTGACGGAATTTCCCAGCGCCGGTCGGCCTGCCCGCGGCGTGATCGTCGAGGTGCTCGGGCGGCGCGGCGATCCGGGCATCGACACCATCAGCATCATCCGTCAGTATCATTTTCGCGACGAGTTCCCCGAGGAGGTGCTTGAGGATGCCCGCCGGGCCATCCGGGAGTACGACCTCGATGAGGAGCTGGCCCGCCGGGAGGATCTTCGCGACGAAGTCATCATTACCATCGATCCCGATGAGGCCAAAGACTTCGACGACGCCATTTCGATTCGCAGGTTGCCGCGCGGCTACGAACTGGGCGTGCACATCGCCGACGTGTCGGTTTTTGTGCAGCCAGGCCATCCGCTGGATCACGAGGCCGGCCTTCGGGGCAACAGCATTTACCTGCCGCGGCACGTGCTGCCCATGCTCCCGGAGGTGCTCAGCAATGGCCTGTGCAGTCTCCAGGAAGGCGAACCCCGGCTCGCCAAAAGCGTCTTCATCGAGTACGACGCGAAAGGCAATCGCAAATCGACGCGTTTCGCGAACTCCGTGATCCAGTCGCGCAAACGCCTCACCTATGCCGAAGCTACAAAAATCCTTGAAGGCGGCGGCCAGGACTACGAGCCCGAGGTCGTTGAACTGCTCCAGCAGATGGACCATCTGGCCCGCCTGATTCAGAAACGCCGGCTGGCCAACGGCATGATCGTGCTGGATATCCCCGAGGTGGAACTGGTGCTCGATGATGAGAACGAGGTCATCGACGTCGAGCCCGCGGATACGAGCTTCTCGCACACGATCATTGAGATGTTCATGGTCGAGGCCAACGAGGCGGTCGCCGAGTTGATGACGAAACTCGGCGTTCCGCATCTGCGCCGCATCCACCCCGAGCCTCCCGCCGAATCTCAGCGTAAGCTCGCGGCTTTTCTGCGCGCCCTGGCCGTGCCTGTTCCTGAAAAGCTCGATCGCTGGGATCTCATTCGGCTGCTTGCGAAGGTGCGCGGTCGGCCGGAGTCATTTTCGGTCAACCTGTCCGTGCTTCGCTCCATGGCCCAGGCCGAGTATTCGCCCAAGATGATCGGCCACTTTGCCCTGGCCAGCGAACACTATTCGCACTTCACCTCACCGATTCGCCGTTATCCCGACCTGGTCACGCATCGGCTGCTGCAACAGTATCTCACTGGTCAGTTGCGCACCAGGAAGCAGCGCGCCTCCGTGCCATCCATGCAAACATTGACGGAAATCGGCAAGCGCTGCAGTTACACCGAGCGTCGTGCCGAGGCGGCCGAACGCGAGCTTCACCAATTGAAGATTCTCCGCCTGCTCGAAAAACGTCTCGGAGACGAAGAGGACGGTACCATTACCGGCGCGACCAACATCGGCGTTTACGTTCAGCTCAACAAGTACCTGATCGACGGCCTGTTGCGTTTCAGCGACATGGAAGACGACTGGTGGCATATCGACGCGCGCACCGGCCAGGCCGTCGGCCAGCGCAGCGGCATACGTATCGGCATCGGCGACCGTGTGCGGGTGCGCCTGGCGTCTGTTGACCTGGCCTCCCGTGAGCTCGATCTGGCCCTGGTGGAAGTGTATGAGCTCAAAACACGGCGAGGGGCGGCGTCCCCCCCTGCCAGCAAGAAGCCGGTAGACGAACCGCTCTCGCGGAAGCGTCGCTTTCGGAACGCCCCGTCCCGATCCCGAAACACCGGCCGGGGTCGGGGAGGCCGGAGTCGTCGCGGCCGACGATAGAATCCGCTCCACTTCTGGCATGGCTCGCAGGTTCTGCTAAAATCCGGTTCAGGGCCTCGGGGAAGAGGTCTTTATCCAGGCACGGTCCTGCTGAGGCACCTCACCACGGTGGCTGACGCTCTCACGGGTACCAGACAAAAGATGAGAAACTGCCGTGAAAAGAACCCCCCTATTTGACTTTCATATTCAGTATGGCGCGAAGATGGTGGACTTTGCCGGCTGGGAGATGCCCTTGCTGTATGCCGGTATCGTCGAGGAGCACCACCATACCCGCCAGGCGGCGTCGGTGTTCGACGTTTCGCACATGGGGCGGATCGAGTTCCACGGTGCCGATGTCGAGAAGTTGCTTCAGCGCGTCTGCACCCGCCAGCTTGGCGACGCCCAGCCGGGCCAGTCGCGTTACAGCCATGTGTGCAACGAATCAGGCGGCATTCTGGATGACGTGATCGTCTCCCGTTACCCGGACCATTGGATGATGGTCTGCAACGCCTCCAACCGTGAGCGCATTCTCAACTGGCTCCACCGGCACGCAGAGGGCTTGGACGTCCGCATAGAAGACATCACGGAAGCAACGCTGATGATTGCGCTGCAGGGCCCGCAGGTCATCCCCCTGCTGAGCCAGAAACTGCCCCTGCCGGTGGCGGACTTGAAGCGTTACCGATTTCTGACCGGCAGCTACATGGGGATCACCTATTCGGTCTTCCGCAGCGGTTACACCGGGGAAGACGGGGTTGAAATCATTCTGCCGGCCAACATGGCGGCGATGATCGCCGGTTATTTTCCCGGCCTGGAGCCTGAAAACGTGAAACCGGCCGGGCTGGGGGCCCGTGACACGCTCCGACTGGAAGCGGGTATGCCGCTTTACGGGCATGAGCTTGATGAAAACACCGATTCCCTCACCGCCGGCCTGGGCTGGTGCGTGGATCTCAATAAGGACTTCATCGGCGCCGAAGCCATGCGCAAACGGGTAGCCGCCGGGCTGGAACGCAAACTGGTGGGGATCGAGCTGGAGGGGCGGCGGATTGCCCGCCACCGTGCTTCGGTTTTCCACGGAGGCGTGCCCGTGGGAGAGGTGACGAGCGGCACTTTCTCGCCCACCTTGCAAAAGAGCATCGCCATGGCGTATGTTCGAGCGGATCTGGCCGAACCAGGCACCAGACTGGAAGTGGATGTGGCAGGCAAACCGACCGGCGCGGTGGTTGTTAAGCTGCCCTTCTATAAACGAAATTGAAAGGAGATCGCCAACTTGAATCCCGCACCCGCAGACCGTAAATACAGCAAGACCCATGAGTGGTTCAAAGTGGACGGCGACGTGGTCACCATCGGTATCAGCCAGTTCGCGGCTGACGAACTGACCGATATCACCTTTGTCGACCTGCCCAAGCCGGGCACGCAAATTGTTGCCGGCCAACCCTTTGGCGAGATTGAGTCGGTCAAGGCCACCAGCGCCCTGTACTCGGCCGTTGGCGGCGAAGTGATCGAAGCCAACGCCGCCTTGGCCGATCAGCCGGAACTGGTCAACCAGAGCCCCTTTGACGAGGGCTGGATGATCAAGGTTCGCGTCTCCGACCCATCGCCGCTGGAGGGGCTGATGGATGCAACCGCTTACAATGCGATGATCCAGGAATAACCCATGCAGTACACGCAACTGACCGATGCCGACGTCCGGCACATGCTGGACACTATCGGCGTGCGCGATATCGGCGAACTGTTTCGTGATATCCCTCCGTCCGCCCGGCTGGACCGCCCTCTGTGTCTGCCCGCACCGCTGACCGAAATGGAGCTGCTGGCCGACCTGAATCGCCTGGCCGGGAACAACACCAGCGTCGATGACGCGGTCTGCTTCCTGGGCGGCGGGATGTACGATCATTTTATCCCCACCGTCGTAGACGCCCTGGCCTCGCAGAGTGAGTTTGTCACCGCGTACACCCCCTACCAGGCGGAAGCTTCCCAGGGGGCGCTGCAGGCCTTCTATGAATATCAGACGCTGATCTGCATGTTGACGGGCATGGAGGTGTCCAACGCCTCCCTCTACGAGGGCGCGACGGCCGCGGCTGAAGCGGTGCTCATGGCCCGGGCGATCACGGGGCGGCGAGGGGTCGTGGTCTCCTCGGCGGTGCATCCGCACACTCGCGAAGTGCTGGCCACGTATCTGAAGGAGTTGCCCATCGACATCGTCGTGGTCGAGACTCTCGATGGTCGCATCAGGCCGGAGGGCCTCCGCCAGGCCGTGAACGACCAGACCGCGGCCGTACTCATCCAGACGCCCAACGTCTTCGGTTGCTTGGAATCGCTGGATCAGTTCAGCGCCATTGCCCACGGGGCCGGTGCGATCGTCATCGCCTCCGTCGATCCGATCAGTTGCGTTCTGCTGAAGCGCCCGGGCGACCTGGGGGCGGACATCGTCGTTGGCGATGCCCAGCCGCTGGGTATTCCCATGTCTTACGGCGGGCCGTCGTGCGGCTTCATGGCCTGCCGGGAACAGTTCATGCGCAAGATGCCCGGGCGCCTGGTGGGCGCGACCCGCGACCGGGCCGGCCGGCGGGCGTTCTGCCTGACGCTGCAAACGCGCGAGCAGCATATTCGCCGGGAACGGGCCACCAGCAACATCTGCACCAACCAGGGCCTGCTGGCCCTGCGGGTGGCCATCTATCTGAGCGCGATGGGCCGTCGCGGGCTGGCGCAGGTCGCATCCATGTGCCTCGATAAGGCTCATTATGCCGCGCAGAAGCTTTCGGACCTCAGCGGCTTCGAGCTGCGCTTCCAGGCTCCGTTCTTCAAGGAATTCGTGGTCCGCACCACCAAGGGCGTCGATCGCGTGTTGGCGCATTGCCGGAGCCGGGGCATCCAAGCCGGTGTGCCGCTGGCGCCGTGGTACGAGGATCTGGCGGATTCGTTCCTGGTGGCCGTCACCGAGAAACGCACCCGCGCGGAAATCGACGCATGGGCCAAGGCGTTGAGCGAGGTGTGATCCGTGGGTTACGACGTGGATTTCATCCAGATTCCCCGACCATCGGACCTGACGTTTCCGGTGGAACCCGCGCAGGCCCGGGAGCTGCTGCGACAGGCCGCGCCCATTACCGAGGAGGCCGTGGTTCGCGAAGCGCTGCTCAAGCTCACGGGCTGCAAGCCGGGGCCCAACGATACCATAGACTTTCTTGGCCGCGGATTGAGCTATGCGCGGTTGTCCATCCTGAACGATCGGATCCACGTGGAGAACAACTGCAGCGCGAACGAGCTACTCAAGGTCCACGGCCAATTGAACGAGCTGCTGCCGGGATTGCTGATCTACGATCTGCAGAGCCGCCAGTTGCACAGTGCGGAGAGCTTCGCCGCGTGGTGGGCGAAACCGCTGTAGGCAGCAGAAATAATGACCAGTGCTGTCTCTCCCGCAAGGGACGAGGAGTTACATGAGCAACGCGAGCGAGAAATCCCAAGGCGCGGGGCTGGTCCCGGCCGAAAAGCTGATTTTTGAACAGACCACTCCCGGCGCGTGCGCGGTGTCTCTGCCGGTCGCCGACGTTCCTCCGGCGGATCTGCGGAAGGTCATTCCCCAGGAACTTCTCGCCGAGGCCCCCCCGCCGCTGCCGGAGATCGGCGAGCAGGATCTTGTTCGCCACTACACGCGCCTGGCCCATCGCCTGTTCAGCGTGGACGGCAATTTCTACCCGCTCGGCTCGTGTACGATGAAGTACAACCCCAAGGTCAACGAACGGGTTGCCGCCCTGCCGGGCTTCACCGGCCTGCACCCGCTTCAGCCGGAGGCGGACAGCCAGGGGATTCTCGAACTGCTCTATCAACTTCGCTATTTCCTGGCCGAGATCGCCGGCCTGGCCGAAGCGACCCTGCAGCCCTGCGCCGGTGCTCATGGCGAGATGACCGGCGTGATGATCATCAACGCCTATCATCGCAGCCGTGGAGAGGATCGGCCCAAGGTGTTGACCCCCGACACGGCCCACGGCACCAACCCGGCCACGTGCACGGTTTGCGGCCGGTTCGCGATCAGCGTGGCCTCCCGGCCGGACGGGCGGGTGGATCTCGACGATCTGCGCAAGAAGGTCGATGAGCAGACCGCCGCCCTGATGATCACCAACCCCAATACCGCCGGCCTGTTCGACCCGCAGATCGCCGACATCGCGGAGATCCTCCACGCCAAGGGGGCCCTGCTCTATCTCGACGGCGCCAACATGAACGCCATCCTGGGCATCGCCCGGCCCGGCGATTTCGGCGTGGACGTCATGCACTACAACACGCACAAGACGTTCAGCACCCCCCACGGCTGCGGCGGCCCCGGTGCGGGGCCGGTGGCGGTTCGCGAAGGGCTCCAGGAATTCCTCCCCGGCCCGCAGGTGGTCCGCCGCGAGGATGGAACCTATGGCTGGGCCTGGCCCGGTCCGCGTTCCATCGGACGCGTGCGTTCCTTCTACGGGCAGATCGGCGTGCTCATCCGCGCTTACGCGTACATCCGGGCGTTAGGGCCCGAGGGCTTGCGTCAGGTAAGCGAAAAGGCCGTCCTGTCGGCCAATTACCTTGCCGCCCGTCTGCGCGAGCATTATCGCTTCCCGTTCGCCCCGCCCTACGCCCACGAGTTCATCATGGTGCCGGAGTTCCGCGAGCACGGCGTGACCGAGCTGGACGTGGCCAAGCGACTGATCGATTTTGCGATTCACCCGCCGACCATGAGCTGGCCGGTGGCGCATTGCCTCATGATCGAGCCGACGGAGACGGAATCACTGCGGACGCTCGACGGGTTTGCCGAAACGATGATCCGCATCGCGGAGGAGGCCCGCACGACTCCCGAGATCCTGCACCACGCTCCGCACACCATGCCAGTCGAGCGGCTGGATGAGGTCACCGCGGCAAGAAAGCCGGATTTGTGCTGGCGGGAGAGTACGGAGCCGGCGGAGGCGGCGGACAATACGTAGCCGGCCGGGGGCTTTCTGAGAATGGTGAACAGAGAGAAAGAGCGAGATAAAGAGTAGGAAGAAGAGTAAGAGCAGGAGAAAGAGAAGGATTAAGAGACTGTTTCAAAAATGGCATGCTGGAGTGCCGATGGAGCCTTCTGCTAGCCAAGCACGCCCCAGAACATCGAAAAACTGACTGTTTTTCAGTTCGCATGGGTCGCTTGGCGCTCTTCCAATCGAATTTTTGAAACAGTTTCCAAGAGCGACTGCCTCGCGCGGTTCTTCTTTTGATATTGTTGTTCCGCAAACGCCCCGAAAGGGGCGAAACGAGAGTAGCCACGGGTGGAGCGCAGCGGAACCCGTGGTCTGCGGTTGCCCCCCTACCTATATGCCGCCCCGCCAGGGGCGGCGCGAGGCCAGTCAATCCCAGATGTATCGCTCGTCGTATTCGATCTTGTGCGCCTTCAACAGCGCAAGAAACTCCTCCTCAAACGTTCTCTCTTTATGATGGGCGACCTGGTTTTGGATGTACTGTTGCACGGCCGGCATCTGCGACTGGCTGACCGAAAACACACCGTAGCCCTCCTGCCAGGCGAATGTCCGCATTCCGGGAAAGGTCTGATGGACCCACTGAGACGAACCGGCCTTCAGCCGGCGAATGAGCGTGGCGATTGATGGCTCGGTTCGCCAACTGAACAACAGGTGAACATGGTTGCCGATACCGCCAATTTCGTACAACACGCCCTTCTCCTCCCGAATGATTCCTCCGATGTAGGGATACAGACGGGATTGGAGGTCCGGTGTAATCAGGCGGGCACGACCTTTGGTGCTGAAGGTGACGTGGAGGAGGATCCTGGCGTAGGCACCTGGCATGATGGGGCTCCTTCGACTTGATGTGACCTTGGCCGTGAATCACGCCGCCCCGTTGGGGCGGCCGTGTGACGGGGGCGTATTGTGACCACGGGTTCCGCTGCGCTCCACCCGTGGCTACTCTCACTTGGCCCCTTCGGGGCCT
>JAAXZI010000020.1 GCA_012719955.1 Phycisphaerae bacterium | reverse complement strand
GGGTCGGGGTTTGGAGACACAGAGAAAACAAAGCACAAAAGATGAGAGATGATCCGACGGATCCGACAGATCCGACCGATCGGTCCGATTGTTCTCTTGGCAAGTCTCCGTTATCGGATTCCTGTTTTCTCTGCAATCTCTGCGACCTCGGCGTCTCTGCGCCGAACACCGCTGCCTCAGGCTACGGGCGTGGCCCGCGCCGTGTCTCCTTGGTGACAGATTGGATCCTGCCCGCCGGCTACACGCTGAACCGGATGTTCAGCACGTCTCCGTCCTGCACCACGTAGGTCTTGCCTTCCAGGCGCACTTTGCCGGCCGCGCGGGCGTTCTTCATGTCGCCGGCCGCCACGAGATCGTCAAAGGAGACCGTTTCCGCCCGGATGAATCCGCGGGCCAGGTCGGAATGGATCTTGCCGGCCGCATCGACGGCGGTGGTGCCCTTGCGGATGGGCCAGGCCCGGACCTCGTCCTCGCCGCAGGTCAGGAAGGAGATGAGGCCCACGGTATCGTAGCAGACCTGGATGAGCCGATCCCGGGCCGGCACCGTCACGCCGAGGTCGTCGAGGAAGGCCTTGCGGTCGGCCGGCTCAAGTTGGGAGATCTGCTCCTCCGTCTCCGCCGAGAGGGAAATGGTCGTCTTCGCGTAGGGGAACTCAAAGGGCGGCGGGGCGGCCGCCTGGGCTTCACTCACATTGATGACCGCGATCAGCGGCAGCTCAGTAAGGAACTGGAACCCGGCCAGGAGCCGGCGCTCTTCTTCCGTGATGCTCACGCTGGAAATGGGTTGCTCGGCCTCCAGCGTGGTCTGAAGCCGCCGCATCAGGGCCAGTTCATGTTTCTCCTGCTCATGGGTCTTGGTCGGCTTCTTGAGCGACTTCTCCAGCCGGTCGATGCGCGTGGTCACCGCATCGAGGTCGTTGAAGATCAGCTCCGCCACCAGCTCCTCGAGGTCCGCCCGAGGATCCACCCGGTTGCGGTAGGGGGGAACGGCCGGGTTGTCAAAAGCCCGCACGACCGCGACCAGGGCGTCGCACTTGCGCACGGAGGGCAGGCTCTTGCGGAACTCGGCTTGCCCGCTGCTGGTCTCCTGGCTGAAGCCGGGCACGTCCAGGCATTCGATGGTGGCTTCGGTATACTTCTTGGGTTTGTAGTGTGCGGCCAGCCAGTCGAGGCGCGAGTCGGGCACCTTGACGATGGCAATCTGCTCGCCGGTGTGGTGCCCGGAAGCCGACTGGCCGGTGACGGCCCGGAAGAGTGTCGATTTACCGCTCTGAAGCGGTCCGATGAAAGCAATTCGCATGATAGATGATCCCGTTCCCGTTACAGTCATTCGGATTGTAAGAGCGGGGCGTTGAGGGTCAACCCACCGCTGAGACGTGGATCTGGCGATGACGCCCGTTTCACCCTCAATCTCAAGATCGCACCGGCCGGATCGAGCCTGCAGAATTTCTCCTGTCAGGATTCCGTCTCCCGCGGTTAAATTGTGCAGGAATACTCGAACGGCCGCCAGTCCCGTTGCACCGCGGGACTCCAAGGGCTTGGGTAAGATCCGCAGTGCGGTTGCCGCCGGCCCCTGCAGGGCGGGCTTGCCCCCTTCCGGCCGCTGCGCGATAATCCTTTAATGGTCGTCATGGATGGCCTCAGGATAGTCTTATGGAAAGCGACGAGCTATGGTTTGGGTGATCTGGTCCGTTTTGCTGGGTGGTACGGCGTTAATCTGGGCCAGTCGTCATTGGGCCATCTCGCAGGCTAAGCGTGAACAAATCCCGCTGACCTCACATTCCTACCCGGGCCCGCCGGCCAATCCGCCGACGGTCAGCGTTCTGATCGCCGCCAAGGACGAGCAAGCCAACATCGCGACCGCCGTTGAGACCATGTTGGCCCAGGACTACCCTAATTTCGAGCTGATCGTCATCAACGATCGCAGCAGCGACCGCACGCCGGAGATCCTCGAAGAGCTCAAAGCCCGCTATCCAGAGAAGTTACGCGTTATTCACATTGACAATCTCGAAGACGGCTGGTTCGGAAAAAACAACGCCATGCGCGAAGGCGTGGCCATCGCCCGGGGCGAATGGTTGTGCTTCGGCGACGCCGACTGCCGGCAGATTTCCGAACGCACCCTCTCCATGGCCGTCCGTCACGCGGTGGACTGGAACATCGACTTTCTCTCGGTGCTGCCGCTGCTGGAGACGCACAGTCTGTGGGAGCGGATCATTCAACCGGTCTGCGGGGCGATCATGGTGTTGTGGTTCAACCCCAAGCTGGTTAACGACCCCGACAATTCCGCCGCCTATGCCAACGGCGCATTCATGCTCATGACTCGCCGCTGCTACGAGGCCATCGGCGGCCACGAGGCGGTTCGCTCCCAGGTCAACGAGGATATGCACATGGCCCGGCTGGCCAAGGAAAAAGGCCAGCGGCTGGTGGTCGTGCAGGGCGAAGATCTCTATACCGTTCGTATGTACTCCAAGCTGTCCGAGATCTGGAGGGGCTGGACGCGGATTTTCTACGGCTGTTTCGGCACCTTTCGCCGGTTGCGGGTCACGCTCATGCTGCTGATGGCGTCCAACCTCTTTCCCTACGCCAGCTTCATCATCGCGGCGGCGGTCCTCATCGCCAAGGGGTGGAGCGCCGCCGGACCGGGTTGGCAAGCCGTGGGTCTGCTGTCAGCGATTGTTATCCTGCTTCAGCAGACGGTCATCGCCCGCTTTTACCGACTCAGCCATGCGAATCCGTGGCTGGCGCCTACCTTCATGCTGGGGGCCCTGTTCTGCATGGGCATGCTGGTCAACGCAATGCTCAAACTCGGCGGACGAACGACGGTGAGCTGGCGGGGGGCCACGTATCGGGGCGACACGGTGGTGCAGAAGTGAGAGTCGTGACGACATGATAGCGGTGCTCATGCAGGTGAACTGGCAGGAGTGGATCGACAGGATCCCTCTTCCCGAGCCTTACAGGCGATGGGGCCTGTACGCCCTGGCCGGGTTGATTGCCTACGTCATCCTCCGCCGGGTAGCAGGGGCGGTGCTGCGAGCCATCCGCCGGAGCCGGCCGGCCACCATCCATCCCAAGCTTCAGAAGTACAACATTGATCACGCCGAGTTGGACCGCAAGCGGCGGGAACTGGCCCGCGGCGTTGTGGCCACTTCCACCGGCAACCGGCTGGCCGGTTTTCGCATGGTCCGGCAGGTGGAGGCCGTCTTCGTCGAAGGATACCGCACGCCGGAAGATGCCATCCTGGCCCTGAAGGCGGCCGCGGTCGAGCGGGGCGGGAATGCGATCCTCAACGTACGCACCGACCGGAGCGTTGCAGGGCGTTGTACGGCCTCCGGAGATGCCGTGGTAGTGGCCCCGCTGGTCGCCAAAATGCCGCAGCGACGCCCTCAGCAGCTTGTGCAGCCTCCCAGCC
>JAAXZI010000019.1 GCA_012719955.1 Phycisphaerae bacterium | reverse complement strand
GTGCGCAGGCCCCACTCCCTCTGCACCAGAAGGCCCGCCTCCCTCAGGGCCGGGCGGAGGCCCAACGGGTTCTCCACGTCCGCGGCCACCAGCAGGTCGCGCCGGCCATCGACGCGGCGCACCTCCACGGCGGCGGGGGCGTTGGCGCTGAGCGTGAAGGGGGGGAGTTCCGCGTGTCCAAGGGCGAGATTGCGGTTTTCGTCTCGGCCCACATCGAGGATGAAGACGCCGGCCAGTGTGGCGGGCGGGTCGGGTGGCGGCTCCTGCCAGGCGGACTCGGTCAAGTCGGTGAACAGGTAGACCTCGGTACAGGGATGGCCGGCCTTGGAGATGCCCGCATAGGCCAGACGCAGCAGGGCAGCCATGGAGCGGTCGTGCCAGGCGGGCCGGATGTCAGACACCAGGCGAGCCATGGCCCTCGCATCGCGGCTCCAGCCCAGGGGGTGGATCGGATCGGCTGAGCCGGTGACAATGGTGACCTCCGAGCCGGGGGGAAACCGCTCCGGGTCGGTCAGAAGATTGCGGGCCCAGGCCTGGGCATCTTCCAGGCGGGTCTTGCCCTGGTAGCGGTACTGCATGGAGGCGGAGTCGTCGATGACGAATACGGCCGACACCGGGCCGTCCAACGCCCCGGCGGCGCGGGGGTGGGTGGCGCCGGCCGGAGCACAGGCCGTCTTCATCAGCAAGCCGACGACCAGCAGAATGGCCATCATCCGGCAGGCCAGGAGAAGCAGGTGCTTCAGCCGGTGGGCGCGGGACGAGGCCTGATGGGCCTGGAGCAGGAAACGCAGTGTGGGCAGCACCTCGCGGCGCGGCCGTTGGCGCAGAATGAGGTGAATCAGCACGGGGACGGCAGCAGCCAGAGCTCCCCAGGCCAGGGCCGGCAGCCCGAAGGTGACCACAGCGAAGACGGCGGACCACGTTGCGATCATACCGGGTATTGTAAGGGAAACCGCGTCTGACACCTTACTATTTCAGTGCCTTCCGTCCGGCCGGGTGAATTCCATCGAGGCCGGCGTTGCTCTGCTCACGTATTGAGGCCCTTACGCTTGCGGGGTGGATGTGGACATCATGCCGGGCGCAGCGGGCTTCATGGAGTAGATCCGGCAGACGCCAGGCATGAATTCACAGGTTCACACGCTCCACGAATGAACGCGTTGTGCTCCGCCTTGTCATTTTCCCAGCGATGGGGACAATACCACCCCATGAGCCCGGCACGTCGAACCGGGTGGCTCGGCGACCCCATCAATAGGAGAGTAAAACGAATGTCTCGACGATTCGCACCGGCGTGGCTGGCGGGATTGGCTGTGGCCGGACTCGCCCAGGCGACCCTGGCGGCCATCACAACGGAATCGCTCCTGGACGACATGGTCAATCTCGAGCGGCTCACCAGGTTGCCGGAACCCGCCTATGCCACCCGACAGTTCTCCAGCTATGACCGGGCCTCGAAATCCTTTTCCGATTACCAGGGCTGGTTCGCCAATGGCGACTGCGGCCATTACCTGCGGGTGGAAAAGAAGGATGGGCGCGATGAGCACGTGATGATGGATGCGGACGGTCCGGGGGCCATCGTCCGCATCTGGTCGGCCAACCCGGCGGGGACGCTCCGGATTTACCTGGACGGCGGCGAGACGCCGGTGCTTGAAGCGGCCATGACCGATCTGCTGGGCGGCAAGGTTCCGGGTTTACCCGTGCCCATCGCCGGTGAGCGGTCCAAGGGCTGGAACCTCTACTTCCCAATCCCCTACGCCCGGCACTGCAAGGTAACCAGCGACAAGGGCGGTTTCTACTACCACGTGAACTATCGCACCTATGCGTCCGGCACGCAGGTCGAGACTTTCAAGCGCGAAGACTTGCAACGACTGTCCAGCAAGATCGAGGACATTGCCCGGCGCCTGGCCTCTCCAAGAGCTGGCAGCGAGCCCCCGGCAGAGCGGGTGAAGACGCCGTTTGATGTGGAACTGGCCCCGAACGCCGAAGCGGTGTTGTTCGAGCAAGAGGGGGCCAAAGCCATCTGCGGGTTCCTGGTGCACCTGTCCGCCGAGGACCTCGAGCGGGCCGCACGCGGCATCGTGGTGAAGATGACCTTTGACCGTGAGAAGGGTGATGAGAAGTCGAAGAAGCCCCGGCCGCCCGAGGTGGAAGCGCCGCTGGGCGACTTCTTCGGCACGGCCCCCGGCCTGATTCCCTATGCCTCCTTCCCGCTGGGTATTACCGAGCCGGCCGAGGGGAAGCCGCAGGACCTGTGGTGCCACTGGTACATGCCTTTTGCCAGGAACGCGAAGATCACGGTCACGAATCTTTCCGGCCAGCCGGCCCGCGTCAGTGGCGCGGTGTCGGTGGTGCCATACAACTGGGATGACCGCAGCCTACATTTTCATGCCAAGTGGCGGATCGAGCGCGACGTGCCCACTCGCCCGTTCAGCGACTGGCAACACCTGCAGGCCAACGGCGCCGGCCGCTTTGTGGGCGGGCACCTGCACATTATCAATAACGTGCGCGCCTGGTGGGGCGAGGGCGACGAGAAGATCTACGTGGACGGCGAGACTTTCCCCAGCCACCTGGGTACCGGCACCGAAGATTACTACGGTTACGCGTGGTGCAGCCCGGAGCGGTTCGTGCACGCCTATCACAACCAGCCCCGCTGCCAGGGGCCGGGCAACTACGGCCATACGTCGGTGAACCGGTTCCATATCCTGGATGACATTCCCTTCACCAGGAGCTTCCGCTTCGACGTGGAGAACTGGCACTGGGACGAGCGGGCCCGCACCACGCGGGCGGCGATCAGCTACTGGTATGCCCGGCCGGGTTCCACGGATTTCTTCGGGCCCATCATCGCCTCTGACGTCAAGCTGACCGTCGTGCCGGAGTTCCAGGTGACCCGCGTGAAGGGCGCGATCGAGGGCGAACAGATGGCCGTGCTCAGCAAGACCGGCCAGACCCACAGCCAAAATATGGCTCCCTTCGGCGAGGGCTGGAGCGGAGAGGAGCACCTTTGGTGGACGGATAACCAGGTGGGCAATCGACTCGTGCTGGGATTTGAGGTCAAGGAGGCGGGCAGGAAGCGCGTCCTGGCCCGGCTGACCCGGGCGCCGGATTACGGCATCGTGCAGATTTCGGTGAATGGGCAGAAGGCCGGCGCGCCCATCGACCTGTATCACTCCCGGGTGGTGGGCACCGAAGAGCTGGATCTGGGCGCGTTCGATCTCAAAGCGGGGCAGAACACGCTGACCCTGGAGATGATCGGAACCAACGAGAAGAGCACCGGACAGAGGTACATGGCCGGGCTGGATTATATTCTGGTGAAATGAATCCCGTTGATACACAGGATGCGAGAGGAGTCGTCATGCGGAACAATTCGCGGTTCGCAGTTTCCAGTTTTCAGTTGGTGGCCGGAGTGGTGATGGCTTTCCTGGCGGGGGCGAACCTCGCGTGGGGGCAGGCCCGGCCGGTGGTGGAGACGGGCATCGACGTGCTGGCCGCTGACGGCTTCAAGCCGCTGGTCGGCAAGCGCGTGGGGCTGATCACCAATCCCACGGGCATTACCCGCGATTATCGTTCGACGGTGGATGCGCTGTTCCACGCTCCGGGCGTGAAGCTGGTCGCCCTGTACGGCCCCGAGCACGGCGTACGCGGCGATGTGCCGGCCGGCGCTCACGTGGGCGACAGCCGTGACAGCGTGACGGGCGTCCCCGTGTATTCGCTGTACGGCAAGACCTCCAAGCCCAATGCCGAGATGCTGCGCGACGTCGACGTGCTGGTGTACGACATTCAGGACAACGGCTCGCGCTCGTACACCTACATCACCACCATGACCAAGTGCATGGAGGCGGCGGCGGAACACAACAAGGCCTTCGTGGTGCTGGACCGGCCCAACCCGCTGACCGGCAACCGCATCGAGGGCCGGCCGCTGGATCTTAAGTTCCGCTCCGGGGTGGGCTACCTCTCGATTCCCTACGTGTATGGCATGACCTGCGGCGAACTGGCCCGGATGATCAACGGCGAGGGCTGGCTGGCCAATGGCGTCAAGTGCAAGCTGACTGTGGTGCCCATGCGCGGCTGGAAGCGCGACATGTGGTTCGACGAGACGGGCTTGCCCTGGGTGCCGCCGTCGCCGCACGTGCCGCGGGCGGACAGCTCGATGTTCTATGCCGCGACGGGGATCATGGGCGAGCTGCATGTCGTCAATGAAGGCGTGGGTTACCCGTTGCCGTTCGAGCTGGCCGGCGCGCCCTGGATCGACGCCGAGAAGCTGGCCGAGGAGCTTAATGGCCGGCGGTTGCCGGGCGTGTACTTCCGGGCCTGCTATTATCAGCCCTACTACACCCAATACGAAAAGCAGCGTTGCGGCGGCGTGCAGATCCACATTACCGACCGTGATGCCATCCGCCTGACGCCCATCCAGTTCCACATCATGGATGCGGTGCGGAAGCTCTATCCCGACCAGAAGCTGTTCGGCAACAAGCGGGACAGCATGTTCGACAAGGTCTGCGGCACCGACCAGATCCGCCAGGCGTTCCTGGACGGCAAACCCATCGAAGAGATCCTCAAGATATGGAATTCCGGACTGGAGCCGTTCATGGCCAAGCGGGCGAAGTACCTGATGTATAAGTGAGCAGAGATCCTGCCGGATGTGTGGAGCCGGGCGCCGGAGCATGCTGTCGTCAACCGGCTGGCCGGCGCCGTCGATCTCCCGGTTCGTGCCGGGGTGGGGGCTGATTGCGACGGCGGCCGCGTCGCTGTTGCCCCTGGCGCTTGAGGATACCTCCGGTGCGGTTCGCGCGAAGCTGCGCGCCGGGATCGGGTGGGGGATCGATCCGCCGGCGGCTCTGACGCTGCTGGTACGGCTCTGGCCGCAGAGGTCATCAGCCGGCCACCGCCATTTGCATTCTCTGTCGGAGGCTGACAAATGCATGAGCTGGTGTTCGGCGGTATCTTCTTGTTGCTCATCGCGCTTATGGTCCCGCTGCTCCTGGGTCGCATTCCACCGAACGGCTGGTATGGCTTCCGGACACCAGCGGCTTTCAGAAGCACGCACAACTGGTATCGAATCAACCGGCTGGCTGCCATCTGGACCATCGTCTATCTCGCAATTGCGGGTATGGTCTGCGCCGGGTTGATCCTGCATGGAATCACCGGACCGCAACTCGGCTGGTTCGGCGCGGCCGCGCTGCTCGGGTTGGTTCCGGTGATGCTGGTGCTGATCATATACACCGAAGCGAACTTCGCAGGAAAGCCCGCCGGCAAACCATGCGAAACCTGCGGCTACAATCTGACCGGCAACGTGAGCGGCACGTGTCCCGAATGTGGTTCGCCGATCTCGCGATAAACCTGCCCGCGGCCGGAAACGCCTTTTATGGCAGTTGGCCGGCGTCGTCATTATCGCTCCTCTTCCGCTGCCCGCATCACACGTGGCCGGTACAATAGACCAGGTTTCTTGCTGGAGTGGCGAATCCATCGAGACCTTTTCGGATGTTGCACGCCCAGATATCACCGCGTGCCGCCATCAGCCGGACGACCGGTCGGCCGGCCCCGCCGATTTCCTGGTTTATGCTGGGTCTGTTGCTGGCTGCGGCCACGGTCGCTTCGCTGTTGCCGCTGGCCCTTGAAGATGCCCCCGGTGCGGTCCTCGCGAAACTGCGTGCTGCGATCGGGCCGACGATTGATCCGCCGGTCGTTCTGACGCTGCTCGAACGGTTGGTGGTGTTTGTGCCGCTTGGCTTCCTGGTGCACTGGATCGCGAGCAACCGTCTGGCTGCAGACAGGTGGCTCCGGCCCACCCGCGCGGCGATGCTGGTTGTGGGCGTCTTCGCCGCCCTTTTGGAAGTCGGCCAGGCTTTCATGGCCGGGCGGCATGCACGGCTGACGGATTGGCTGATTGCACTGGCCGCCGGATTCGCAGGGGCAAGGTTAAGCCGGCGGCTTCTGCCATTTCGGCCGCGCTGGCTGGCCGTCTATGAACGGAATGACCGGCTTATTGCGGCCGGACTGCTGCTGGTCGGCAACCTGGCTGTGGCCGGGCTGGTAGGGTGGGCCCATGCGGGGGTTCGGCTGGCGGGATGGGATTCGCAGTATCCGGTGGTGGTCGGCAATGAGCTGAACGGCGGGCGGCTTTGGCGCGGACAGATCCACGGCCTGGCCTTTTACGCCAGAGTACCTGCCGCCGACGAGATCCGTGAGCTGGCCCGGGTTCCGTTCGATTCTGCCGGCGTGGCTTTGCGGCGTAGAGCGGGGGCGATCGGGTTGTACGCTTTCTTGCCCGATGGTTCAGCGCTGGAGGAACGAATCAGGGGCGAGGCGGAACTGGCCCTGGTTGTGCCGGGGGAGGACGTCAAGGCGAACGCGTGTGCGGGCGGTGCGCTGACAATTGAAGCGCCGGACGTGATTCGCTCGGCCGGTCCGGCGGCGCGGATTGCCCAGGCGGTTATGGCCGCCGATGCGCTGGCGGTGGAATGTCTGGTGGCGCCGGCGCAATCCTGGCAGGGTGGGCCGGCCCGGATCGTCTCGATCTCGCAGGATGCCGCACATCGCAATGTCACGGTGGGCCAGCAGGGCGACGCGGTGGACTTCCGCTTTCGGACGAGACGCACGGGGCCGAACGGCTCGGCGGTGCGCTGCCGGTCGCGCCAGGGCGTGTTGGGCGAGGGGCGGCATCATGTCATGACCGTGTGTTCGGATGGCGAGGCGCGGATCTGGGTGGACGGTGCGGAGGCGCGCCGGCCGTTACGCCTGTACCGGGTGTCGGTCGTGTTATTCCGGCACGATTACCCGGTGGCCGGCATGGCCGCGGGCGGCCTCCTGTTCCTGCCGCTGGGAATAATCGCCGCGGTCTTGCTGGTGAATGTGCGGGCGTGGATGGCCTGGCCGGCGTCGGCCTGCCTGGCGGGGCTCATTCCGCTGGGGCTGTCCATTGCGACCAGCGCGGTTCTGGACCGGCCGCAGGATCCGGTATTCATTGTCAGCGGCGCGGCCTTCGCCCTGGCCGGAGCGGCATGGGGCCGGGCGGCCTGTCTGAGGGCCAACAATAATCGTGATCCTGGTCTCGTCTGGTGATAAAATAGTTGGGAGATGTAAATTTCTGATCCCTTCAGCCGGGCGTGTCCTGGCTTGGTTACGTTACTGGTGCGTGATGACACTTGAGATCCCCCTAACGCCGGAAATGGAGCACAGACTGCGAGAGCGAGCCGCCGCGGCCGGCAAAGACGTAACCGCATTCGTGCTAGACGCTCTGGCAGACAAACTCAGCGCTCCGGTCTGTTTCGACAAGGTTTTCGCTCCCATCCATGAGGCTTTCAGAGAAGGAGACGTCACGGGCGCAGAACTTGACCAGTTGCTCGAATCCGCTTTGGCTGCCTTACGCTAGTGTCAGAACGTCAACTCCACGCGCCCTTTGGCGGCCTCCTGCTTGGCCAACGCGCGGTTTCGGCTTTCGGCTGAAAGCCTCAACCATTCGTCCAGCGTTATTGGCAGGCTTCGGTTTCCTGTTACTTCACCTGCTCCACACGACCGTTTTCGACGACTTGGATCTCGGCGGCCGTGAGGGCTTCCCTGGCTTCCGGCGAAGCCTGGCCGATGATCAGCAATACTGCGGGCCCCGACTGGTTGAACTTCTCGCGGGCGATCGCGCTCAAAATGCTGGTCAACTCGGGGCCGTTCAGCAGGTAATCCGCGTCACTGACGACCACGATCCGTCCGTCAGTCAGGCGCACGGCCGGCCGGCCGGTATCCACGATCTCGGCAATCCGATGTTGCCGGGCCAGGTCCGCCAGCAGTTCGAGGGCATGAATCAGCCCGAGGGTCTCGGTCTCTGAACGGGTCCGCAAGGCCAGGTGCACCAGGCGCGGCAGCCCGCGCGTACTGGTGAATCGCTTGAGTTGGGCCAGAAATTGCAGACGCTGGAGCGTCGTGAACTGCGGATGTTCCACAAAGCTCTTGCTGGTGGCGGGGTCAACGCCCAGCCGGACGAGTTCGGCCTGGGTGTTTTCGTTGATCTTGTAGAGCGGCGTGGTGCGAAGGGCTTCCTGCATTTCAGCGGTGGTCCGCATGGCGGAGGCCCCCTTGGCGGCCAGCGCGGCCCCGCCGGTCAGGCCGAAGGTGGCGACGGCCATGAGCCCCTTGCCGGCGGAGCGCCGCAGCGAAATCTGATCGAGCTGCTTCTTGAGCACCGGGTTGCGCGTCTCCGGGTCGCAGCCCAGGATGACGGCCAGCTCACGGCGCGAATCGCTGCCGCCTTTCGTGTAGGTTTCCTTCTTGGTCAGGGCCTTGGCCTTCCTGCCGGCGCCCTTGGCGGCTTCGCCGATGGCGTCCACCGGGTTGGTGACGAGGGCCTTGAGGCCCTGGCCGGTCTTTTTGATGTTGTCCTTTACTCCGGCCAGTTCGGGCGATTCCTTGATCATGCGCTCGGCCCGCTTGATCGCCTCCACCTCGCTGATGCGCAGTTCGAGCATGTTGATGCCCTGGGCGTCGATTCGGCCTTGGGGCGTCACCAGCACGAACGAGTAGCGGTTGTCCACGACCTCCACGTTCTCCTCGACGTGGTAGCCATCGCCGCGCAGGGCGTGGGGTTTGAGGATCTTGGAGGCTTTCAACACGGGCCGCTGCTGGGCTTGGGCCTGAGCGAGCCAGGGGACAAGTGCCAAAGACGTCATGATGGCCATGCGCATGATTCGTACAGACATCTTCAGGTACTCCATTTACACACGGTCAAGCATTATACGTACGACAGCCCGTCTCTTGTTGACCCTTGGGGGTGCAGGCGGCTAAACTCAAACAAGATGAAGATCTATACTTACACTGTCAGGATTGAACCAGCCGAGGAGGGCGGATACAACGTCTATGTTCCTGCCCTGCCGGGTTGCGTTACCCAGGGTGAGACCTACGAGGAAGCGGTTGTGATGGCCCAGGACGCTATCCGCTGCTACCTGGAGGGGCTGCTCCATGATGGCGAGCCCATCCCCGAAGATCCTCAGCAGGCCCGCGCGGCGACGGTAGGCGCCGAGCTTGCCGTCCCGATTGCCATATGAGCCGACTGCCAAGTCTTAAGCCCCGCGAAGTCATTGCCGCGTTGCAGCGGGCGGGGTTCGAGATCCTCCGCCAAACCGGCAGCCATGTTCACCTCCGTCATCCCGTCACCCGTCGGCGCACGCTGGTTGCCGTCCATCCCCGGGAGCTGCATCGCGAGGTGCTCAAGGAGATCCTCAAGCAGGCCGGCTTGACCGAAGATGAATTACGCAGCCTGCTCTGACGGTGCTATCTCAAGACCGCCCCATAACTCATCCGATGCATTGGCATGCATACCGTAGCCGTCATCCTGGTGCGGGCGGGCTCCAAGGGCCTGCCGGACAAGTGCATTCTGCCCCTATGTGGCCGGCCTGTCTTGAGTTACACCATCAGCCATGCCCAGTCCAGCCGCTTTGTGGACGAAATTATCCTGACCACCGATTCGCCCCGGGCCAAGGCCCTCGGGCGGGCGGCGAAATTGTTTCTGGTGGACCGGCCGGCCGAATTGGCCTCGGATGCGGCCACCACCCAGGACGCCACCCGGCACGCCATCGAAGATTACGAGGCCCGCACGGGCCGGCAGGCGGATGTGATCGTCGTTCTGGGGGGTAATGTCCCTATTCGCCAGGACGGCATCATCGACCAATGTGTCCAACGCCTGCTGCAGACCGGCTGCGATTCGGTCCAGACGGTCGCTCCGGTGGGCAAGTATCACCCTGACTGGATGTACCGGCTGGATGATGGCCGGATGTGCCAGTACCGGCCCAACAACATCGTCCGCCGCCAGGACCTCGAGCCGCTGTATTGCCTCGATGGGGCGGTGGTGGTGGTCCGGCGCGCGTTGCTGCTTTCGCCGGAGACAGCCACCAACCCGACGGCCTATCTCGGCCAGAATCGTCAGGCCGTCGTGCAGGAAGAGGAATGCGTCGATATCGATACGCTGGCCGATTTCTACCGGGCGGAGGCCGTCATTCGCCTGCGGAACGAGACCGCGATTGTGGATTTCCCGACCGGTGCGACCCGCCGCCGGGCTCTCACCGCGGCCATTGGGCATGGAGCCGGTTATGAACGACGCCATGTATGATTTCCCCTCATTGCGGATCGGCCCGGCCACCGTTGGGGCCGGCTATCCCGTATATGTGATCGCCGAGGCGGGCGTGAACCACGACGGCGACGTGGGGCTGGCCTGCGAGATGATCCATGCGGCGGCGGATGCCGGGGCCGACGCGGTGAAGTTCCAGGTGTTCTCGGCCGACCGGTTGGTGACCCGGTCCGCGCCGGCCGCACAGTATCAGAAGCGGGCCGCCCATGCCGGCACTCAGTATGAAATGCTCGCCCGGCTGCAGTTGAGCTGGGAGGACTTTGCGGAACTGGCCGCCTACGCCGGCCGGCAGGACATTGAGTTCCTGGCCACCCCGTTCTCCGTTGCCGACCTGGACTTCCTGGTTTCCATCAAGGTGCGGGCCCTCAAGCTGGCCTCGCCGGATATTGTCAACACGGCGTTGGTGGAGCGGGCCGCGAAGAGCGGATTGCCAGTAATTGCCTCCACGGGGGCGGCGGATCTGGAGGAGATCGCGGCGGCGGTCGAGTGTTTCCGGCTGACCAGAATGCGCGAAGGGCTTCCTGCGTCAGACAGGGGGGCGGACACTCTGCCCGACTCACAATGCGGCCTGGATGCCTGCTCCACCGAAAAGTCGACGTTGGCCGCGCCGCTGGCCCTGCTGCACTGCGTGAGCAGCTACCCGGCCCGCGAGGACGAAGCCAACCTGGCGGCCATCGGTACTCTGGCCAGGGCCTTCCACTGTGTGAGCGGCTTCAGCGACCACACCGAATCGGTGGCCATGGGCGGTTACGCCGTGGCGGCCGGGGCCCGCATCATTGAGAAGCACTTCACCCTGGATCGAACCCGCCCCGGACCCGATCACGCCTTCTCACTGGAGCCGGAGATGCTGGCCGAATACATTCGCCATATCCGCCAGGCCGAGCGTTTCGTTGGCAATGGGCGGATCGAAGTGTCCAACAGCCAGCGCGAGGTCCGGCAACTGGCCCGGGGGAGCATCGTGGCGGCCCGTCACATTCGCGCCGGCGAAGCCCTGACCCGCTCCATGCTCACCATCAAACGCCCCGGCGGGGGGATCGCTCCGGCGGAGATGGAACACCTCATCGGCCGCCACGCCCGCTTGGACATT
Source organism: Phycisphaerae bacterium (assembly GCA_012719955.1). GTDB lineage: Bacteria > Planctomycetota > Phycisphaerae > UBA1845 > PWPN01 > JAAXZI01. The sequence continues at coordinate 34,712 of JAAXZI010000019.1, read as the reverse complement.
CCCGCCGATACAGCCCTGGCCTGGGAAGCGGTGCTGTAGCGACCGGCCTCCGTGCCACCCGTTTCCGACGTAGCGGCCGGCCTCCATACCGCCTGTTTCCGACGTAGCGGCCGGGCTCTGTACCGACCGTTCTCACCACAGCCGCTGGCCCCGGTCCCTGGCCAAGAGCTGGATGCCGACTGTTTCCCGGACAAAACGCCTACCCCCGTTCGGATACAGCGAGTACAGGTCAGGGTCTTGGTGACCTCGGCAATGCGACCAATGGTATCCTTTCAAGCCTGCCCGGTTAGCTCTGCGCCATCTTGTCCTTGATCAGAGCCGCCGCCCATGCTGCATCATCTTCTTCCAGCGGCGGATCGGGAGGATGAGCATAGTCGAGCCTGCGAGCATAGCCGCCTATCTCATAGGCCTGCTCCAGCAGGGACTGCAGGTTTAGTTTCACCTCTGCATCGCCGGGACGCAGAGGTACTGGTATGCTTGGCAGATGCTGCCGGAGTGGGATGGGATAGAGGTAAGCATTTCGCCGGCCGCCCACCCGGATTGTGACGCGATAGGGTGCCACGGCTTCCAGAGGGCACAGATGTGGGCGCAGCAGGGCACGCCAGTTCCCGCGGCGGACCAGATCGATCTCTACCACGTGGACGCCGCCGGCGAGCAATTCATCTCGCTTCTGAAGGTATTGTTCCAGTCCATTGCCCATCTTGTTGGCTGGGCTGATGAACTCGATCACCGTTATGAGCCGCCCGTCGTCCGCACAAATAATGCGAATAAACCTTTCGGTTAACGGCTCTGCATCGACGACAAGCTTGTACGGTGCCGAGATGGCAATTCCCCCTTCGGCGATGTCCGGGCCCTCTGGTTTATAGACCATAACGTCCGCGGCCACCGTTCGAATCAGTTCGTCGCTGCTTTCGATTGACAAGCGTTCTTCCGCCTGCGCAACCAAATCCCCAGGCAGCGTGCGGTTCAATTCCGCCGTTGCCAGGGATACGAGGTGCGTATGCAGCCCCGGCCAATAGGGCTCCAAGTAAGGATCCATTCCGGGAAACGGGCTCTTCATGACGCAGGTCCTCAATGGCCAACCGTCAATTATAGCAGATCGGCAGCAGGTCCCGAACCCGCCTCCTCTTCTGTAATCCCAGTGCCGTTTCCAGTTGGAAACTCCCGTGTTCCGTAGCGGCCAAGCTCTGTACGGGCGTTCTCGCCGTAACCGCCAGGCTCCGTACCGGCTGCCCTGTCCGAGAAATGGTCGGTTATCCAGCCGCCGATCACCGAGCCTTTGGTTGGTTATCCACCCAGCCGCCACGACCTCGCGCTGTCGTGCCGATCGCCCCGTCCTGCCGATAATTCTTTCTGATGAGCCGTCGTCGCATCGCCATTGTCACCGGCACCCGGGCCGAGTTCGGCCTGCTGGAGCCTGTCTTGCGCGCCGTCACAGCCCGTCCCCGGCTCCGGGCTCAACTGATTGTGACCGGCATGCACCTGCTGCCCAAGTTCGGGCGGACGATCGACCATATCCGGAAGGCCGGCTGGCGGGTGGATGCGGCCGTGCCCATGCAGTCCGGGCGGGATGATGCCCGGTCCGAGGCGACGGCCTTGGCCAGGGGTGTGGCCGGCATCGCCCAGGCCCTGGACCGGCTGCGATCCGAGATCGTGGTGGTCCTTGGCGACCGCATCGAGGCTTTCGCCGGGGCCTGTGCGGCCGTCACCGGAAGGCGGGTGCTGGCGCATATTCACGGCGGCGACCGGGGTACCGGCGACATCGATGACATGTTGCGAAACGCCATCACCCGGCTGGCCCATGTGCACCTGGTGGCCTCGCGGGATGCGGCCGAGCGGCTCCGGCGGATGGGCGAGCCGCCCGAGCGCATCCACAAGGTGGGGGCGCCCGGCCTGGACGACATCCGACAGTTCCGGGAAAAGTTCCGGGAGAAGGCGGCCGAGACGTCCGCCCCCCTGGAGCGACCCTATGCCCTCGTGATTCAGCACCCCCTCGGCCGAAGCGGGCGGCGAGAATCAGCTACCATGCGGGCCATCCTGGCCGGCGTGGAGGCCCACGGCCTGCGGGCGGCCATCATCTACCCGAACAGCGACCCCGGCCACGACGGCATCATCCAGGTGATTCAGCGCTGGAAAAATCGCCCCGGCTGGCGGGTATTCCGCTCGCTGCCGAGAGGAGAATACCTGCGGCTGGCTTCTCTGGCCGCGGTGATGGTGGGTAATTCCTCGGCGGGTATCATTGAGTCGGCCAGCCTGGGATTGAATGCGGTGAACATCGGTCCGCGGCAGGAAGGTCGATTACGCTGCGGGCCCAACGTGATCGACTGCGGCGAATCTTCGGCGGAGATTCGGCGGGCGATTGCGGCAGCACTGGCCCGGCCCCGGCCGCGTCCCGGGCGGTCGGTGTATGGCGACGGACGGGCCGGCGAACACATCGCCGCGGTTCTGGAACGCCTTATAATCTCGCCCCGCCTGATGCGGAAATCCCTGCGCTACTGATCACGCATGAATCCAGCTAAACCCCCCAACAGACCCGGACGATAGCAGATTTAGTCGAGGCAGCGGACCCAGTGGTTCAGGTCGTGCGCCCATAGAGAGGGTGTGGATTTGATGTCTACAACCGCCGTGAACATGAATACCGCGCAGGTGATTAAAACTGCCCTGGCCAAGATCGGGGACATTGCAACATTGCCGGAGGTCACCACGCGGATCATCGCGGTGGTGGATGACCCCAAGAGCACGGCACGCGATCTGCACAATATCATCAAGAACGATCCGGCCCTGGCCTCCAGGATTCTCAAGGTGGTGAACTCCGCCTTCTACGGGTTACCCGGGCAGGTGTCGGAGATCGATCGGGCCATCGTGCTGTTGGGGCTGAGCGCGGTGAAGAACATCGCCATTTCAGCGTCCATCAGCCGGCTGTTCACCTCGGAGCGGATTTCCGATCGCTTCAGTGCCCGGGATATCTGGAAACACAGCGTGGCGGTGGCGGTGGCCACCCGTCAGATGTGTTGCCTTCTGGGCAAGCGGCCATTTGCGGAAGAGGCCTTCCTGGCCGGCCTGATCCACGACCTGGGCTTGCTGGTGGAACGACAGGCCTATCCGGATGGATTGGCGGAAATCATCCGCGAATCCGCGAAGGGCGACCGATACCTCCACGAGCTGGAAATGGAGATTATCGGCGCCGATCACCAGACGCTGGGCAGCGCCCTGGCGGCCAAGTGGAAGTTCCCACGCGTCCTCCAGACCGTGCTGGGATATCACCACAAGATCGATAATCTGGGGCCCGACCATCGCCTGCTGCCGGCCATGGTGTACGTCGCGGATACCCTGTGCTGTCACGAGCACTTCGGTTTCCACCTGACCGCCGCGCATCAAGTCATCGATGAGACGCTCCTGGTCTCCATTGGCCTGACCGAAGCCCAGCTCGAAGAGCTCCGGGCCGAACTGCCCGAACAGATCGAGGCGGCCGAAGCCATGCTGACGGGATGACCGAGCATCCCTCTGCCTGCCGAAAGAAGCCTTCCTGATCCCGCCTGCCAGATGGCGGTTGACGGCCGGTAATTCTTGAACCTCTGATCCGCCGGCCCCCCATCCACATTAGTTATCCTGCAATTGCTTGAACCTGCCGTTCTCTCTCAGCTAGAATGGAGTATCGCTGCGGGAAGTTAACGGCGACGCTCGACTTGGACGATGGTCTCCGGGGGGCCTTGTGCCGGCCATGTCTTTCCGGCCTCCTGGAGAACGTCAAGCCAGAACTTATGGGCATGGGGCTTGGGCAGGGGGGAATGCCGCTTCAGATGCCGGGCCCCGGGGGCTCATAACGGATGAGACTGGTTGCGTCGCGTTTACCGTGGTTTCAGCCGGCGTCAGGGGAGTGTAAGCGATGCGATTGGGCCACCTGTTGGCGGTCACTTTGGCTGCATTAACCCTCGTTCCGGGGGTGTCCTCGGGCTTTGTGGGCATCCAGGATCGCTGTTCGCTGCCGACTCCTTACCCGCCAGAGGGGGCAGGGGCCGGAACGGCAAACAATTCTGATTTCGAGAGGTCGTTCACCAACGGCACGGCCGAGGGATGGACGGCCTTCAAGAGCTCCGGCTACACAGGCCAGGTCCACTTTGAGGGTTTTGACCGTCCCTACCGGGGGGATAAGTCCCAGAAGCTGGTCTTGCCGGAGCCCTCCACCCGCAACCAGAGTGTGGGCGTCTATCAGCAGATCTGGGTAGTTCCAGGCGAGATTTACACGGCCAGCGTCCGCGTCTACCTGGAGCCGCCGGCCCAGCAGACCTACAACGGCGAGGATTTGGTAGCCTGGCTGGGCCTGGATCCCTATGGGGAGCCCGGCGGAGAAGGCAAAGGCATGGTCTGGTCGGCAGGCGGCGTTCAGGGCTACCGCTGGCTGACCCTGGTCACGAGTGCCAGGGCGGTTCTGCCGGTCATGACTGTCTCGTTGAAGGGAACCCGCAACTGGGCCCAGCATGGCAACGACGCCAGGGTCTGGTTTGATGATCTGGTCATCAGCGGGCCGGTTCCGACCGGGAACCCGCCGGGGCCGGAGCCGGATCCGGTGGATCCGGAGATGCTGATTCCGCGGACCTTCGGGGCCAACCTGGTGGTCAACGGGGGATTCGAGCAGCCGTTTGCCGGCGGGGTCTCAGCGGGCTGGAACAAGTGGTCAACGGTGGGCTACGGCGCGTGGCGACAATCCCGTCGGGTGGGCAAGATCGGCGGGGGCCGTTACGACTGCGGCAACCGCGATGCCCTCGCCGACATGAATCCCAAGGTCATCCTGCTCTATGGCGGCACACCCAGCGCAAGCGATCCGAATGATGCGGGCGAGGACGGGGTCTACGGCGATGTCGAGTACCTGACGGAAAAGTATCCTCACCTCGAGAACACGATTTTTATCGGACGTCCCGCGATCGACTCGAACTGGGAGATCTACAAGACCGCCCCCAGGTACTACGGCCGGCAGCTTGCCGATCAGCTTTGGACCAAGCAGCAGAAATTCCCGCGAATTGACTGTTGGCAGGGGCTGAATCAGCCGGATACGGGCCAAGACTGGCCGGCGGCGCTGGCCTTTGAACTGGCCTTCGCCGAGCGGGCCCACGAACTGGGCATGAAAGTCTGCTCGTTAAACCTGGCCTCGGGAGAGCCGGCCAGCATCTGGCGGATGGTGGATGAGACGTTCAGTCCGTCCTGCCGGGAGTTGCTGGCGGTGACCGATTACCTGGGGTACCACTGCTACGGCGGGCCCAACGATGATCTGATGGTCATCAACCAGAGCCGGGACGACACCTGCGAGTTCTCCATGCGTCCGCGGCGGTTCAGAGATCTGTACGAACGGCGGGGTTGGCGTTTCCCGCCGGTCCTGGCCACCGAAGGTTCGACCGCCCAGGGCTGGCATGGCAACTGGCGGCCGGAGACCATCGCCGTCGATCTGGTCACCATGGGCAAGTACATGAACGAGAACCGCTGGTGGTGCGGGTTTGCCAACTTCGTGGCCGGTGGTTCGTGCGGTTGGCCGGCCTACGAAATCCTGGGGCAGGGCAACATCGTCAAAGACGTGGGCACCTTCAATGCGAATAATCCCGCCGACGCGACGGAGGGGCTCTACTCGCAGATGTTCGGCGCCGGCCAGGTTCACCCGCGCACCCTTGAGGAGCTGGCCCCGGCCGGCCGGTTCACCGGCGGCATCAATCGGCAGGTAGGGGGGCTTACCCCGGGGCAGGGCTACCTGGTCGCGTGCTGGATGAAGTATGAATTTCGCGGTCAGCAGCCCACCGGATTGCGGTTCCACATCGGCGTGGATCCCACCGGCCAGACCGCCAACGGCAATGCGCCCAGCATTGACTGGGGGGCCGATCAGATTGCCGACAAGGGTATCGTGCACGAGGTGTTCACGCACGTATGGCGGACGTTCACCGCGGTTTCGCCTACGGTCAGCATCTGGCTGCGGGCCAGCCAGTCGGTGGCAGATCCTTCCTTCATGGTCTATGTGGACAACGTGGAAGTGCGGCAGCTCAATTCCGGGCGGTTGTTGCCGGTGGTGGAGCTGGCCCCCCGCAAGATCGAGCTGGCCACCCACGCGGGCGTGAATCTGCCCAGTGGGTCGTTCACGGTCAGGAATGCCAGCAAGGCCGGCACGCTGATGTACGAGGTGGAAAGCAACGCGGACTGGCTGCTGGTCAACCCCATGCAAGGCAAGAGCACCGGCGGCGTGGACACGATCAACCTGGTTTACGACGTCGCCAAGCTGGTCCCTGGCACGCACGAGGCGGTGGTTACGGTGTCGGCGCCCGGGGCGGCCAACTCGCCGCAAACGCTGCAGATCAATCTCACTGTCTCCACTGTGCGGGCCGACTTCGACCAGGACGGCGACGTGGATGACGCGGATCTCGATTACCTGCAATCGTGCATGGACAGCATGGATTGGCCCCCGTCCGAGGAGTGCGCCGCGGCCGACCTGAACGACGACGAAGAGGTGGATTCCGTCGATCTGGACCTGTTCCAGCGTTGCGTCAGCGGAACAGGCGTTCCCGCTGATCCGGATTGCCTCCGGCCGTGAGGTTGGACAGTATGGGGGGATAGCGGTCCCCGCGGCTCAGTCATACCCGGTTGCCGCGGCACACATCAGTCCGCGCGGGATAGTACGGATCCCCAATGAATCTTGTGCGTTGGGTGGCCTACCTCTTCAGAGGGTGAGGTACTCCGAACGCGCGAGGATTCAACCTATCAGCAGCGCGGTAACCAACAACCAGGCAGGAACTGGCCCAAGTTTATAACGGAAACCGTATCACACCCTGCAAGCCTGGGCGGAGTTCACCAACTGCCGTGCGAGCTCCTGGCGGAGAGCTTCGCTGGGATCGCGCCAGGTGGGGGGCTTCTGGACCTTGCCGTCGGGGCCCAGGTGTGGTTTCCCGTCCGGCCAGAGCTTTTCCATGTTGGCCTTGTGAACGATGTGGAACAGGGGCTCGCCCTCTACACCCATCTCGACCAGCGTCCCCAGAGCAAAGTAGAGCAGGTCTATCATGGCGTCGGCCTGATCTTCAAGGTTACGGGCTCGTCTGAATTCGGTTACCTCTTCCGCCATCCAGTTGGCCCTGGCTATAACGCGGTCGGGCTTGAGCATTGCGGGGCGGTCGGCGACGGGGTGGCCGAAGGCCTGGTGAAACTCTCGAACCATTTGCTGTGCTGTTTTCATGGGCCGCATGATAACCGAAACCGGCGCAGCCTCAATCGGTTGTGATGCGAACGACCCGGACGGGCTCCCTGGTTTGGAAATCTTCGGGGCGCTTTGCGCCACAAATCCAACGCCGGTCAGGCCGAACCGCGCACGCGGTCGTAGACTTCCGCCGCGTTGTAACTGCTGCGAACGAATGGGCCCGACGCCACACCCAGGAAGCCCAGCTCGCGACAGGTTTCGGCGAGGGCGTCGAACTCCTCGGGAGTGTAGAAACGGGCGATGGGGGCGTGCTTCGGCGTCGGCTGGAGATACTGGCCCAGGGTCACCACATCACAGCCGACTTCGCGCAGATCGGCCAGGGCCTGGTGCAGTTCCTCCAGTGTCTCGCCGAGCCCGACCATCAGGCCGCTCTTGGTGGGCATGTTGGGGCGGAGTTCCTTCACCAGCCGCAGCACCTCCAGCGAGCGCCGATACTTGGCCTGTGGGCGCACGATGGGCGTGAGCCGCTCGACGGTTTCGAGATTATGGTTGAACACGTCCGGCCCGGCGTTGCAGATCGTCTCGATGCAGTCGCGGCGGGCGTGCATGTCTGCCGGCAAAACCTCGATGGTGGCCTGGGGAGTCTGAGCGCGCACGGCGCGAATGCAGGCGGCGAACTGGCCGGCGCCTTCGTCGTCCAGGTCGTCGCGGGCGACCGCGGTGATGACCACGTGGCGCAGACCCAGCTCCGCGACGGCATCGGCCAGTCGTTTGGGCTCGTCCGGCTCAGGCGGATCCGGCCGGGCGGTGTTGACGGCACAATAACGGCAGCGGCGCGTGCACTTGTCGCCCAGGATCATGAACGTCGCCGTCTTGTGCGACCAGCATTCCATCAGGTTGGGACAGTGGGCTTCCTGGCAGACAGTGGCCACGCGGCTGGAGGAGACCACCTGCCGGGTAACGGCCATTTCGCCGCCCAGAGGCAGCGGACGTTTCAGCCACGGTGGAAGGCGCCGCTGTGGGCGGTTCGAATCAGAGGGCATGACGGGCAGCGAGATCATATGGGCGATGTTAGCACGAGCCGGGCCGGTGGGCGAATTATGCAGCCGAGACGAGCCGGCTGACACAGTCGGCGATCTGACGGTCGATGGCCTGAGCGGTACGAATATTTTCGAGCAGCTCCTGGTGGCCCTCCGCCGTTTGCCAGAGGGCATGGACCTCGGCGGGCCGGCAAAGCAGGCCAAGTTCCGCGGCAAAACTGTCACAGGCATGCATGATCGCGTCCATCATGGCCGCATGGCTGGGCCCTTGAGCGGCATCGGACCTCGCCAGGAACCGTGCCGCCGAGGTCCGCGCCGAGCACAGGGTCTTCGTATAAATTCGGAAGGCCTCGCGGGCCGGGTCTGCTTCGTTGCCGGGCCGTTGAGACTGAAGCCAGGTGGCCCAGACGTCAAAGGCGGCGGGGCCCGCGACAATTTTCGAGCCCGGAGGCGTCAAGTGTTGGAACAGAGCCGTCGAGCGGGTCAGAAAACCGTGCGCATGGGTCATGGCGGTGTCGAACACCTCCTCGGACGAGGGGGTCCGGGGCTCGTAGTGCTCGACGACGTAGCACTGAAGCGCGGGGTGACTTAGCTGCACCGGGTCGAGGGTGCCCGGCACGACCCCGAGCAGATCCTCGTCGGCGGCAGTGGTGAGGACTCCCCAGCGGGGGGTGGGATCACCCGCCCATCCGCCCCAGGCCAGTACTGGCTGTTCGTTTTGTAAGGCCTGGCGAAGTAATGGTTTATAGCTCAGATCGAAATGCTGGGCGAACTCCTCGGCCCAGAGCATGTCCACGCCCACCTCCGGGGGGTGCAGGTCGCGCAGGTGGATACCAAAGAGCCGGGCGGTGGGGGCCAGGAAGGCGTCCCGCCCGAAGGTTGGCCACAGGGCGGGCGAACTCTCGGCCGGTCCGACGATGGCCACGAGTGAAATACCCAACGCGGCACAGATCTCGTCGTAATTCGGGTCCACCCCGCCCATCCGGGCTATTGCGCGAAGGGCGATGGCGAGCGATTCGTGCTCGCGTGGGCTGGCCTGAATGGTCACGGCTTCGAGAATCATGGCTGCCTGATGACTGAGAGCATAAGCTCAACCACGTTAAACAGGTACGACGACCGTTCGATTATCAGGTCGTCGGGGAGGCAAGTAAAGGCGACTGGACAGTTGGTCTCTGCGTACACTTCAAAGTCAAACTTGCCTCCGGCGCGGGAGGCGAAGCCCTTCTGGACAAAATGAGATTGAGATGGAGACAACCATGAAGATCACCCTGCTTCTGTCTCTGCTGGCACTTTCGCTGCTCACCGGTTGCCCACTCCTGGATCAACCAGGCAACTAGGCCAAACTGACCGACGTGAACGCCAGGGACCTGACTTCCACTTTGGTCACGGCCGACCTCCGCGAGCCCATCGTCTCCGGCCGGAATCTGGTGTGGTGTGCCACTTTCCCGCTGGCTTGGAATGAACTGCTCGATGTGTTCGGGGAGGATATCTACTTCAAGGACATGGCCAGCCAACCGGCCCTCCTCACAAGCCTGAACGAATGGCTGGTGACCCGCGACGACCTCGATGATGCGTCCTATGTCGCAATGGCCGGGCAGGTGGAAGATGACATTCTGGGCCAGATCAGAGAAACGATGGCCCAGAAGTCCCCTGAAGCGCAACCGGTTTTGCCGGAAATCAAGCCCGATAGAAAAGGTATCATCGTGGCGTATGCGTATCTCCTCAAAAACCTGCTTTTTCCGGAGCGGTTCGAGCGGATTACCGACCCACTCGATTTCGGAGGAACACCGATCCTCTGCTTTGGCATCTCCGGGAAAACCAGTGTCGATCCCCAGGTCCTCCGACAGGTCAAGGTTCTGGATTATCAACATAACGATGACTTCGTGATTGAATTGATCACCCGCAGCGAGGCCGACCAGATCATCATGGCGAAGGTTCACCCGGAAGCCACTCTGGAGGCGACCATCGATGCCGTGCTGGCCCGCAGTGTTTCAGGTTCTTCAGGATCTTTGACCGAAAACGACGTGCTCAAGGTTCCGATGATGAACTTCCGCCTGGAGCGGTCTTTCGATGAACTGATCGACCATCCGTTTGATTCTCGGTTACTGGAGAACGAATACGTGATTTTCATGGCCCGGCAGGACGTTCGATTCGAGCTCAACGAGGCAGGCGTGCGCCTGGAGTCCCAGGCCACGATCGGGGCCATGGTGACTTCAGCACCTCCAGAGCCCAAACGGTTGGTGTTCGACAAACCGTTCCTCTTCCTGATGAAGCTCCGCAGTGCCGACCGCCCCTACTTTGCCATGTGGATCGACAACCCGGAACTGTTGGGAAAGGCTGATTGAGGAAGATATGGAGGAGTACCGTGAAAGGCCGGCTTGCACGGCCATGTTCTCCGTACTCTTTCTTGCTTGGCCCAACAGAACGCGGGAGGTGGTGTATCGACCGGTTCTTCTTAGGTGAATCCGGCTTGACCGGCCTCCCCGGCATCTATCTGGTTCTCTTCCAGGAGCCACGGGAAAGCACTCGCAGCGTTTTCCCGTGGCTCCGCGCCCCTGCGGTGACGTCCACGCGAGGCCCCTGGTGCCAAACGATGCCAGCAACCGCTGGTGAGTCGGGAACATAGAAGACAATGTCGCAAATGGCAGGTGCGATAACCAGTTGTCGCGCCGTTCCCCCTTTCCCTTCAACTCTCGCCCCTCTACTGAACTCCGAACCCTGAATCCGCACTGTGTGAGGACTGGATCGGTAGGGTGAATGCCCCCTTTTGAGCGTCTTGTGGGGGTTGAGCCCAATCAGACAGCCCCTCTTTTCGTAGTATGGGCGGGCTTGGGCCGCATGAATCCGCGTGCGCGCCGAAGCCGACGGCCAAGACGGTCGATACACGCGTAGAGGAGCACGCATGGATGCGAAAGCATCGCTACTTATTCTGGCCTTGAGTTTGCCCATGCTGTGGCTGGGCGGCTGCGTTGAGTCACCACCGCCGGCCGGCCCCCCCTCGGCGTATGAGGATGGCTCGGATCCCTCCGATCCTTCGACCGCCGCAGTGAGCGGTTATCTGACCTTCGGGCAGCAGCCGGCCGCCACGCAGCAGCCGACTTCCAAACATATCGACGATACCCAACGGCAGCTTCCAGACCCGGCCGATGCCGCTACCGAGGTGGAGGGCGTCATTCCCGGCGAACTGCTGGTGACGTTTGACCCGTCGGTGGGGGATGAAGAGCGGGCCGCGATTCTGGCTGAATCGGGCCTGCAGGAGATTGAGCGGTCGCCTTCCGGGTTGTGCCGGGTATTTTGTCCAGCTCGCTCCAAGCTGGCTTCCCGCCAGGCGAAAGCCGCCACCGTGGGGGATGCCGCTGCCTTACTGAACCGGCGGGGCGTCCTGCGGGCCTCGCCCAACCTGCGGCGGTACATCGCCGCGGTTCCCAACGATCATTATTTTCCCGCCCAGTGGCACTACTCGCTGATCAACCTGCCGGAGGCCTGGGACCTGACCACGGGCAGCGACTCGGTCGTGGTGGCGGTCGTGGACACCGGGATCGTGAGCACGCATCCTGACCTGCAGGGCCGGCTCGTGCCGGGCTATGACTTCATTTCCGACCCGGCCTCCGCTCGTGACGGCGACGGACGCGATAGCGATCCGGAAGACATGGGAGATGAATACAACGGCCCGGGACGCAGCTCGTTCCACGGGACGCACGTGGCCGGCACCATCGGGGCGGCCACCAACAACGGGATTGGCGTGGCCGGGGTGACCTGGAATACGAAGATCATGCCGGTGCGGGCCCTGGGGGTGAATGGGGGCTCCTCGTTCGACGTGGCTGAAGCGATTCGCTATGCGGCCGGCCTGCCCAACGTCTCCGGCACGCTGCCGGCCCAACCGGCCCGGATCATCAATCTGAGCGTCGCGGGGGCGCCTGGCGAGCCCGCCTCTTCGGAAGAGACGGCGGCCATTCGCGAAGCGACTCAAGCCGGCGCGCTGGTGATCTGCGCGGCGGGCAACGGCGGCTCTTCCAAGCCGGCTTGGCCGGCGGCTACTCCGGAGGCCCTGAGCGTAGGTGCGGTGGACACCCAGGCGGTTCGAACCAGTTATTCCAACTATGGGGCCACCCTCGATCTGATGGCCCCCGGCGGGGTGGCGGGCGTGGATCTTAACGGCGACGGCTACTCCGACAGCGTACTGAGCACCGGCGCGGCGGAGTCCGGCGGCCAGATCATCACCAAGTATCTGTTCAGCAACGGGACAAGCATGGCGGCGCCCCACGTGGCCGGCGTGGCCGCCCTGATGCTGGCGGTTAACCCGGGACTGACGGTGGCCGAGATGCGGTCGATCCTGCTGGGCACGGCCCGCGACCTGGGCGTCGCGGGGCCGGATCCTGACTATGGCCACGGGCTGGTGGATGCCGCCGCGGCCGTTCGCGAGGCTTTGCGCCGGGCGGGTCATGCCGGCGGCCAACAGGCGGTTCCGTCGGAGGATTCCGGGGATAGCTCCGGCGGTGAGCAGATCTACGTGCTGGCCCTGAAGGCGGATACGCTGGAGCCGGTGGCCCAGGACGAGACATCCGCGGCGGAAGGCTACGCGTTTAACCTGGTTGGCCTGGCCTCGGGAGCTTACTTGATCTATGCCGGCACTGACCGCGATGGCGATGGTTTCATTTGCGATGCCGGCGATTTGTGCGGAGCCATTCCGACCGTTACCACTCCGGGCCCCATAAGCCTGGAGGCCGGAGAGCGGATTGTTGACCTGGGGCTGGAAGTGACGGAGTTACCGGCCGGTGATGGCGCCCAGGGGCCGGTTCAACCGCTTCACCTGCCGCGGATGCGATAGCTCCGAGTTTAGTATCGCCGTTTTTGTGGGCTGTCCGAGAGAACGGCCGGTACGGAGCCCGGCCGCTACACGCGAACGGCCGGTACAGAAGCCCGGTACTTCTTAACCGGGCGCGACGCCGGACCGATCAGGCGCCCAGGCCCCTGTGTTCCACCATGATGCACCGGTCCATAATCACCGGGATTCCGGCGGAAGAGGCGCGCCGGGCCGCCTCGTCGTGAGTGATGCCCAACTGCATCCACACCGCCCCGGCTCCTGTGGCGATCGCATCCTCGACGATGGCAGGAACCGCTTCCGGGCGTCGGAAGATATTGACGATATCCACCTTTTCCGGAACCTCGCGCAAGCTGGGATAGGCCTTCTCGCCCAGCACCTCGGTTACGCCGGGATTGACCGGGATGATACGATAGCCCTGGTTCTGCAGGTACGCGCTGACACGGTGGCTGTCCCGGCTGGGATTGTCGGACAGGCCCACGACGGCGATGGTCCGCGCCCTGGTCAGCAGTTCGCGGATCTGTTCGTGGGTGGGGCTGTCAGCGTGCGTTTCAAAGGCTTGCGGCATGGCGAATCCTCCCTTGTCATGTCCCCTCATCATAGCGCCACCTTCAGCCGGGGAGTCTCGCCTTTGCCGGAGAGACGCTGGGGGCGCCGAGGGGCCACGATGCTTCAGGGGCGGTTTCGACCGGGCCGCTGGATTCTCAACGGATCCAGTGGATTCAGGAAAAGCATGCCGGGGGGCATGGCCGGCGGTCAAGCTGTTGAAACGGGCCTACTTGGAGCGGGCAACCCGCTCGACGGGGGCGGACTCCAGATCGACGCTGGTAGCGCCCAGGATGCTCAGGTTACGGCTGTCCTGGATGTAACCGACGATCGAGGCGTTCTTACGGTTCAAGTCGCGTGGCAATTGCAGCTCAACGCTCTGGTGGTTGCCTTTGCTCAAAGGGATGGATTTAAAGACCCGCACGACGTTATCGAGCTTGCTTCGGCCGTGGCCGAACAAGCCCCGCTCGACGACGGCGAGTTGCAGAGTGGCGTTGGTTGCGGTCGTGCGCACGTCGCAGTTGACCTGGAGCGTGTCGGCCGACTTGCCCGCCTCAATGCCCAGGCTGACTGTGGCGGTAGCGGGACGGCTCAGGGCTGACTTGATCTGGCGCTCGGCAGTCGCGCGCTCCGAGCCGACAAAACCGGCGCGTCCGTTGACGAACATCTGGGGGGTGTAGACATCGTCTTCGCTGCTCAACATGGCGGCATAGAACCTCTGTCGGCGGGCGAAGGCGGGATCGCTGAACGGGTCGGCGGCACTGCCGGTTTTCCAATAATCGACGTGGAAAGCCAGCGGCATAAGGCGCTGACCGCGTTTGCGGGCCTCAGCGCTCATCTCGCTGAGGAGCCGGTCGGCGGCGGGGCAACTGGGGCAGGATTCTGAAGTAAATAGTTCTACGACGGCGAAGGGGGCGGCATCTTCAGCCACCACGGTCTGTACCAGGGTGGCGGCCGACCGCGTCCGGGAGGACTTGTCGGCATCCGCCGGTTGGGTTGTTGCAAGCTTCGTTGCCGCGACCGCTGAGCCGGCGGCCAGCAGGGCCAGCAGAGGAGGCAGGGCCAGGTTCCGTAGTTCGTGTCTTCCTGAACGCCTGGTGAGGTAGCGTCCTGCTCTCATCAAGCCACCTTTCGTTTCAAAGTTGGGTTGTGATTTCGGTCGGTGAAACCTGGCCCGGCCCTGCCTCACCGACAGACGCCTCCAGCGCCTGTTATTCGTGACCAGCCATGTATCGGACGTTCCGGCAAGCCAAGTGGAGTATTAAAGAGCAGTCCCCCCTAAGACGTCCATACGGGGAATGCCTGAATCGCCGAGCCACGATGGCCGCAGCTTTATACGGGCCGGCTTCTGAGCAGTTGCAGCCGGAAGGCCACGATCCCGGCGAGCAAAATTTTCCAGATTGCCGCGACTGCTCGCGGGAAAAGCTCGGGGAGAAAAACTCGCTTCCAGGCGAGCCGGCGCGGTCGCTGGAGCGTGGAAACGATGGGGAAGGTATTGGAAATACTGCTTTTTCGATACGGCCGGAATCCCCGGCCTCGCTGCCGGTGCATCCGTTCCGTGGGGACCGTTTGCCCGGGGCGTTCCTGTGGATGATCACCTGTCGGCGGTCGGCGGGGAAAATTTTGCGGCTTGGCGCTTGACATGTGTAGAATTCATGATATATTGATAAATGATGACTGCGACGCGCCACAAGTTGATCCCCATGGAGCAGCTCGAGAAGGCCGTTGAGGTTCTTCGCGTGCTGGCCCATCCGCATCGGCTGCGGATCTGCGATCTGCTGCTGGGGGAGCGCATGGCCGTCGGGGAGCTGGCCGAGCATCTGAAGATTCCGCCCAATGCGGTGAGCCAGCATCTCAACCTGATGAAGGCGCACGGGATTCTGGATCGCGAGCGCGAGGGCAAGACCGTGTACTACAAGGTGGTGGACAAACGTCCCTGCTGGTTGCTGGACTGCATCCGCGGCCACCAGCCGGCGGAAGAATAAGACTCTCTTTTTTTGTGAAGATATGTGTACATATCGTGAGGTATGGAGATGGTGACATTGAAGCCGAAGCAGGTATCGGAGTGGACTGGCCGGATTATCGACGTTCGCAACCCGGATGAGTTCGCGGGGGAACGGCTGCCCAGGGCTGAATGCGTGCCGCTGGGGACGCTGGCCGCTTCGGCGAGCCGCTGGGATCGCGCCGAGCCGCTGCTGGTGATCTGCAAGAGCGGTGTGCGGGCCCGGCAGGCGGTGGGGCAGCTCGAGGCGGCCGGCTTCACCAGCGTCTGTGCCGTGGAAGGCGGCCTCGATGCCTGCAAGCGCGAGGGTGTGAACGTCATCGTGGACCGCAAGCGCATCCCGTTGTACCGTCAGGTCATGATCGTAGCCGGATTGTTGCTGCTGGCGGGCTTGGGCCTGTCGTTCGTGCATCCGGCGTTTCTGCTGATCGATGTTTTCGTGGCGGCTGGCCTGACCTTTGCGGGTTTCAGCGGCTTCTGTCCGATGGCCCGGCTGCTGGAGAAGATGCCCTGGAATTCGGTTTCGTGCCACACGGGCGCGAGTTGTTCGTGAGCGTTGAAGCGCGGGAACGTGGGGACATGGCGACAAGGAGACAAGGGGACAAGGAGACAAGGGGATGAGCGGTGCTGGGCCAATGCGCTGAGGATCGAGGGATCAGTGGCCTGAGCCCTGGAGAGGGGACTTACGAAAGGCAAACGTTATGGCAGAACCCAGAATCGTGATCGTTGGTGGCGTGGCCGGCGGGGCGAGCGCGGCTACCCGCGCCCGGCGGATGAACGAGCGGGCCAAAATAACCGTCTTTGAGAAAGGCGCGCACGTGTCCTTTGCCAATTGTGGGCTTCCGTACCACATCGGCGGCCAGATCAAGGAGCGTAACAGGCTGCTGCTGGCTTCGCCGGAGTATTTCAAACGCGCATTCAATGTGGACGTTCGCACGGGCCACGAGGTGTTGCGTATCGATCGTGCCGCCCAGCGCGTGGAAGTGCTCAATCTTGCCACAGGCGAGCGTTTCTGGGAGCCCTACGACACGCTCATTCTCTCGCCGGGCGCGGCCCCCATCGTTCCGCCCTGGGAGGGGGTGAATTCGCCGAACGTCTTCACGCTTCGCGATGTGGCCGACATGGATCGCATCAAGGCCTTCGTGGAGACCCACCGCCCGGCCCGCGCCGCCATCATCGGTGCCGGGTTCATCGGCCTGGAAATGGTTGAGGCCCTGGTCGAGCGCGGCATCACGGTGACCGTCATCGAACAACAGCCGCAGGTACTGCCGCCGTTGGACCCGGAGATGGCCCGCGAGATTGAGGCCGTGCTCAAGGCCCACGGCGTCGCCTTGCACCTGGGGGCGGCTGTCGAGAACCTCGTGGCCGCCGAGGATCGCGTCACCGCTGTGCGCCTGGCCACCGGCGAGGAGTTGCCGGCCGACCTGGTGCTCATCTCCATCGGCGTTCGCCCGGTGGTCAAGCTTGCGAGTGATGCCGGGCTGGCCCTGGGCCCGACGGGCGGCATCGCCGTCAACGCGCGACTCGAAACGAGCGACCCAGCCATCCTCGCGGTGGGGGATGCCGCCGAAACGGTGTACGGCATCACCGGCGGGCCGGTGCGCATTCCACTGGCCGGCCCGGCCAATCGCAACGGTCGGCTGGCCGGCGAGCGGGCGGCACTGGGAGCGGCTCCGGACGCCGCCCCGGTCATGGGTACCGCCATCGTGGGCCTGTTCGGCCGAACGGCCGCCATGACCGGCCTGAGCGCCAAGGCCGCCCGCCGGCTGAACGTGCCTCACGCCGTGAGCTATGCCATCCGTCCGCATCATGCCGGCTACTATCCGGGCGCGGAGCCGATGATCCTCAAGCTGGTTTACGATCCCGGCGACGGCCGCGTGCTGGGCGCGCAGGCGGTCGGCGGGGCGGGGGTGGACAAGCGCATCGACGTGGTGGCGACGGCTCTGCATTTTCGCGGGACGATCGACGATCTGGCCGGGCTCGACCTGGCCTATGCGCCGCAGTTCGGCTCGGCGAAAGACCCGCTGCACATTGCGGCGTTCGTGGCCCAGAACCAGCGCGCCGGCCGGGTGTGTCAGGTGGCCCCGGGCGAGCCGATCCCCGAGGGTCAGCTTGTGGACGTTCGCAATCCCGATGAATTCGCCGGGGGCACGCTGCCCGGTGCGATCAACATTCCGCTCCCGAAGTTGCGAGCGCATCTGGACAAACTGGATCGCACACGGCCAGTGGTGGTCTTCTGCCAGGTAGGCCAGCGGGGTTACAACGCGGCGCGAATCCTGATGCAATCCGGTTTCGGCGAAGTCTACAACCTGGCCGGTGGCTATCAGATGTGGAGATAGGCCGTTTCCGGTACATCAGTTTGCAGGCGAAGCAGGCGGCCAAGATGCCCGCCCCCCAGAACAGCCGGCTGACGTTGCCGGGGGGCGGGTATCCTGCCCGCCTCATGGGTCGAAGCGCGAAACTGCTGGATGGGAGAGGGCAGTGGGTTCCTGCCTGGTTGTTGGTCGCCGCGCTGCTGAGCGCTCAAATCTTCGCGCGTTCGGAGTACCTCACCCTTTGAAAAGGTAGGGCACCCAACGCGCAAGATCCATTTGGAATCCGTATTACTTCCTGCGCGGTACCTCTGGTGGCCGGGACAGCACCGACCCGTCGTCTTTGAAGGTGGTCAATTGCAACTTCTCCGGCGAGACGTCCACCCGGATGACCGTGTTGGTTCCGCCTACCACCAGCGGGAACGCGCGGGTTTCGTCCGGGGGGAACTCCGCATAGCGATGGGTGTGGCCGGAGATCATCAGGTCCAGCCCGGCCTGGTTGAGCATCGGGTTCCAGTTCTTACGGATCCAACCCGGGCGGATGAACTTGGCGTCGTCTTCCTCGCGGTATGAGACCGGCGGAATGTGCACCAGGCAAACGCGGAAGCGGGCGTTGCGGAACGCGGAGCTGCGCAGTTCCTCTTCCAGCCAGCGGGTCTGCTCCTGCAGATAGTTTTCGAAGGCCGCCAGTCCGCTGTATTCAGGGCTGGTGTCGCTCTTATCCTCGCCGCAGTCCAGCACGACGAAATGCACTCCGCCGTGGTCGAAGGAGTAATAAAAGTGGCGCCCGCTTGGGTTCGGGAAGTAATCGATCAGACTGCGGGCCAGCAGCCCGCGAGTCTCGTGGTTTCCGCGCACCATGATCAGGGGGATTCGCCCGGCGAAGAATTCGGTGCAGGGATTGATGAAGTTGCGGAAGATCTGCTCTTCGCTCATGGGGTCGTTCATCATGTCGCCCAGTCCGACCACCATGTCCACCCCTTGCCACTGGATGGAGCCCAGCGCCTGCCGCAGAGCGGGTACCCTGTCGTGCCGGTCGTTGAGCACGCAGAAGGAGAATCTCTCCTTATCTGTATCGAGCGTGGTGAACTCTCCCCTTTTTTCAACAGTCCCCCCGTACTTCACCCGGTAGGGCCTGAACTCCACGATCTCCGTGGACATGACGCGATAGTGGTAGGTTGTCCCCGGCCGCAGCCCGCTCACGGTGATCTTGTGCAGGGTGGTGTTGGCGTCGATCAGCCCGTGCCGGACGCTGATCGCGACCTGGGACAGATCGTCCGCCGAGGCGCCGTATTCGACCTTCGATGTACACTTGCGGTTCGTCGTCCACACGAGGGTCATGCTCGTTGGTGAAGGGGCCTGAAGATACGGGCCGCCGACGATCTGCAGCGCAGGTTGGGTTGTGGGTGACGCGGTATCGGCCGCGCGAACCGCCGGGGAGTGGAAAAACACAACGCCCAGAACGCATAAGAAGGGATATGTTCGAGTCATAGGCGAAGGTGATACACGCTCCGGCAACGCCTGTCCACCCTGCCGGTGCCGCCCGCCAGCCCATGGAGGCTGGCGGGATTAAGGAAACTACCCCTCAGGGCTGCTTATTATCGGACTTGAGCCTTGCCGATGACTGGCTATAGTGCCCATTGTGGACGGATGTTCGTCACCGCACGGGATGTGCCGGGGGCGTCGCCGCTGGTCGTGTCGTACGATCGCGACCTCCAATCAGAAAGGGACGAGACTGCCGATGCGAATGATTCGCCTCGCCTCTGCCGGTATCTTTTGCGGGCTGGTGTTCCTCTCTGCTTTCGGCTGCAGCGGTCCGGTTCTCAGTGTGAACGATGCGGTGGTGATGGGCGGCGTCCAGGCTCCCCTGACGGCCTATCTCGAACAGCCGGTGGGTCTGGGCTTTCGCAATGGCCTGGAAGAAGTCCCCGTTCAGTTCTCCGCCAGGAACCAGCCGATCGGTACTGGCCGGACCCGGGACGAAGGCAATGCCAGTGTAGTCTGCACACTTCCCGATCCCGACTGTTCGCAATTCGAGGCCACTGTCCGGCTCAAGGGCCGGACGCTGCGGACTTCCGGCAAGGTGTTTCACTGGGATCCGAGCCGGACCATCATCGTCGTGGATATCGACGAGACTCTCTCCGTCACCGACTACGGCGATTTGTTGTTCTCCCGGCACGATGGCGGCTCGCGACCCATTTACGGCGCTCGGGAGACCATGACCGCGCTGGCGAGAGACTATCACATCGCTTATGTGACCGCCCGGCCGCGCTTCATGCTGGAGCGCACGCGCCGATGGCTGCGCGAACATGGCTTTCCCGATGGCCCGGTGATGGTCTCGGAGAGTTGGGCCGAGTGGCGCAGCCAGACCAATTTCAAACGCAACACGTTGGCCCGCCTCCGGCAGCAATGGCCCAATCTGTTGATCGGCATTGGGGATAAGCGGGCGGATGTGGAAGCCTATACGTACAACCGCATGCTCGCGCTGATCGTCAATGAGAAAGACGCCGACCGGTATGGCCGGAAGGCCATGACCATGCCGGATTGGCCCACCCTGGCTCGGTTCTTTGCCGAGCATCACGATGTACTCTCCCGGCCTGCCATGCTGGCCGCGCGGATCAGCCCCGAGGGCAAGCTGCTCCCGCCACCTCGCGACGCAGTGGCCCGGCGAACGGTGCCTGGTTCGCAAGAGCCGCAAGCCCGCCGGTCTGCAGCGGCCGTACCGCCGCAGACTCAGCGCGACAGACGCGGATAGGGGGTTGCCTCGGCAGACCGTATGGCGCCGGCGCACCGCCTGCGCCGGCCTCGGCGAGGGCGATGCCAGCGCCTGCCAGCACAGGCTCTACGCCCAATCGCGGGGGAAGCCACTGCACTTCGCAATACTGTACTTCACCATCCCGGCCTGGATGCTTCGGTCGGCCCTGCCGGTGGCGAAGCGGGGTGAATAGTCCATAAGTGTCGGTGTGACAGCAGATTGCGGTCGGGTGAGGCACTGCCCGGCCCTTATGCCGCATGGGGTCGCCGGCGGCGCACAAAAGTCAAGCCGAAAATTCTCTTCAAGGCTCAGCCGTTCTCGACTATATTTATAGGCCAATCCGTCTGATCAGGGTGAGATTTGTTCACCAGGGAAGGTCATGGCCAGAAGATCTCGAAACGCTCCCCAGAGTCGGCCGGCCCTCAGTGCCCTTGAGCTGGAGGTCATGGATACCGTTTGGAGCCTGGGTGACTGCACATCCGCCCAGGTGACGGTCGAATTTCAGAAGAAACGCCCACTTGCCCCGACCACGATCCGCACGGTCCTTTCCAGCTTGCGCGACAAGCGTTACATCGAGCCGATTCCGACCATCGGTCGAGGTTTCATGTGGCATCCGGTGGTTCCCCGCGAAAGCGTGGCCCGTCGCTCCCTGCGTGAACTGCTGGCCACACTATTTCAGGGTTCCCCCCGGCAGGCGATCGCCTGCATGCTGGACGACAGCGACATGACCGACGCGGATCTGGAAGAGATTCGCAAGTTAATCGAGACCCGTAGAGATCGAGGAACCAAGGTGTCGTGATCTCGTTTCACGCCAGCTTCTGGGGATTGAGTCCAGATCTTCTTCTGGCCCGATTGTTGATTGTCAGTGCCGAACTGGTTTGGGTGGCGGCCCTGGTCCATCTCTTTATTGTGCTGGCGCGGATTCGCTGCCCACGGATGATCTGTTATCTGTGGCTGGCGGTGCTGATCAAGCCTTTATTCTCTTTGATGGCAGGAAGCATCCTGACCGTTCCGCTGTTCAACGCGTCGCTGCTGCCGGCCCCGGTGGTGGAAAGTCGCAACGTCGCGCCCGCCGTGACGCCAAGCGGGCCTGAGCGTCCCGCCGTCGCGCCGGCGGCTGAAAACCTTCCGCCACCGCCAGAACCCCCGCAGGCCGACGTTCCCGAGCGTCGGTTGACGGTGAGTCGCGACACCCGGGGCGGACAGTCCCGCCCGGCCCGCAGCGCCGGCAGTCCACTGTACTGGGTCGTGCTCGGGGTCTGGCTCGGCGGCGTTGGGATCGGCTTGGCCCGTTATATGCATGCCCTGCTGCGACTTCGTAACCTCGTTCGGGTCGCAACCCGGCCGAATGCGGAGTTGGAATCCACGTACCAGCGACTGGGCCGATCTCTGGGCTTGCGCGCGTTGCCGTCGCTTCTGATCAGTGACCGGATTGAGTCGCCGGCCTTGGTCGGGGTTTTTCGCCCGGTGATCTTGTTGCCCCAGTGGCTGGCGGAGAAGTGCAATGACGAGCAGGTCGGCTGGTCGCTCCGGCACGAGCTGGTTCACTGGCGGTGGTTGGATTCGCTCATCATCTTCATTCGAGATATTGTCCGAGCGGTGTTCTGGTTCCACCCGGCGGTGTGGTGGGGGAGTCGGCGGCTTACCGAGGCGTTAGAGACGGCGTGTGACCACGCCCTGGTTCAGTCTTTCCCCCAGGCCGGTCAGTATGCGGAGTACCTCTTTGAGATCCTCCGGGCCATACGGGATCGTCGCCGGATCGGCCTGGCCGGTGGTCTGTTTGTGACCCGTACTCAGATCGGTCGGCGCATTGCCGCCCTTCTGGACGGCTCGGTGACCTCAGCGCCCAGGCTGACCGTCCGCTCCCTGGCCGGCGTGCTGCTGCTGTCGGGCGTGATCCTGGCGGTCGGGGTGACGGTTCGGGATCCGGGCGATGTCTCCGGGCAGGAGGGCGAAACGGAAAGTCCGGCCCCCCGACTCGTACATTTCCCGAAGAATCGGTCCCTGGGCTATTGCACGTTTGTCAGCCGCGATCTCGTGGAGGATGACTTCTTCACGGAAGCTTTTTCGATCTCCGCCGCCGGCGAGGGCTCCCTCCCGCTGGAAGCCCGCGGCACGATCACCGTCCCCGCCGGCATGATGCTCAAGCTCAAGGTGACGCCCGAGACCTTCCTGGTAGACCGTCCTTTTGCCGGGCTCAATCCGGATGACATTCAGATTCTCACCTTCGAGGCCTGCAGTCGACCGGGAGCCCGGGAGATCGGGGCGTTGTCCGATCTGAGCGGCCTCATCGGCTTGAGCCTCTGTGGCAGCGACGCGTTCCTGAAATCGGATCCGCCGCTGGATCTGGCCGCGATCCAGAGCCTGGTGGCGCTTGAACATCTCCAGGGTCTCTGCCTGCCCAGCGCGATCGATGCGGAGGCCCTGGGAATTCTGACGGCGCTGCCCTCACTGACCGCTCTTCAGATCGAGGCGCCGCTGAAACTCGATGTGCCCAGTACTGAGATCACCGAGGATCAACTTGCCGCCATTGGCCAACTGACGTCACTGACGCGGCTGACGCTCATCCGCGGTCATCCGGGGATGGCGGCGGGTCTGGCTCATCTCGGTTCGCTCCACTCGCTGCGCTCGCTTCAACTCGTCAAAAACAGCAACCCCGAGCTGAACCATTATCTCCAGTACATTGGTTCTCTTCCCGCACTTGAAAACCTCGGGTTTCCCGAGTCGGCGCTGAGTGATGAAGGCCTTGCCTGCCTGAAAGGTCTCAGCCGGCTGCGCCGTTTAGATCTGCAGGGCACTTCGATCAGCGAGCAGGGCCTGGTTCACCTGGCGGCGTTGCCCAATCTTGAGGAACTGGACCTGTCTGGTACGCCGATCGGAGACGCAGGCGCGCGGCACCTGGAGAATCTTAAGCAGCTTCGCAAGCTCGTGGTTCGCCAGACCAATATCACCGAGGCCGGTCTGGCCTCCTTGTCCCGGTTGACGGCCCTGGAGGAGCTGGGGATTCCCAGCCGGGCGGCCACTGATGCGGGTTTTTACCATCTCAGCAAATTGAAATCGCTGAAACGATTGTGGCCTGTTACCAGCTCGGCGTTGACGGATGTTGGCCTGCGGATCCTTCCGTCAATGACCGCCCTGGAGTCTCTGCACATCCGGGCGCCGGGGCTGACGGACGCCGCCCTGCCCTACATTGCCCGGTGTCATTCACTTCGTGAATTGAATCTGAGCGCGCCGGTGAGTGACGCGGGCCTGGTTCAACTGGTTCAACTCCAGGGCCTGCGCAAGCTGACCCTGCACAACATGACGTTGCAGGGGCCGGGACTGAAAGCGCTGGGCGCGTTTCCCGCGTTGAGTGAGTTGAACCTGGTGCGGATCAGCCTTGAGCCCGGCGGGTTGTGCCATTTGCGGATCCCGGCCACGGTTGAGTGCCTCAGGCTGAATATCACCTCGGAGCTCTTGGATGGCGACCTGGCCTGCCTGACCGGGCTTGAGAATCTGAGACACCTTGCTCTTCATACCCCCAATCTCTCCGATCTGGGCTTGGCCTATCTGGGCGGGTTGCGGCGCGTCGAAGTCTTGTCCATCAATGGACCGGACCTTCCGATCACCGATGCGGGCCTCAAGGTTTTCGAAACCCTGCCCACCCTGCAGGTGCTGGCCTTACGCGGGACTCAGGTCAGCGAGGAGGGGCTGCGCGACATCCGCGCGAAGCTGCCCGGCTTGGCCGTGACGGTGGGCAAATCTGAGGCCCGGCCTCTGGTACCCCGGGGTTCCTGACGTTGCGATCCTTGCTCGGATCATTGAAATCGGGGCTTGACAGATCCAGCCTGTTGGACTATATCCATAGTCCGTCGCGACTGATATACTCCGCGCGGCTGCGGCGCGGGTGTCGTGCGCGGACGTATCACAGAGTAGATTCCTCGTCTTGCGTTTCCGCCAACTGGGCGGCAGGGAAGTAGCCCGGAGGCCGGCGATCGCACCTGAAGCAAGGTCGTCGTGTCTTTCGGAGGGGCGAAATGAATTGAGTTCCGGCGAAAGCCACTCCGGCCGGGTGCAGGTCGCCATGCCACAATAAGTTGTGCGCATGGCTTTACCTGCGCGCCGACTTGGCCAATGGGCTGTCCACCGAGTGGCCATCGGCATCCGTGCCGGTGAAGATTCCCGCTTTGCGGCTGTCAGATCGACGTTCACCCACATCGTCCAGATCCTGAATGCACCTCTCACGACTCCATCAGGCATCGAAGTTTCCGGTCAACGGCCAGACGCGATAGTGACATAGCCAAGTGCGCGATTAACTGTGTTTGTTCTTCGAGCCTGGCCGGTAAGCATCGTAATCCGTCCGGGCAAGCTCCGGATAGAGTCGGCACCGATCTTATTTCCGGGCCGGTGTATTCTGTGCATTGGCAATTGGGCTGTGTGCAACTTGTTATGACTCGGTTGTGAAGTATTCAAGTTTTGCAGTTGCCGGGGGCGGCGCCTGACGGTATTCTGACAGGGAAGACGCAGGAACCTGTCTATATCAGTCGCGAGGCGTTGAAAGCATGTCTGGATGTAATTCGCTCGGGTGGGGCGTAAGGAGCGGGTCTGCTCTCTTCGCCTTGGTGTTTATGGTGTCGGTGTCGATGGCACAGATGCCGGACAATCTGATGGTGGTGGTGCCAAACTACATTGCCACCGGTGGTCCGGCCGTTGGCGCGTTCGGCTATGACCCCACGACGGACACGCTCTGGGTTGCCGGCTACGGAGGGAGCGCATGGATCCGCAAGGTGACGAATGTTACCGGAGCCCAGGCTTTTGAGGAGATGGTTTCTCCCAGCGAGTGGGTGCGGTTTACCAAGACCAATCCCAGTTTCAGCGGTGGAAGCCCAATCTGTGGCAGCTTGTTGCTTAATCCACTGACTATCTTTGATACCGATGGCGTGACGCCGCTCTATCCGCCGTACACTCAGGCTTGGATTATCGATGCGAACAGCGTGATCGGAGATTTGAGCAGCACCAAACGCCCCGACCTGACCAAGCGGGTGTACCGCTATAATCTGCAGGTCCCGGCTGATTTTGACGCCAGTACGGTCATGACCCCGCTGGTGACGCTCCAGCAGATGGCGGATGTGATCGGGCTCGACCCCCCGAGCACCACCAGCGACGTTGGCCGGCAGTTCGCATGGTCCAGCGACGGTCAGAGCCTCTATTTCAATGATGGCAGTTCCAGCTATGGTGGGATCTGGAAGGTGCGGGTGGCCACCGGGGCCCTGACGCGGATTTTTGCTGCCGATGCCGCTTCCAGTGGGCCTCCCCCCTACGTTGCCATTGAATGCGAACCGTGCGTCCTGCACACCTCTGTGCGCGATCTCGATCCGGACAATCCCGCCGTGGGAGACCAGATCCTGTTTCGTGGTTCCTCCGCCTCCGGTAACGTGGGCGGCCTGGATTACCTGGTGGACACCGGCACGTCTGTCCTCGGGCCCTATGCGCTCTTCACCGAAGCCGAACTGGAGAGGTTCATCCAATGGAATGGCCGTTATCTGGCCCGGCCGGCCAACCCTGATGAGACCGATCCGGGCGTAGATGTCGATAAGGTCGTGAGCATTTCCAGCATCACGACGCTGGGCGGCGACATCTACTTCTTTGAAACCACCGGCGGCGCCGTCTGGCGATTGGACGGTCAGGGGCGTTTGGCCGTGGTCATGAGTAAGGCTCAGCGCGTCCAATACAACACGGTCCTGGGGGCGAGCAATGTGTTGCAGACCACGATGTTGCGCCTGCGGTTCTTCCGGCAGGCGCCTTATGCCACGATTACCGTGCCGCAGTTCTTGTTCCAGGATGCAGCCAGCAACAGGCTTGTCGGCGGCCTGTTGGCTTTCAAGACCGGAGACTTCAATCGCGACAATAATGTGGACGAGGCCGACCTGGCCTTGTTTAAGAACATGATCATAACGCCGATTCGGACCTTCTACGATGCGGCCAAGAAGACATACTATGAAAGTCCGAGTGATGCGAACGGGAACGATTTGATTGGTGACGGCCCGGCTTACGTGGAGTATCTCAAATACGATCTCAATGGCAACGGCCTGGTAACCGCCAGAGACCGGGTCATGTTGTGGAAGTTCATGTACCCCGGAAAGTCGCCCTGCGATTTCGATCTCGACGGAGATGTGGACCAGGAGGATTTCGGCTACCTTCAAGCCTGCATCACCGGCCCCGGCATCGCGTTGAGCGATGCGGATTGTTATTTCGGCCTGCTGGACGAGGATGGCGACATAGACGAGGATGATGTGAGCCTGTTTGCCACCTGTCTGAGCGGGCCGGCGGTTCCAGCTTCTGCGGATTGCCTTGATTGAGTGCACGGTTGGGTATGCCTGGAGCGTGCCGTGAAGAGCCAGTCTTCACCCCTGACCGCCGGTTTCACCCTCATTGAGGTGCTGGTCGCGGCTGCGATCATCGCGTTGCTGATCGTCATCCTGGTGCCTTCCCTGCACCACGCACGGAGCCAGACGCGCCGCACGATGTGCATGACCAATCTCAGGCAGATCGGCGCCGCGTCGTGGGCTTACGCGACCGCTCATCGGGACAAGTTGCCGGATGCGGATACGCTGGGTCTGCACGCTTTCCGACGGGCGCCCGGCGAGGTGGATCCGCGCGATCGGGGCGCCATACCCGAGACCTACGGCCTGGCGGCCATTCTGCACACGACCAGGAATCTGCCCGGCCGGTCGCCGGTGTGGATTTGTCCGGCTCAATCAAAGCAGATGCAGCAGTATCGCAATACCTATGCGTTCAGTATTTCGGCCTACCTGACAACAAAGACGCTCTTCCAGATAAGCCGCAACGACACTCAAAGGCAGGTTCCATGGGTGTACGACAACTATAGCTGGCAACCCGGCCTGACCGGCTTCAAGGGCCCGTTCAGCGGCTATACGATCATCGCGAAGCAGAGATACTATCCTCACCTGACCACCGGCGGTTCCCTTCTGACCACCCGGAAGGAAGGGGCCACTTGTGCCCTTTATCTGGACGGCCGCGTGGGAGTGCGGCGGGTGAGCGAGTAAACCTGCAGAGTGAAGCCGGGAGGCGGAGCGTCAGGGCCGCCTCAGGGCCGGCCGCCGCTACAGCCGGCCGTTGAAGCGATGCACCGTTTCAACCATCGCCAGATAGTTCCGGGCCGGCACGTAGTTGGTCACCGAGTTCCCCGATCCGCATGAGTAGCCGCCGGCCGGTGCGCAGGCTTCCAGAATCTGCAGCGTGCGCTCACGGACCTCCTCTTCGGACTTGCGCGACAGAAGGTCCACGTCCACTCCGCCCATGACGCCCACCTTTCCGCCCCAGCGGCGGTGGAACTCCTCCACGGGCATGATCACATCCTCGAAGCTGTGCTTGGCGTCGATGCCCACGTCCGCGATCAGGTCCGGCATGATCGCCTCAACATGCCCGCAACTGTGCAGCAGAAACAGCCGGCCGGTGCGGTGAGCCAGTTCCGCGTAGCGCTTGTGCCAGGGCAGGATGTATTCTCGGAGGTGCTCCGGGCTGGCCAGCGTGGCCGTCTTGAAGCCCATGTCGTCGCCCAACCACAGGGCGAAGATCGCGTCCATCTCGCACAGCAGCTCAAACCCCTGGAGGATCGCGGCCCCGACCCGATCCACTACGGTTCGCGCCAGCTCGGGCTCGTCATAGAGGCACATCATGAAACGCTCGAGGCCCATCAGAGCGGTGGTCCATTCGAGCACCCCGCCGGAAAAACCGATCGCGCCCATGCCCTCCGGCAGGCAGGCGAGCGCCGCTTCGGCCTGGCTCAGACCCATGTCGGCCCGGCCCGGCCAGGTGTAGCGCTCCACGTCCGCCAGGGTGTGGATGATGCCGTCATGCTCGTTCACCCATTGACGCTGGTTTTGGGCATTGGCCGTATCGACCGCGGGGAGGCGGTCCACCGTGAAGGGGATCTCCACGCGTACACGGTAGTAGTCGTAGCCCAGTCGCCACCAGAGCCCCACCCGGGCCTGGGCCCACTCACGAAGCTGCTGGCCGGTCGGGTTGGCCGGCAGGGGGGGCAACGGTCCGCCGAGTTCCGCCATCACCTCCTCGGCGATGGCCAACTCCGCCAGCGGTACCCGGTCGGGCTGTCCGTGGGAAAGGGCGGTCTTGATCCGCTGAACGTCCGGCTGCGGCTTGGGTAAATGGCCCACACGATCAGTCAGGCTGGTAGTCATGGCCGGTAGTGTACCACGAGTCGGCGCGGGTGGCCCAGACCCTCGGGATCCGGGCCAACGCGTCCGCAAGGCCGGCCCGACGCAGGGCCCAAAGACAAGGGCTCGCCGTGCTTGTTGACGGCGAGCCCCATCGCGTCCGAACAGGGGAAATTTTGAACGTAAATTGAGGAGAGGCCATTCTCGACCAACGCTGAATGACCTCTCCGGTGTGAGCGAGCTTCGGAGCCGACCGCCAGGACTGCCGCGGTCGTCTGTCGCTCTGGAATGCCCCTTCAGGGCAGTGTACGGCTCATCGGCCGGTGGGAGCGGGCAGTACGCTCCAGCAGGTTATACCCGCATATGTTCGTAAGGGTTCAAGTATTGACCGGGCTTTGTCCCGGAATTTTGGACGTGCCCCCGCATTCGTGCGAGGCCGCGCGGGCAGATGGCCCGCGGAGGCCCGGCGTCGTGCCGGCCCCCAGTCCGCCGGCGGTGTTACCGCGTCCGGCTGGTCTTGCGGCTGGCCGTGGTCTTGCAGCACTTCTTGGCCGTCGCAGCCTTCGCCACCACCTTGCGGCAGGTGCTCCTGGACTTGGCTGAAGCGGTCACTTTGCGAGCCGTCCGGCTGGCCTTGGTGGCTGCCTTGCTGCTGGAGCGAGCAGTGGTCTTCCGCGATGCGGTGGCGCGACGGGAGGTGTAACTTGGCATAGTTTTGTCTCCAAAAGACTTTGGACGCGATTGTCCGGCTGAACCAATATCAGCCGGGGTTGCACCGACTATCGGTAGGGTGGGGAATGGACTTAAGGTGAAAATGGAGAAGACTTGACGGCCCGGCGCTGCTGAGTACACTTGAAGCCCATTATTGTGGACATCGGCCGGTAGAGGCGCTTTGGCACTTGCCCGGCTGGTCACCCGGAGAGAACCCATGTTTTCCCGTTCGAAAAACCTGCTTTTATGGATTGCCACCGGCTGCCTTCTGCTGCAGACCCCCGCCTGCGACACCACCCTGCAGGTGATCTCCACCGGCTTGCTGGCCGCTCTGACGGGTATTACCTTCTTTCTGGCCCGCAACGTGTAGCAGCCGGTGGTTCGTTGGGCCTCGGCTGATTCGGGTGCTCGACCGGGCTTGACCGCATGGCGCGTTCGCGTCGGCTGATAAGTCTTTATTTGAAATAAGCTTATGGTCGTCTGCCCGGATTCCGGCGAAGGGCTGCATTTCTTGCCGCTCCTTTGTCGGAATTATATAATCCCCGCTTTTGACCACCTGGAGTGGATAGATCGTGAAACGCAACGCTCCCATCCCGACCTCTGAGATCTTTACCCGTCTGGAACGGATCCCCACGACCATTTATCCGGATGCGCAAGCCGCCGCCGCTCGCGTAGCCGGCATCATTGCCGCGACCATTCGTGAGAACAACAGCCGTGGCAAGAACACGGTCCTGGGGCTGGCCACCGGCCACACGCCCATTGACGTTTATCGCGAGCTCATTCGCCTGCACCGTGAGGATGGCCTCGACCTGTCCAAGTGCATCACCTTCAACCTGGACGAGTATTACCCGATGCCGCCGGACAGCATCCAGAGCTACGTGCGCTGGATGAAAGAGAATCTGTTCGACCATGTGAACATTCCGGCCGCCAACATCCACATTCCCGACGGTTCGCTGCCTGAGGACCAGGTTGAGGCCTTCTGCCGGGACTACGAGGCCAAGATCAAGGCCGCCGGTGGGATCGATATCCAGATTTTGGGCATTGGCGGGACGGGCCATATCGGCTTCAACGAGCCGGGCTCGTCGCCGGACTCGGTTACGCGGCTGATTACCCTGGACTCGGCCACTCGCCGGGGCGCTGCCAGCGACTTCTTCGGCGAGGCCAATGTGCCGCGTCGGGCCATCACCATGGGCGTGGGCACCATTCTCAAGGCCCGCCGGATTTTCTGCTTGGCCTTCGGTGAGCACAAGGCTTCGGTTGTGCGCAAGGCCGTGGAAGGCCCGCTGACGGATGCCGTGGTTGCCAGCTTTCTGCAGAATCATCCCCAGGCGGAGGTCGTGGTGGATGTGGCGGCGGCGGGGGCCCTCACCCGCGTGGCCACCCCGTGGGTGCTGGGTGAAATCGAGTGGACTGATTACAACGAACATCGCGCCGTCATCTGGCTGAGCAATAAGTTGAACAAGAGCCTGCTCAAGCTGGATGCTTCTGATTACGACGAGAATCACCTGGCCTCGCTGCTGCGGAAATCCGAATCGGCCGACGTGATCAACCGTCGGGTCTACGGCCGGCTCTTCGCCACCATTGCCGACAACGGCCAGTTGGTCAGCGGGAAGCGCATCCTCTGCTTCAGCCCGCACCCCGACGACGACGTGATCAGCATGGGCGGCACGCTGAGCCACCTGGTGCGACGCGGCAACGAGGTCCACGTGGCCTACATGACCAGCGGCAACATTGCCGTCTTTGACGATTATGCCCTCCAGATGATGGATTTCTGGCAGGAGCTTAATCGCGCTTCCGGCTTGGATGGGCCCAAGGCCCAGGCCTTCGACAAGAAGGTTCGTGAATTCCTCTCCGCCAAGCAGCCCGGCCAGGTGGACATCGAGGAGCTCCAGGAGGTCAAGGGCCGCCTGCGGCGCTCGGAAGCCGTGGCCGCCTGCCGGTGGATGGGCATCCCCAAGTCGCGGGCCCATTTTCTGGATCTGCCCTTCTACAAGACCGGTGAGGTTCGCAAGCGGCCTATCGGGCCTGAGGACATCGACATCGTTTACAAGCTGCTCCGCGATGTGCGTCCCCACTGGATATTCGTGGCCGGCGAGTTGTCGGACCCGCACGGCACGCACCGCCTGTGCGCGGAGGCCATCTTTGCGGCCCTGAAACGCTGCAAGCCCGAGGAAATGCCCGAGATCGTGTGGCTTTATCGCGGCGCCTGGCAGGAGTGGGACATTGACCTGATCGACCTGGCCGTGCCGCTCTCGCACAGCGAGCTGACGCACAAGATCTTCGGCATCTTCAAGCACCAGTCGCAGAAGGACAAGGCCCTCTTCCCCGGCCCCTACGACGATCGCGAGTTCTGGCAGCGTGCCGAGGCCCGCAACACGGACACCGCCGCGCGGTACAACCGCCTTGGCCTGCCGGAGTATTACGGCATGGAAGCGTTCGTCCGCTGGGAGCCATAAGCTTCGCGGCTGAAGCGCATTCCGGATTATTGACGTTCGCCGATCACGCCGACTGCCCGGACGAAGAGTCTGGCCAGTCGGCGTTGTTTTTTGTTTGCACCTGGACTGGGTATTCGCCACAATTCGGCAGCGCTGCCCCGGTGAGAAGGGGCCCTCTTTGGAACCGCCGGGTCGGCAAGTGCCGGGTTTACGTGAACATCCTGGGCCATTACAACTGGTCCTTCAATGATCCGCATTTCCGGCTTTTGGTGTTTCGCGGGATCGCTTGGGCGGCCGGCGAGCCGGCGGATCGCTTCTCGCGGCTTGCCGACACTGACGTGCAGTTCAAGGAATGAACCGCGCCATCGCGGCTCAACAGCGCTTCCGGTGGGGGCCGGCACATCCCCGGCACATCCCTGTCGCCGGGCAGTCCCCGGACGCGGATGCCCTGTGAGCCAGGGGCGACACCCGCATTCAGGGGACGATCCCAGCCGGAGATCAAGGGTGACACCCTCATTCACCGGGCCGACCCCATCCGGGCCCGCAGGGCTTTCCGGCCGGCCCGACCCGCTCAGCCGGCCGGGCTCGCGCCGGGGGTTGATCCCGCGATGCTCATCACGATCGTTTTGACCCGATGCGCGTGGAAATCTCCCCGGTCAGGCTTTGCTTTCCGGGCTATACTTTGCTATCTTCATGTGCGGTCCAGATGGCTCGGCACGACCGCGCGGGGCACGTCAGGCGTGGATTGCGCGTAAGATCTTGCGAGCCAAGACATTATAGATTCTGGAGAGGTGCCCGAGTGGCTGAAGGGGACGGTTTGCTAAACCGTTGTACGGGATAATACCTGTACCCAGGGTTCGAATCCCTGCCTCTCCGTTTCCATTCGTATCTGATTGCACGGGGTCGCACGAAGTTGCGGCCCCCGCGTCGTTTATGGAACCTGCCGTCTTAACCACACCCTGCCAGTTTTTTGTCGCCCTCATCGCGCCGGACCGCGCCGGGGTGTTGTCGCTGCGCACTGCTACTGGTGAGGTTGCGGGGGATAATCGAGCGAATGGTGGTATTGGCCGCCTTGCCAGCGGTTCTGTTCGCCTCGGCCATAGCCGCTGCCGGGGCAGCCGGATTGGGCGGCACTGTCCTGACGGGAAGCCCTCTCATTGATGATCAGCAGGATGGTTGTCCTGCGCCCCGGCTGTGGTATTCTGCTGACGGCGGGAATTGCCCCGGCGCGGGAACCAACTCGCCGCACTCTGGCATGTCCAACGGATCGGAGAGCGGTCGTGGTGTCCGAAGAGCTTCGCCGTAAGTTCAAGGCCATCCCGGAATCAGTCCGGCAGGCGAACCAGTCTTTCGCGATCCGGGTCTGGCGGGCGCTGTCATGGTTGCAGCGCGTCGAGCAGGCCCAGGACGCCGAGGACCGGTTCATCGCCGGGTGGATCGGGTTTAACGCCCTGTACGGGCGACTGGATAACCAGAAGCGGGCCTGGGGCGACCGCGAGGCGTTCGGCGCGTTCCTTGCGGCCATCTGCGGAATCGACCACGGGGGCCGGCTGCGGCATCTGGTTTTCAAACGACAACTCCCGATTCTGCGGCTGGTGGAGAATCGCTTTCTCTATGACAAGTTCTGGCTGGACCCCGGCGCGAACCACGAAGATGCCCTGCACCAGAAGGTCAAGGCTCTGATGCCCAGGTTCAATGCCCACAATCCGTGCCCCATCCTCCAGGTGGCCTTCGAGCGACTGTGGATCCTCAGGAACCAACTGATGCACGGGGCGGCCACCAAAGGGAGTTCTCTCAACCGGCGCACGCTGACGGAGGGGGCGACGCTTATAGGTGAGTTTCTGCCGGAGTTCATCGACATCATGATCGAGAACGGCCAGACGAAAGACTGGGGCGAGGTCTGCTTCCCGCCGATTGGGGCCACCCGGAGAAATAAGGGCGATGAGCGATCCTGACATTCTTCGTCGTACCCGTGGAACCCTGCTGGGCCAGGCCATCGACGATGTGCTCGGCACGACCGTGCGGGCGTTCGGTGGCCGGGGCGTTGCCGAAGACATGCGAACACGGGCCTCGCGGGACAGTCAAGCCAATGCGCTCCTGCCGCCGGGTTACAGCTACCGACCATTCGGCTTGCGGAAGACCAGAAAAGTCTGATAGGGGAGCAGATCCGCGCGCTCAGCGGTCAACGTGAGCCCGGCGTCGGTTACCAGCTTGATGATCTGGGAGCGAGCGATCTTGACCGACTCGGGTGGTCCCTCCGGCAGATGACCCTCCTTGAACTCGATCAGCACCAGCCGGGCCCCGGGCTTCATTTGGGAGACCAGTGTGGCCAGCCAGGCGGAGCGATCCGCGACGTGGTGCAGCACGTCACAGACGAACACCAGGTCGGCCTGCGGCGGTATCGCAGGATCATTCGGCTGGATAAGCCGGGCTTCGACATTCCGCAAACCCTCCGACACGACCTTGTGGTGAATGTGGCGGACCATTTCGGGCTCGGTGTCCGCAGCCACCACTTTTCCCCCGGGCAAGGCCTTCGCCAGCCGGAACGTGAAGTAACCGGAGCCGGCTCCCAGGTCCACTACGATCTCCGTGCCCTCCAGCCCCAGTGCCGCTACGACCTCATCAGGTTTCTGCCACACCGCCCGGTCCGGCCGTTCCAGAAACGCGATGTACTGTTCCATGTCCTCGAACGGACGCAGATGGCCTGGATTGACCCCCGCCTTGCGCAGCGGGCAGTTTCTGCCCCT
>JAAXZI010000199.1 GCA_012719955.1 Phycisphaerae bacterium | reverse complement strand
GGGGGGCGGGCATCCTGCCCGCCTCATGGGTCGAAGCACGAGACTCCTGGACGGAAAAGGGCAGTGACCCCGCGATTTTCAGAATACGGGCATTTCCCGCCGCCCTCTCATTGCCCCTCATCCCCCACCGTAAACGAATACAACCGCCCATAAGACCCCCCCTTGAACCGCAATCGAATTGCTCCCCCGGCCCCCAACAGCCCCAGGCTCTTGCCGCCAAACCGCACGCGATGCTTCAGCGAGTCGCCCTCAATCGCCGCTTCGCCAAGCACCCGCTCCTCCGCGTCCAGCACTGCGACCTCAATGGGGCCAACTCCGTTCACGTACAACTCATTGCCCTCGCACGCCAGCGGGCGCGTGGTCAGGGTCCCCCCACTGACGGAAACGAAGCCATCCGGCCGTAACCGGGCCCGGAATATGCCACCCCCCTTCACGCGTTGCGACGCCGGCAAAACGCTTCGCCCCCAGGAGGTCGAGGAATAATAAAACACTAG
Organism: Phycisphaerae bacterium; assembly: GCA_012719955.1. GTDB lineage: Bacteria > Planctomycetota > Phycisphaerae > UBA1845 > PWPN01 > JAAXZI01. The sequence goes on along the minus strand of JAAXZI010000199.1, from coordinate 14,888 downwards.
CTCGTCCCCGATCCGCAACGGCCCCTGGCTGAACATGCTCATGTAACCGCCGTCATTCCGGCCGTGGTTGCCGCCCTCAATCCCGTTGGGAATGAACACTTCCGGGTAACCCCACTCGTTCCGAAAAGGAACCTTCTTCCAGCGGACGCCATCCCGGCTGACCAGCAGCTTCATAAACGCGGCCCCCGCCTTGGACCACGGATAATCGCCCTCGAAATGAATGACCTTGAGCTCGCCCAGCCACAGCGGCCCATACCGCCAGGCCGTCGAAGCGTAATACTCGTCGTGGCGTGTGTCCGCCCCGGTGTCCATCAGCGGCGGCAGAAGCTCGATGTGCTCAAACCGCTTCAGGTCCACCGGCTCGTCCAGCCGGTTGAGCCGCAGATACGTCCGGCTCCGCAGGCCGTTGCTCACTCCCTTCCGTGGATCGTAGAACTTGAACAACCCGACGAACGTGCCCGTTTCCGGGTCAGGCGCCATCAGAGTCACATCCCCCGGGCCCCAGACCGTTTTTCCATCCTGTCGAATGCGAACGCAACTGGTGTCCCCTTCGCCGGCATAGGCATTCACCACCTGCGCGCCTACCTCCCAACTGATCCCGTCGGGTGACCAGGTGTAATAGACCCCCTCACGATCCAACCCGTAATTGGCCAGGTAAATCCAGCCCTTATAAGGCGCCTTTGGATCCTTGGCGTCATAGTAAAAACTGAACAGATCGAAGCCCTTGCGACCTTCGTGCCCCGCTTCCGGCTCAACTGAAACATTGAAACCCAGACGCTCGCGTTCCTCAGGCGAGGAGTTTTCCCATTGCAGCCCGTCTCTGGAGACATACCGGCACAACCGCCCCGCCGGGACCTTGCCCCGCTCGAAAAACAGCATCACGTATTTCTCGAGCTTGCGATCATACACGATGGAACCATAGGCAATGTAGGTGGTCCCCTCAGGCGCCTCCAGCACCGGCACGTTACCGCCCTGGTCCTTGATCGGCGTGTGCAACGTGCGTTCCAGTTGGTCCTGCGTCGCGATCAACTCGTCGTCCACGAAGAGCTGAGCCTGCCCGGCCGGAATACGTACCGGCGCCTCGTCGGCCAACCCTGTGAGCGGATTGAACGCCCAAACGCCAATGATCAACAGCATTGAAGTTCGCATCGGGTAATGCCCCCAGCAGGTAAACGGTGCAGAATCATCTTCCAGACTGCGTGCGGCCCATCTCCTGAGCCTACCGCCCCGGCCACAATAATCAATTCAACGACCCGGCGCAAATACGCGACAACCAGGAGCCGCAGGTTTCAGCACGCACCACCGTCCACCCGGAAGAAGCGCCCCCCCATGAGGCGTCGCGGCAGGACGAAACGCCTCCGCCCGTCCTGCCGACAACCCAGCACAATCAATTAGACGACAAATCCTTACGCGCCCCAAACCATCTCATCCACGGCATGCCTGCCTCCTTCCACCCCGACCGTTCAGACTGTAGAACTTACCACTCCCGGCCGCAGGTTGGACGTGCCGGCTTATCGCCTCTACCATGCTCGCAGGTGGCCGGCGCATGAGAGTCGCCGGCGGGAAAGGCATTGGCAGCCCCCGGAAGACGACAATCCGTCCCCCACGAAAGGCAAGAACCATGAGATTTGCGACCTGTAACGAACCCTGGAAAGAAACCCCCATCGAAGAGGTCTTCCGCATCGCCGCTCGTCTGGGCTTCGAAGGCGTCGAGTTGGCGCCCTTTACCCTCGCCGAGCGGGTCGAGAACGTGCCGGCCGGCCGACGCCGGGAAATTCTCCAGGCCGCCCGTGACACCGGCATCCAGATCGTTGGTCTGCACTGGCTGCTGGTCTCGCCCAAGGGGCTGCACCTGACCACTCCGGATGCGGCCGTCCGCCAACAGACCGCCGATTACCTCAAGGCTCTTGCGGACTTCTGCGGCGACCTGGGCGGCAAGGTCATGATTTTCGGCTCGCCCAATCAGCGCAGCGTCGAGGCGCCCACCAGCTTCGATGAGGCCTGGAAGCGGGCGCGCGACCTCTTCGCCTCCTGTGCCGATCATTTCGCCTCCCGCGACGTCACCCTCTGCATTGAGGCGCTCAGCACCCGCGAGACCAATTTCATCAACACTGCCGCTGAGGCCGCCCGCATGGCCGATGAAATCGGCCACCCCAACATCGACATTATGCTCGACATGAAGGCCATGTCCGCCATGCCCGACGGCGTCGAAGGCACCATCCGCCAGTTCGCCCGTCGCGCCAAACACATCCATGCCAACGAGCCCTCCGGCAAGAGCGCGGGCATGCCCCCCGCCCAGGGTGACCCGCCCGGCGTGGACTTCAAAGCCGCCCTCAAGGCCCTGGCCGACACCGGCTACGACCGCTGGGTCTCACTCGAACCGTTCGACTACAATCCCGACCCCACCACCGTCGCCGAGACGGGGCTCCGAACGCTCAAGGAGGCACTGCGATCCTGAAGTGGGAACCCTTTCCCGCCAACAACAACACGCGGGCAACCGCGGGGAGACTGATATGAACTTTCATGCTTTCATGATGCGTGTTTCTCTTCTGGCCGCCGGCGTCGCGTCCGCTACCGCCCTCGCCGCGGACCAGACCTTGACGATCCGCGACGTTCCGGTTCCCGGCCTGGTATCCTTCCAGCCGGACAAGCCCCTGAATAGAACAACGCCGCTCGTGCTGGACGATAGCACGCGCACGATCCCCGTGCAGTTCGATATGGACCGCATGTGGTGGTACCAGCCCGAAAGCTGCGACGCGCGCGGCCGCACCTACACCCTGCAGGCGCGCAAAACCGGTGAGGCGGACGAGGCGGGCGTGAGAATTCAAGAGAAAGAGGGCGTCCTGGAGGTCACGATTGACGGCCGGCCCTTCACCGCCTTCAACTACGCCAAGGACCTGCCCAAGCCCTTCCTCTATCCCGTCATCGGCCCGACCGGCGCCGCCGTCACCCGCCACTATCCCATGAAAGAGGTCGCCTCCGAACCGGCCAAGCGCCGCGACCATCCCCATCACCGCTCCATCTGGACGGCCCACGGCGACGTGCGCACCACCGACTTCAGCAAACCGGGCACCGATTACTGGGCCGAGGACAAGCCCGGAACTGAGAAACCCTCTAAAGGACTCCAGAAGGTGGCCCGGATCGTTCGTGTTCACGGTGGCCCCGTCTTCGGCCTGATCGAAGCGGATATCGACTGGATCACGCCGGCCGGCAAAAAGGAGCTCTCGGAGACGCGCACCTGTATCTTCTACAAGACCCCCGACGATCAGCGCATCATCGACGTCAAAGTCGTCCTCAAGTTCACCGAGTCCGACGTGATGTTCGCCGATACCAAGGAAGGCGGCATCCTGTCGCTCCGCGTGGCCACCAGCATGGATGAAATCGGCGGCGGAAAGATGGTGAACGCGCGCGGACAAACCGGCATGAACGAATGCTGGGGCCAGCCGGCCGAATGGTGCGATTACGTCGGCCCCGTCGATGGCCGGACCGTCGGCATCGCCGTCTTCGACGGCCCAACCAACCTCCGCCATCCCACCCGCTGGCACATCCGGAACTACGGCCTCTACACGGCCAACCCCTTCATGGCCGGGGCCGTCACTCGGGAGCAGAAGAAGAAGGACCCCAACGTCAAACTGCTCGACGAATCGCGAACCTGGAAGAAAGGTGAAAAAGCCGAGTTCAACTACCGCATTCTGATCCACACGGGCGACACCAGGGCCGCGAAAATCGCCGAGCAGTACAAGCTCTACGCGCAGCCGGCGAAGGTAACACTCAACTGAATGTGTGCCACGGCTCTTGAACCGTGCCGGAAAGGGTAACAGCGGCTCGCGCCTGGAACCGAGGCAAACAACCCGCCGGCGCGTGAAGCCGGACCCGATGGCACAGGCCATAGAAACACAAGCGGCGCGGGGCGAGTCTCAAACCCACCTCGCTCCTCACTCTTCGAAGCCCTCTCCTGCGCAATCCGCCGGGAATACGAACGGAATCTGCCACTCACTGCGCGGGCACATCGCAGGCCGGATCGGCCGCCACCCCTTCGCCGCTCAGACAGCGCTGGGCAAGCCCGAAATCATCCTGATCTACGTCCCCATCGCCGTCCAGATCCCTGCTGGCGCATCCCTTCATCAGCGGAACGGCGGGACCGGTCAAACAGATGTCGAACAGATCCAGATCGTTCAGATCCACGTCGCCATCCTTGTCCCAGTCCGCCCGCACCAGCTCCGGCAGCGATGTGCGTTCAATCACGCCCAGATAACGCTCGCTGATGGGCCTGTCAACCCACGACTTGAAATCGCCCCACCAGGTGTAGAACAGCATCCCATTTTCCAAGATGCCTCCGTTCGGTTCCCCCGCTCCCCACCTGGTATAGAGAACCGGCTCGCCCGAGGTCCAGGACCAGACGCCTTCGCTGATCACGTCATTGAAGCCCGACCACAGGTTCGTTTCAAACCCCAGCCGGCTGATCAGCCACTGCTCCTCCGCCGCCGAACGCAGGGTCACCAGATGCCCACCCAGCCGGCGCGCGCTCCGTTCCGCCTCGCTCCAGGTCATGCTCCAGCCGGTCAAGCGATAATAGTGCCCGTTGATCGGCGAGCGTTTCCACCCTCGCACGTCCTCATCTTGCGGAAGACTTTGAATACCCTGGGACACGCTCGGCCAGATTAGATCATAGAAATCGTCGTCGAAGGTCCATCCCCACCCGGCGAAAAAGGTGCGCAGGTCCGTTTCCGCCGCCGCCGACATGATGCAGAACAACAGGCTGTTCTTGCGCAACGGAGTGTCCGCAAAGTCGTACACAATGGCGGCAAGCCCGTCGATTCGCAGGGCCCGTAACGTGGTTTCGAGCATGCCGGGATAGCCACGCTCCAGTGTCCGGCAGATCCACTCCCACGCGCCGGTGCCGTCGCCGAAATAAGTCTCGGCCGTCCCACCCTGGTTCAGCCATTGAATGTAATCCTGGCTGCGGCTTGCCGCGTCCGCCTCACGGCTCTCCACCCAGGACTGGAAGCCTTCCAGCCGCTGCCCGCTCAGACCAAACGTATCCGGGTCGGCCAGGGCGCGCGTCTCCACCAGGATGCGAACCATCCCCGTTCCGCCGTTGAAGAAACGGTCGGCCCAGTTGTTATCGGTGATTCTGCCGATCCGCGTGCGGGCCAGGAAGTTGTCGCTGACCCCCACCAACCAATTGCCCAAACCCCACCCCAGGATCGGGTCAGCGCTCCACAGGGCGGCCCCCGTCTCCACAGGATTGCCACCCCGGGCAGTGCTCACGCTCGACGTGTAGCGCACGACCTGCTTTCCATCCAGCGGTTCCTGGCCCAGCACGTCGCGCATGTATTCCCAGGCGCCATCCACATAGCGGCCGACCTTCCAGCCGGTCATCCACTGTATGAACGGCTCGGGGGCAACGAAATCCACGTGGGTCGTCGAGTACATGTGTGGATCGCCGAAATCATTCGGCACCACCCGCAGAATCCATTCCACGTAATCCTGCCCCTCGAAACCCGTCGCGCACAAGGTAATCGGATACACACCCCGCAACGGCTGTTGCCATGTGATTTGCCCGGTCCAGGGATCGATCACCATTCCCACCGGCGCTTCGAAGATCGACCAGTACACCGGCAACGTCCCCCCGGCCAGCCGAGGCGCCGCGGCCGCAAACGGCACCCACTCGATGGCCGTCTGGCAGGGATAAGAAGCCAACGCCGGAGCATCATCAGCCCGCCCAATAACCGGCCACACCGCGATCAGTGCGGCCACGACCCCCGTCGCGCGTGTGATCATTCCAACCCCTCTGTGGCTTAGTGGCCAACCAAATAGATTAAGTGTCCGGCTTAACGAGGAATGATATCAGCCCCCCTCTGGATGGCAAGCAAAAAATCACGTAACTCCTTAACTAACAAAACCCTATGAAAATCACGCAGCAGGCAAGAGTTGCGCCAGGTATTGCCCGCCCCGCCATGCGCCCGGCACCGCACCGGCCGCCCCCTTTGCACGAGAAAGGCCCATGGACAGGTCGCAACCTGCCCATGGGCCTCAGAATTCAATGTCTAATCCGGCGATCCGAATCGCTTACTCGCGGGCAAACTGGGCGTCAAACACGATGGCTGACGGCGGGAAATCGACCTTGCGGACAAACGCGCAAGCTTCCGTGGCGCCGTGCTCGCGGTCCATGCCGCCGTCCTCCCACTCGACCGAAAGCGGGCCGTCATACTGGATCTCATTCAGCGCCCGGATAATGGCTTCGAAATCGATCCGACCGTGCCCCAGCGAGCGGAAATCCCAGAACCGGTCCGGATGCCCAAAGTCCATGTGCCCGCCGAATACGCCGGCCTTCGTCGGCGTCGGGGACCAGTACACGTCCTTCATGTGCACGTGCACGATGCGGTCACGGAACTGGCGGATGAACTGCACATAGTCGACGCCCTGGTAACCCAGATGGCTGGGGTCATAGTTGAAGCAGAACCGCTTGTGGCCACCGACGGCCTCGATCGCCTTCTGCGTGCTGGAAATGTCGAATGCGATCTCGGTCGGATGCACCTCAAGGGCGAAATACACGTCCTGCTCTTCGAACACATCCAGGATCGGCTTGAAGCGCTTGGCGAAATCCTGGTAGCCGTTGGCGATCTGGTTGGGCAGGTTCGGGGGGAAGGAATACAGGTATGGCCAGATGCTGCTGCCGGTGAAGCCGTTCACCACGACGCGCTTGAGTTGCTTCTTGATGCCGGCCGGAGCGGCGTCGAAGAACTTGCGGGCCGCACGGGCGGTATCCATCATCTCCGCCGCCGCACGGCTGCGGACGCCTTCGGGCTTGCCGTCGCCCCAGATGCGGGGCGGCAGAATGCTCTTGTGCCGCTCGTCGATGTTGTCGCAGATGGCCTGGCCGACCAGGTGGTTGCTGATCGCGAAGCAGCCCAAGCCATGCTTCTCGAGCAACTCCCACTTGCGCTTGCAATAGCTTTGATCCTCCAGGGCCTTGTCCACCTCGAAGTGGTCTCCCCAACAGGCCAGTTCGAGCCCGTCATAACCGAATTTCTTGGCCTTCTTGGCCAACTGCTCCAACGGGAGATCCGCCCATTGCCCGGTAAACATCGTAACCGGCCTAGCCATAGCAGCGTCCTTCCTTTCGCAAGTAACCCAGATGAAAGCGGTCAGGCCGCCAGCCTGACGATGCGAGTGTCAATGGAGGCGAATCTTAACGCATCGGATCGGGAGAGGCAATATGCCGCGCAAGTTCCGATTGATACATAGCTTGCAACCCCGACACACCCCGTCACCTGTGCGCCACGGCTCTTGAGCCGTGCAAGCCCAACGCCGACGTTCGGCACGACCCAAGCGCAGGGTCACACACAGCGCGTCCGCGCCCCCGGGGCACATGGTGCAGGGTCGCCCAAGCTCATTCAGAAGCCATGAGCTCAAAGAGGCCGGTAAGATTCTCGACCGTCTCCAGGCCCCAGATGGCCTCCTGGAGGCGAGCCCTGGCCGGGACCGCCAACCTGAGACTGGTCATGCGCACGAACTTCTCGCGGACTTCCTCGTCGGTCATGGGGTTGCCGGCATGGCCGCGGGGATACTTGATCTCGTGGGCGAGGGTCTGGCCATCGCGCAGGGTGACGCGCACCCGCGTGGGTGTGCCGTCCGGGTAGCCGTGGTTCATGCCGGGGTCGCGATGGACCGCCACCCGGCGGATCAGTTCGCGCAACTGCGGGTCGGCCCGGCGGCGGTCGTTGAAGCTCTCCATGGAGACATGGGCATCGAGCAAGGCGGCGGCGACGCAATAGGGCATGGAATGGTCGGCCGTCTCACGGCTGGTGGGATCCCACTTCTCCGGCTCGGAGCCGGTGATATCCACGGCAACGTCAAAGGTATCGACATCCACGCGGGCAATGGCGGCGGTGTCGGGGATGGCCTGGCGCAGGCAGAGGGCCGCTTCGATGGCGCTCTGGCAGCAGTAGTCGGCGGGGTAAAACTTGATGTAGGTTTGGAGGATGGCCCAGTCCTCGCCTTCGGGCAGGTATATCCGGAACGGGCCGGTGACCTGCTTGAAAAGGCCCATGGCGCCGGTGAAGGGATCAGCGGGGCCGATCATCCCCCGGCGGGCAAGGTCCGCGCCGAAGATAGCGTTGCGCGCGGCGTTGGCGAAGGCGCAGCCCTTCCAGTGCGAGAGCTGACCCACGCGGGTCTGGCGCATGGCGATGTTGGAGACCACGCCGAGCGAGATGGCATGGCCGAGGGCTTCGCCGCGCAGACCCCAGAGCCAGCCGGCGGTGGCGGCAACCGAGATGGCCCCGTAGACCACATGGTCCCAGCCCTTCTCGCGAATGCCCGCGGCGTCACAGAGGCGGCACTGGATCTCGTAGGCGGCGGCGATCGCGGTCCTGACCCGCCGGCCGTCCACCCCGGCAGCCTCCCCCACCGCCAGGCAGGCGGGGATGTTGTCGCTGGGATGGGCGGGTTCTAACGAGAGGTACGTGTCGTTGTAGTCCAGGTAGCGGGCCTGCGTGCCGTTAGCGAAGGCGGCCAGTGCGGCCGGCGCCCGGTGCCGCGTGCCCCAGACGGTGGCTCCCCCGTCCAGGGCCTGGACCTCCTGGGCCTGCTCGCGGGTAATCCGGCAGGGCTCGCCGTCCCATCCGGCGACGGCCACACCAATGGTGTCGAGCACACGGCGCTTAACCTCGTGGCTCACGGGTTCGGGCAAGGGGCGATGATCCAGTTGGCCGAGCCAGTCGCAAAGTTGTTTCGTCAAGGCGTCCATTCATTCATTGTCAGCCGACCAGGGATAGCGAGCAAGTCAACGAGGCATGGGGGAAGACGGCCGGGCGCATCAGGAGGGCGGGCATCCTGGCCGCCTCAAAGGCGTGCAATATGCACGCCCTCCGGGGCTTCGCGCTACCCCGCCCCGAAGAATTGCCACACCCGGCGGCCGGGGCTGGCACAACAACGGCCGGCAGAGGTAGCCCCGGGCAAGCGACGCTCAAAGCAAAAAAAGACCGCAGGTCGTGGGCTGCACGAGCTGCGGCGGTCGCCCGAAGGCGGTGCCTGCGAATTTTCTCTTGTTGCGAAAAAACGCAGGCCGGGGTCGATTACACTGCGTTTATTGTCCCTCTTCCCGCGCCACTGTCAAGACACAATTGCGAAAATGCGCGGATCATGATATCAAAGAACACTCGATATACACATCGCACCCGCTACATAGGGAGAACAACCTATGATCAGTCTTGGTCTGGATATTGGGTCCAATTCGGTAGGTTCGGCTTGGGCGGATACTGACAAGCGGGAAGTCCATCTTGCGGTCAGCGTTTTTCCCGCCGGCGTGGACGAGCAGGAGAGCAAGCGCGGCGCGCCCAAGAACCAGGCACGGCGCGAGAAGCGGTCTCAACGACGCAGCCTGGCGCGCCGGTCGGCGCGTAAACGCCGGGTTCGTCAGGTTTTAACGCAGGCCGGGCTGCTGCCTCAGGACGTGGAGGAATTGCAACGGCTGTTTGATACGAACCCGTGGGAACTGCGCCGGGCGGGACTGACCCGGACCCTGACGCCCCACGAGTTCGGACGGGTCCTGGTCCACCTCAACCAGCGGCGCGGGGCCCTCGGCATCGAAACCAACCCGGAGGACCCCGAGGAGGGCAAGGTCAAGGAAGGAATCGACCGCCTCAATGCGGAGATGCTGGCCCGGAAAGCAGAGACGGTAGGCCAGCTCTTCGCCGACCTGATGGATGAACGGCGAGCGGCCGGCAAGTGCGCATCCAATACGGCCGTCAGCCGGCGCGTTCAGCAGATCCGGCGGAAACGCGAGGGGCGCGGCGAGGCAACGGAATTCCAGTTTCACGGTCCGGTTCGCAACCGGCAATACCGGATGGACGAACGGCAGCAGCTTTACGCAGACCGCCGGCGCGTGCGGGAGGAGTTTCTGCTCTTGTGGGAGCGCCAGAAATCCTTCGGCGGCCCGCTGGCGGAGTTGCTGACAGATGATCTGAAGCGGCAGCTTGACGACCCGACCGGGAACGACGTCTGGCGGCACCAAGGCGCGCTGTTCGGACAGCGCCGGACCTTCTGGGACACCGGGGCGCTCGGACGGTGCGTTCTCGAACCAACAGAACGATGCGTGCCCCTGGCCGACCGACACGCAAGCTATTTCCGCGTAGTGGAGACGGTAAACAACATTCGAATCATACAGGGCGGCCACAGCCCTCGCCCTCTGACCGTCGAAGAACGTGAGCGGGTCATGCGCGTTCTTCGAGGCCCGCTGTTCAGGAAGAGCAAGGGCAAGCTGATACCGAAATCAACCGCCAGCGTGACGGATATCAAACAGGCGCTGGGAATCAACCCGCGAGACAAGCTCGTCCGGCTGAACATCGAAGCGGATGAAGAACGCGAGATCAACACCGACTGGTTCCACCGTGAGATTGTCCACGGTGCGTTTACTGAAGAGCGATGGAACCAACTGGACGAACGGCAGAAGGAATCGGTCAACCGCGCGGTACTGCGGTTCGATCCTGACGATGAGCAGGATCAAAAGACGCTCCGGGAGAAGGCCGGCCGCTGGTGGGGATTAGAGGCTGAGGCGGTCGAACGGTTCATCGAGGCGTGGAAGACGCGGCCCAAACTGGAGAAGCGCCTCAACCTGTCCCGCAAGGCGATTCTGAACCTGCTGCCTTACATGGAGCGTTTTGACGAGGAGCACCAGCGCTGGCCGACCCAGCAGGAGGCCCGAAAAGCCTACGCCCGGACGCTCCGCGAAAAATACGAGCAAACCGGCGTCGACGCCGACCGGATCGCGGCCGATCGATACGACACCGGGGCGCTGGGCCTGACGGCGCGAGACCGCTACTTCATGAAGCTGGACAAGCACCGCATCGCGGAAGGCGTGCCGGAATTGCCACCCGCCCCGATGCTGTCCAATCCCGTGGTGCGCAAAGCCATCCATGAGGTCCGGCGACATTTGATGGCCTACCTGCGCAAGTTCCACAAGACACCGGATCAGATCGTGATCGAACTGGCCCGGATCACCAAGCAATCCGAGCGGCAGCGGAACACCGCCCTGGCCCGCAACCGCAACCGCGAGAAGATCCGCAAGGCGATCATTGCCGGAACTGAAAACGAGCCAGGCGTGCTGGTGTGCGCCTTTGGTGCCGAAGGCGCGCGACGCCTGTCGCTCAACCAGCAGCGTGCGGCGGTGGATCGCGTGATTCTGGCGATTCAACAGCGGGAGACGTGCCCCTACTGCGGGCGGAACGGGCTGACCCCGGTGGTGGCGGCGAAAGGCGATGACCTCGAAGTGGATCATATCGTGCCCTACAGCCGGTGCGGGGACGACAGCCTCAATAACAAGGTGCTCGTGCATCGAACCTGCAACCGCGGCAAGGCCAACCTCACGCCCCGCGAGTGGTGGGGAACCGAGTTCGAAACCCGCATCCAGGTTGCCGAGAAGTTGTTCAACGGCGTCAAGCCGGCCAAGGGCGACTACTTCGAGGCGCGGGACTACAAGCGCAAGTGGGAGAATTTCACCCGGGAGGTGCGGGAGGCCGACGAGTGGAAAAACTCGCAGTTGACGGACACGGCTTACGCGGCCCGGCAGGTGGCCGCCTACCTGGCCGATGCCCTGTTCAACGGGCGCGGCCTGCCGGAACGGGGCGACGGCGGAAACGAGCAGAAGATCTTCTTCACCATGGGCCGGTTCACGGCCATGCTGCGCCGGGACTGGCAGCTCTTCGAAACGCTCAAACCCCCGCAACGGGAGGGCCGACACGGCGAGCTGACCGCGGACGAGGAGGCGCGGATAGCGGAGAAGGACCGCGGCGACCACCGCCAGCACGCCATTGATGCCGCGGTCATTGCCCTGACCGATCCAAAGATCAAACACCATCTGGCCAACTGGGCGGCCTATGCCGCGGAGTACAAGGAGAAGCGTGGCGAATGGCCCCGGCGAGAGCCGATTGAGCCTCCCTGGGGCGACGTGCCCAGCTTCCGCCGGGAGATTCTGTCCCAGGTTTATGCGCGGTTCGATTCGAGTGAATTCGAATCAGGCCGGCAGGATGAGGCGGGCGCTTCGGACCTGCTGGTGGTGTCACACCGGCCGGTGAAGCGCCGGCTGGTCGGCGCGTTCCACGAGGAGACGGCCTATGGACCGGTGATCAGCCCCCTGCCGCCCCACCGCCGCGAGAAGCCGGAGACCTTGTTCACCAACCGGATCCAGGTGGCCGGTTTGACGCCGAACCATCTGCGCGTGCCGGAGGGCTGGGACGAACTGTCCGCCCGGCTGGAGGACCCCGCGCTGACGGAAGGCGAAAAGAAAGCCGTTCGCCGGCAGTTGGCGGCGCTGACCGATCCCCCACCGGGCAAGAGCGGGATCGTCCGCGACCGGGCCCTGCGCGACTGGATTCGAAAGTGTCTCCGGGCCAACGGATTGAATCCGGACGGCTTCTCCAAGGCCCAGATGCGGGATTTCGCCGCCAGCGGCAAGCTGGTCATGCGCAGCGGCGTGCCCATCAAGAGCGTGATCCTGCTGCGGACCAACACCGATCCGGTCATCATTTCGCGGAAACGGTGGGATCCCGCAGCCAACCGGATGATTGTCGATGAGGACCCCCGCTCCGCGCGGGTCTACATCGGCGGCAACAATCACCATATCGAGATCCGCGAGCGTCAAGTGACCCGCCAGGGCGCCACGGTCACGGAGTGGACGGGCCGGGTGGTCACCACTTTCGAAGCGGCGCGCCGCGTTCGTCTTGAGGGTCGGCCGGCGGTCGATCGCTCCGATAACGAGGACGGCCGGTTTGTCATGTCGCTGGCCGAAGGCGAAATGGTCTTCATGCGCCATCCGAAAACCGGGACGCCGGGCTATTTCGTGGTGTTCAAGCTGGACAAGCCCAATACGATCCACTTCATTCATCATTGGGATGCCCGCCCGTCGATGCCGCGGAAGGACGAGAACGGGAACGAGATTCCCGGCAGCGCGCGTGAGGATATCGCCGTGGTCGCTTCGAAACTGCGGTTTCTGGGAGTTGAAGACGGCCAGCCGCCCTATAAAGTGCGAGTCGCGCCACTCAGGCGACCCAAGCCCGTGATGGGCGATTAAGCGCTGCCCATAAAACCAAGTGTGGCACCGGCGTCCCGCCGGTGTAGGCGAGGGTGTCTCGCTCGAGCCAAGCTCATTTTGTTCAGAGCCCAAAGTCATCCCGGCATTCATCCGATACCGAAATCGGGGGATGCCGGGATGATCAAACGCACCATCGAAATTTCGCGCGAGCCGGCCCATCTGGCCGTGCGTTTGGACCAGCTCCATATCCAGCGCAACGTCCGCGACGAGTGGAACTACACAAGCATTCCCTGTGAGGATATCGGCGTTTTATTGGTCGATCACCCGCAAGTGACCTACTCGCATTACGCGCTGGCCCGGCTGATGGAGTTCGGGGCAGCGGTGGTGGTGTGCGGGCGCAATCATCTGCCGGTGGGCATGCTCATGCCTCTCTCCAGCCACACCGAGGTGGTGTGGCGCCTCCAGGACCAGCTCTCGGTGAGCAAGCCGCTCAAGAAACAGCTCTGGCGGCAACTGGTGGTTGCCAAAATCAGAGCCCAGGCGGCCAATCTGGAAGACAAGACGCCGGCCCGGTCGAAACTGCTGGCCCTGGCTCGGGAGGTGCGGTCAGGGGACGCATCCAACGTGGAGGCCCAGGCGGCGAAGGTCTATTGGTCGGCGTGGCTGGGGGACTCCGGCCCAGAGGGAGGCTTCCGGCGCGACCCGGACGGAGATGGCATAAATGCCTTGTTGAACTATGGTTACGCCGTTTTACGGGCAGCCGTGGCCCGGGCCCTGGTGTCGGCCGGGTTGCTGCCGGCGCTGGGGATCCATCACTCCAACCGGTCGAACGCCTTCTGTCTGGCGGACGACTTGGTGGAGCCACTCCGGCCAATGGCTGACGCCCAGGTCCGGGAACTGTACCGCCAGGGGCACACGGAACTGGGACAACCAACAAAGGCCAAACTACTTGCATTGTTGACCCAGGAGGTGCTGGCCGGGGAGCAGCGCGGCCCGCTGATGGTGGCGTTGCATCGTATGGCGGCATCACTCGTGGCATGCTACCGGGGGGAGGCGAGGCAATTGCTGATACCGACGGCCACGGGCGAGGCAATTTTGTAGCGTGGGGCAACGCGGAACCCAGAGGGCGTGCATCTTGCACGCCTTTGCGGCCGGTAGGATGCGCCCCCTGCTGGGTCCTGCCGATTCCCCCTCATCCGTTGCCACTGCCGACGGCCACAACGGCCGCGGGCCAGGCCCCAACGGCTTGTAATTGAGGGCGGATCATGGTAATCAGCGGGTACCGATGCATGTGGCTCATCGTCATGTTCGATCTGCCGGTCGATACGCCCGCGGCGCGGCGGGAATACGCTCAATTCCGCAAAAAGCTGCTGCAGGACGGGTTTTCGAAAATGCAGTACTCCGTTTACATCCGGCACTGTGCCAGCGAGGAGAACGCGGAGGTGCATTACGGCCGGGTGGAGCGCAGCGTCCCTCCCGACGGGGAGGTCCGCATCCTCACCGTTACCGACAAGCAGTTCGGGCGGATGCGTGTTTTCTGGGGAAAACGGCGCAGACCACCCGAACAGGCCCCTGCCCAACTGGAACTTTTCTGAGCCGGTTCTGCCTCCAAGTCGTGTCTGCGGCGTCGCTTAGGTCGGAGCTAGTGTAATCGACCCCAGCCTGCGATCAATCCGCAACGGCTGTGGAAAGGTGCAATCCAGAGGTACGAGTGTAATCGACCCCAGCCTGCGATCAATCCGCAACCTTCAGTGCAATGAAGAACTGAACGAGAAGAGTGTAATCGACCCCAGCCTGCGATCAATCCGCAACGCGGCGACGACTACACCGGCGACAGCGCGAAGTGTAATCG
>JAAXZI010000018.1 GCA_012719955.1 Phycisphaerae bacterium | reverse complement strand
GGCCATCAGGCCGTAGCCGCCCTCGATGGTCCGGGCGTCACCGCGATTCTCAAAGGCGCTGCCCATCTTGGCCAGCGTCAGCAGCAGGTCCAGCGGCACGTTGTAGCCGGCCGCGGCCTCCTCGAAAACCGGCATCAGCGGTTGTTGCCATTCCGGCGAGTTCTTCAATAGCGAAGGATCCGCCGCCTGGCTGATCTCGGGGGGCGAGGGATCCTCGATGTCACTTACCGCATCAGGGGGGGGAATAGGGACTTGTCCTCCACAACCTGCACAGACTACAAACCAGAGTCCGGCAGCTACACCTAGCGCGCACAACTTCCCCGCCATGAAGTGTCCTCCGTAGAACCACTCACTGAAATGAGAACCTGAATAGACCGCAGGCACATTACCTGCGGCTGTCATGCGACTGCTAAGGATGAAATTGACGCCTCTCCATGTTCCCGGATCCCACCGGAAAGAAAGGCCCTGATCTGTCAAGCTACAGAAGACAGGCGCACTCCCGCGCCGCTACATATGAATGCTGGATGATCTAACATCAATCACGCTGATTGTCAAGAGAGTTTTTCCAGCATAGCGCCAATTTTTTTGACGAATGCCTCCGCGCGCGGTCTCTCCGCACAAGTTCGGAGCATGACTTTGAGTATTCACCGCGCAAAAATTGCTTACTGCTGCGGCCCGCTGAATCTGACTTGCATCTGTCCGTAGTCGGATTGATCTACGTCGCCATCCCTGTCCAGATCAAATTTCTCACAACCATTTGCCAGTGGGACCATCGGGCCGGATAGACATGGCTCAAAAAGAGCGTAGTCCCCTTGGTCTACATCGCCATCCCCATCGAAATCGCATTGTATCTGGAGGCGAGAAGTCCAGGTTGTGCCCGCCTGAAAATAGCGAGTCAGCGGAACCCAATTGAAACCAACATAGGGATCCGGTTGATTGATATCTACAAGCCGTTCAACATGTTCGGCCAGGTGATGGTAAAAAGCCATTTCCGTCTCATTGAGCAGCCGATCATCGGTCTCCACGATAAATGTCAACCGGAAGTCCCGGGCTTCTGTTGCCAATCTGGGGCCCAGAGCCTCGATCACCTGCGAGAACGGAATGGTCGACGCGACCGTCACGGCCTGTCCACAGCTCTGCAATGGCCACGGTCCGTTGGGATCGGAAAGCAGAACATCCGGCACGGCCGATGCCGGTATCAAACCCATGGCATACAAGTCGATAGGCGCAGCACGGTGTCCGCCGTTGCGACCTTCTTCACAGTTCACCACGTTATCGACGGCCTGACCTCGGATGACAAGTCCCCGAGGCTGGCTCAGCGGACTGCCGGCGAAGGTGGCGTTCGCGCAAGCCCCGTTCTGATCAAACTCAACCACGTAGTCGGCGCCGCTGTTGCTGACCAGCAAATGGCCGTCGGACCGGAACGCGATCCAGGTGGGCTTCACCAAGCTGCAACCCTCGGCGAACACCCGCACAAACGTGCCCGCCGGCCAGGCATATTCCAAGATCTGGTGGGTGTTGAAGTTAGCCACAAAGAGATTGCCGTTGGGGCCGAAAGCCAGTCCGAAGGGGCCGTCCAGCGGCGATCCTTCCGCAACTACCCGAATGAACGCGCCGCTGACTCCGTCATACTCCAGGATCCGGTTGTTGCTCTCGCTGGTGACCACCAGGCTGCCGCTGGTCGACCGCACGAGGCCCATCGGGCCCGCCAGGGCGGAACCCGCGGCGAACACGCCCTCATACGCGCCGGTGGCAAGGTTGTATTTGAGAATCTGGTGGGTGCCGTAGCTGGCGACCAGCAGCGTGCCATTCGGCCCGAGAGCCATGCCCCGCGGGTTGATCAGTTCGGTGCCGGATCCAAACGTCCGCACCACCTGCCCCGATGCCGCATCCACCTGCGCAATCGACGAACCGCTCGACGCCGCCACATACAGATACTCGCCCGGCGGCGCGAACATCGCGCCGGGACTCGGCACCACCGCAGATAAGTCCGCCACCGTACTGGAGTAATCACCCGTCAGGGCGTCAAACTTGAGCACCTGGCCGCTCCCCCGGCTGGCCACGAAAAGAGACTCTTCGCCACCGCGCCCCCACAGGCTGCCGCCCACGATGCTGCCCACGTTGCTATGCCCGGAGTAATGAGCCTGATCGCTCTCCAGGATCGGCGCATACCGCAACGGGCTCCACAGATGCATCAACTCGTGGACCAGGTTCGCGGAATAGATACCCCGCTGGCCGACATCCAGGAAAATCAGTCCACGTAAACGCCCCGCGCTGCCATACGCGGCAGATTCGTCCATGCGCGGGCGCCCGGTGCCGTCAAAATCCACCCGGACCGGCTCAAACAATCCGGCCCGCGCGTTCTCCGGCCGGGTCTCAGGCACGACCTCCACCTTCTTGGGACAGAAGAAGACCAGAAAATCCGACGCATCATCAATGTAAGCATATGTTTTCCGGGTGAGGTTCTGGAGATCCGAATCCACCCCGCGCAAGCGGTGCTGGGCCGCCGTCGCGTGTCTGATGTTCAGCAGATGCGAAGTGGCCTGTAATTCAGGCGAGTGATGCGCCCACGGAACCGACGCCCGGTCCGGCAGGATCAATCCCAGGTCGGGCTGGAATTTCGAGAGGGTTCCGTCCGCCCGCGTGATCGTCACCGTGCCCACATCGAGATAGCCGATCCCTGCCGGACTGTCCGGGTCGCGTCGGAAACGGTCCAGCAACGGCAGGTAAGCGGCCGGCAATGAGGGAGCAAACACCGGCGACGTGTATACGCCATCCCCCGCTACCTGGTCGCCCTCCTGACCATCGTCGCGAAGGACGCACTCGCCGGCCGGCTGGAGAAAGATGGATGGCTGCAGCGTGACGCTCTGCGCACCCGCATCAGCCGAAACCAGCAACCGGAACGACTCGCTCCCGTCACTCTTAACCACTGAAGGTACGCATTCCCAGGACCGGGTCGGCGGAACCGCCGCCATCAGGGCGGCGAGGAGAATACAAAGCATGAATCACCCCAAGCAGGTTGGCGCCCTGGATCCATCCGGGCGGCTTGGGTTGGAATATAATTTTCCTCAGAGGTCGCTCAAGCCTAAAACGCCGCAGGAGACATCTTTTAGAGGAGTTACCCCATCCCCATTGCGCCTCCTGATAACCTCTGTAAGCGTATCTTCAAACCCCATGGCCGTGCGCGATCCTGCGACGCGTCGTCGGGCGCGATGCCACGCAGTGTGTGCCACTGCTGCGGTGTGTGCCACTGCTCTTGAGCAGTGCGGAACGCCTGAGCTGTCCCACCACGGCTCAACAGCCGTAGCACACAGAGCGCACGCTTGCCGGCCTCGCCATCGCGCATGGCCATTAAGGCGCGCTTGGTCATTGGAAGACAAGAACTTCGGCGCGGCGTAACCCGCAACTGGCGTCTGGTAACCGGTCGCTGGCGATCAGGGGTAAACCCGCCCCATCAGCCGTGGGAACGCGATGGTTTCTCGAATGTGTTTCAGGCCGCAGATCCAGGCCACCGTCCGCTCGATGCCCAGCCCGAAACCACCGTGCGGCACGCTGCCGTAGCGGCGCAGATCGAGATACCACTCATACGGCTTGGTGACCATGTTCTCCTCGGCCATGCGCTCCAGCAAGGCGTCAAGGTCGTCCTCGCGCTGCGACCCGCCGATGATCTCGCCGTAGCCGTCCGGGGCCAGACAGTCGAAATTGCGCACCGTCCGGGGATCCTCGTGGTCGCGCTTCATGTAGAAGGCCTTGCACCCGCGCGGGTAATGGGTCACGAACACGGGGCGATCGTGCAGGCGCGAGATGATTGTCTCGTCGCTGCCGCCCAGATCCTTCCCCCACTCAAAGTTGGCCGCCAGTTCCATATGCTTCGGGATGTTGGTCAGTTGCTCCTCGACGTCGGCCAGTTCCTCGCGCTCATCCAGAATCTCGGCCGCGAGCCTTTCCTGCACGTGCTTCTTGACCCCCGGGGCCACGCGTTCCTTTTCCTTGCGCTCAATGGAGGCCTTCAGCTCGGCCGCCCGGGCGGTCTTCTCCGCCAGATCCTTTTCCAGCAGTTCGCGGGCCTGCGGGCCGCGGAGGATCTCCGCCGCCTGGCTGTAGGTCAATCGATAGAACGGCTTCTGGATGCGCTCCAGGGCGGCGATGTCCCGGCCCAGGAATTCCAGATCAGCCCGGTTGTCCCGGAGCACACGCTGCACGATGGAAACGATGAAGTCTTCAGCCACCTCCAGCAGGTCTTCGAGACGCGCCCAGGCGATCTCCGGCTCCACCATCCAGAACTCGGTGAGGTGCCGGCGGGTCTTGGACTTCTCCGCCCGGAACGTCGGTCCGAAGCAGTAAACCTTGCCATAGGCCAGCGCGGCTGATTCCAGGTAGAGCTGGCCTGTCTGGGCGAGATACATGGGCTCGCCAAAGTAATCCACCTCGAAAAGCGTCTGGGCTCCCTCGCCGGCCGAGGGGGCGAAAATCGGCGTATCCACCAGCATGAAACCGCGGTCGTTGAAAAACCGCCGGATCGCGTCAATGACCGTATGACGAACCCGCATGATGGCTGTCGGCCGCCGCGAACGCAGCCACAGGTGGCGGTGCTTGAACAGAAAGTCGATCCCGTGGGGCTTCGGCGTGATCGGATAATCGCTGGTGCGATGAACCACTTCCAGGCCCGAAACCTGGAGCTCGTACCCGCCGGGGGCGCGCTCGTCCGCGCGAATGCTGCCGGTAACGAGGAGAGATGATTCCTGCGTCAGGCGCGCGGCCGTCTCGAACAGTTCCGGCGAAACGCCGGCCTTGTCCACCACGCACTGGCATAAGCCCGTGCCGTCGCGCACCACCAGGAAGGCAACCTTGCTACTCACGCGCGAGTTGTACAACCAGCCGGCCAGTGTAACCGTCTGCCCAACGTGTTGATGAAGATCCCGAATGAAAACAACGCCTTTCATGATGCACTCCATCGGATGAAACTCAAATGCCGGCCCCGGGATCTCCCTGCCGGGAAATCGTGGTCCCCACCACCTCACCACTCACCAGCTTCGCGAGGTTGCCCCGCTTGTGCAGGTCGAGCACGTGGATGCGTACGCCGTTGCGCTGGCAGAGATCCACCGCGCTTAAATCCATGACCTTCAACCGCTCGTTGATCACGCGGTCGTAACTGAGGCGCTCGTAAAATCGCGCGTTGGGATCCAGCTTGGGGTCGGCGCTGTAGACGCCGTCCACCTGGGTGGCCTTGATCAAGGCGTCGGCCTGGATCTCCACCGCGGATAAGGCCGCGGCCGTATCCGTCGTCACATACGGCCGGCCCGTGCCGGCAGCCAGCACCACGATCCGTCCCTTCTCCAGGTGGCGGATGGCCCGGCGGCGAATGTACGGCTCGCAGACCGAGGCGATGTGGATGGAGGACAACACCCGCGTGGGCATGCCCTCGGCCTCCAGCGTCTCCTGGAGGGCCAGGGCGTTCATCACCGTGGCCAGCATGCCCATGTAATGGGCGGTGGCCTCCGTGATGTGCGTCTCACGGGCGAATTTCTCGCCGCGCAGAATATTGCCGCCGCCGACCACGATCCCGATCTGCACGCCCATGGCATGAACCGGGCGCAGCTCGTCGGCGACATGGGCCAGGGCCGCGCCGCCGATCCCGAAGCCCTCCGGACCCGCCAACCCTTCCCCGCTGATCTTGAGCAGAACCCGGTGAAACTCTGGCCTGGGTCGTTCTGTTGAGTTACTGGAATGAGGCAAGCTGTCTTTTGAATCCTCGGCCATTAGTTCCTCCTCGCCGCCTCAACGGGGCGGAAAGAAAGTAGCCACGGGTGAAGCAAAGCGGAACCTGTGGGCAGCGACCTCCAAACCACCGGTTCCGCTTCGCTGCCCTGGTGGCTGCTCTCACCGGCCCCTTCGGGGTCGGCGTCACCTATGAAAAAGGCCGCTTTCGCGGCCTTGTTCGCTGCGTCAGGCGACGCCTACCTGCAATCGCGCAAAGCTGATGACATTGGCGCCGATTCCCTTGAGCACTTCGCCCACGGTCTTCTTGTCATCCTTCACGAACGGCTGCTCGACCAGCACCCGCTCGGCGAACCAGCGATCCATCTTCCCGGCGACGATCTTCTCCAAAATGGCCGCCGGCTTGCCCGAGGCCTTCACCTGCTCCTCGGTGATCTCCTTCTCCTTGGCCACCACGTCCGCGGGCACCTGTTCGCGGGTGACCGCCATCGGGTTCGTAAACGCGATGTGCATGCAGATGTCGCGCAGGGTTGCCTCATCAGCGCCGGCGCCCTCGGCGGCCAGCACCACACCCACCTTGCCGTTAAAGTGCACGTACACGGCCGGCTTGCTTGCCTCGACCCGCGTGATCCGGCCAAGCACCATGTTCTCGCGGATGACGTTCACCGTGTCATGGATCAGGTCATTGACCGTCTTGTCCGGCTCATCCACCAGCTTCGAGGTGCGGAGCGCTTCAGCGTCCACCACGCCGCTCAGGGCCGCCTGCCGGGCAATCTTGTCGCTTAACTCTTTGAACATCGGGTTGTTGCTGACCGGGGCCGACTCACAGAGCATCTCGACGATCGCCGCCACGCCCTTCTGCGTATCCAGGTAGCTGCCGATGCGGCCCTCAGAGGTGGCCCGTCCGGCCTTCTTCTCGGCCGCCGCCGCTCCGCGCTTGCGAAGCAGCTCCATGGCCTTCTCCATGTCACCGCCCACCTCGGCCAGGGCCTGTTTGCAGTCCATCATCGGCAGGCCGCTGCGCTCTCGGAGGTCCTTCACCATTTGCGCCGTAATCTCAGCCATCTGTTCTCTTGCTCCTGAATCTTGTAATCGCCTATTCGAGCCCCTTGCGCGTCGCGGCCTTCCGCAACACGGAAACTCAACCCGTGCCCACACGGCGTTCAGCCGCCTATTTTAGCCGTGATCGCCGGGTGACGAGGGCAACTGAATCTGTCGTAGAGAAGAAGCTCAGCGGCCTGTACGGTCCCACAGGCCGCCAGGCCGCTGAGCCAAGTCGTAAGGCTTATCCGCTCAAGACCCGACCTCCGGGCCAAAGGTCGAGCTGCCAGGTCTGACCGGCCACCCGGGCCGTCAGCGCTGTCACGTCGAGGACACCACCTCGGACGGCGGCACGGTCGGCTCCTGGGGCCCTGCTTCCGCAGCAGGCGGGGGCGGCTCATCCGCTCGCGCGGTCACGCGGCGGGACCGCCGCTCCGGACGTGGACCATGCGCCTGGGCCGGGCCGCCTTCGGTCGGATGCTCACTCGGCTCGGGCCGGGCCCGCTTGCCTTCTTCAATGGCGTCACCCAGCTCGTTGAGGATCAACTCGATCGCCCGCATCGCATCGTCATTGGCGGGAATCGCAATGTCCACGAAGTCCGGATCGGAATCCGTATCCACAAGGCCAATGACCGGAATGTTGAGCTTGCGCGCTTCCCTGGCGGCGATGTGCTCACGGCGAACGTCCACCAGCACCAGCACGCCCGGCAGCTTGTCCATCCGCCGAATGCCCTCAAGGTTACGCTTAATCTTGCGCCGCTCGCGGGTCATGGAGGAGATCATCTTCTTGCTGTACTTCTCTTCCATGCCGGCCGCTTCGATGGCTTCCAGCTCTTCCAGGCGGGCCAGCCGCGACCGGACCGTCCGGAAGTTGGTCAACGTACCGCCGAGCCACCGCTCGATCACATAGTGCATGCCCGTGCGCGTCGCCACGTTGGCCACGGAATTGCGCGCCTGTCGCTTTGTGCCGACGAACAGCACGTCATCCCCCTTAGCCACCGTACCCGCAAGAAACTTCTTGGCTCTGAGAATACCCTTGACGGTCTCACGAATATCAATGATGTGGATCAGGTTTCTCTTGCCGAAGATGTAAGGCCGCATCTTGGGATTCCACCGGCTGGTTCGATGCCCAAAGTGGACTCCCGATTCAATCAAGTTCCGCACCAACTCAGACGCCAAAGCGATACCTCCCGAAGCGATCTTAAAACCCCACAGGCAAGCGTCGCAGAACTTGCCCCGGGCGCGCGAGCCATTCGCGCGAAAGAACCCCCACCTGCGCCCGCACAACGGCACAGGCTCACCCATCTGGGCACGGTCATGTAACCCAATCGGGCGATACAGGAACCCCGTATGATAACCAAAGACCTGACCGAAAGCCAAGCCCCTGCCCGAATAAAATCTTATCGCCACTGTTGACCTCCTCGCCGACCCCGCATACAGTCCCCGCCGTGGGCCCCAAACCCAGGCAATGAACCTGAGCCCGAAGCGCAAGCGAGGGCCCCGGGCCCAAACGCGACCAGGGGAATTCCCCTATCAAACTGCCGATGTGTTAGTGTTGTTTCCAATTGGAGAGGTCCGTACCTGTATAGCCGGCGGGCGGGTCCCCCCGGCCAAAGGCTGGGGAACCGGTCGCCACAGGCAGGAACGGCCGGTACGGAGCCCGGCCGCTACACACGAACGACATAGCGAAGACGGCCGGTGCGGAGCCCGGCTGCCGTGCACGGAAGCGCTTTGGTAAGGGCCCTGCCGACGCCAGCGACGCGAAATTCACTCGCTGGAAAGGGCATCAGAGCATTAGATATGGCGTCACTCCCTCCTGACGAAAATTCGCCGCTGCGGAGCACCCCAAGAATATTCATCTCCGCAGCCGAGCCCAGTGGCGACCAGCATGCCGCCGGCCTCATCCAAGCCATCCGGGAGCTCTACCCTGACGCAACATTCTTCGGCATCGCCGGCCCGAAGATGCAGGCTGTCGGCTGCCATGCAATCGAAGACTGGACCAGCCGGTCGGCTATGCTGGCCGGTGCTATCCGGCTGGTCGGCCGGGCCTTCCGCCTGTTCAGCCGGGTCGGCAAACTGCTGAAATCAGAGCCGGCCGACCTGGTCATCCTGGTCGATTCCCCCACCCTCCACCTGCCCATGGCCAAGAAGGCCAAGGCCGCCGGCTGTCAGGTGCTCTATTACATTGCTCCACAGCTTTGGGCGTGGGCCCCGGGGCGAATCCGGCGAGTCCGTCGGCGGGTTGACCGCATCGCCTGCCTGCTGCCCTTTGAAGAGGAGTATTTCAGCTCTCGCGGCGTGCCGGCCCGCTACGTGGGCCATCCGCTCATAGAGCAACTGCAAGCGGTCAAGGCTGATCCGGCCACTGTTGAGGCGTTCCGCGCCCGCGGCCGGCCGGTGGTCGCCTGTCTGCCAGGTTCCAGGGGACACGTCATCGACGAGGTTTTGCCGGGACAGATCGAGGTGGCGCGGGCCATTGCCGCCCAACATCCCGATGTCTGGTTCCTCTTCTCCGCCGCCGGCCCGTCCGCGCAGGACCGGCTCAAGACCGCTCTTGAACGCGAGACATTCCGCTACAGCATCGAAGTCGCCCGCAACGCCGAAGTCCTCAGCGCCGCCGATCTGGCCCTGTGCGCTTCCGGGACCGCCACTCTCGAAGTGGCTTATCACCGCGTCCCCATGGTCATCATGTACAACGGATCCAGGTGGGGCTACCAATTGATCGCCCGCTGGCTCATCCGCACGCCGCACCTCTCGCTGGTCAACATTCTCGCCGGCCGGCGGATTGTCCCCGAGTTCATGCCCTATTACACGTCCACCGCTCCCATTGCCGCCGAGGCCCTCGACCTGCTGGCCAACCAGCCGCGCCGCGAACAGATGAAAGCCGACTTGTCCGCGATTATCGCCTCGCTTGGCACCGGCCGGGCAGCACAAGGCGCCGCCCGGATCGCGGCTGAAATGCTCACCCGCAAAGGCTTTTCAGCCCGGGCCTGAGCCCCAACCCGCAGAGAACGGAGATTGCAGCCGAGTCGCCGTCGCCGCGTGTGCAACGCCCACGCGCCAAGCTTACCTCCGCCGCCTGATGCCCAGCAGGATCAGCCCCACCGCCAGAAAGCCGATCGTGGATGGCTCCGGCACCGGGGTCAGCAGAAAGCCGCGTCCAACTGCCGGCAGAGGCCCCGCGCCATCGGGATCGAACATTCCATACCCCACGATCTGGCCACGATCATTGATGGCAAAAGCCTTCGTCAGTATCCAGCCCTCGCCGCTGGCATCCAGAAGCGTATTCAAGTCCAACAATCCCTCGGTGATCGACCAGAACACCGCACGATCGCCGTCCGCGGCCTTGCTCACGCCCACGACTTGCCCGAGGTTGTTAATATCCAGCGCGTTGCTGTGGGCTTCGCCGCCCGGCAGGTCTCCAATGCTGACCCAAGAACCGGTCGTACCGTTCGGCTCATGCGGCGTCCACACCGCGCCTCGCCAACCACCGGAGGTATGGCCTGAGCCGGCCACCTGTCCCCGGTCATTGATCGCCACCGCTGTACTGGACTCGCTTCCCCCCGGCAGATCGCCCAACGGGATGAGCTGGCCCTCGAAACCATTGGGAGTATTCGGCATCCACAAGGTCGCCATAGACCCACACAGACCGACTATCTGCCCCGAAGAGTTGATGGCGTAAGCGTGCGAGTCATGGATGTCCGACAGCGTGCCCAGGTTGGTCAACTCTCCGCCCGACGCGTGCGCCAGAAATGGACGGTAATGCTGGTCTGGATACGCGCCGCAGTAGGACGAGCCCACCACCTGCCCCGCGTCGTTGATCGCGGCCCCGCTGCTGGTGGGGCTCGTGCCGGGCAGTGTGCCCAGCGCCGTCATCGTGCCCACCGTCCCGTTGGGCACCTGGGGTGTCCATACAAACGCCCGCCTTCCGTCCTGACTCGAACTGACACCCGTGATCTGGCCAAGGTTGTTGATCCCCATGGCCTGGCTGGAATTCTGGCCGCCGGGCAGGTCCCCGAGGTCGATCATGGTTCCGGTGGTGCCGTTGGGCACGTTCGGCGTCCAGAGGAACGCATGATCGTTGCCTCCGTCCACTTTCGAGTACCCAACCACTTGCCCATACTCATTGAGGCTGGTGGCCTGGCTCCAATTCGTGCCTCCAGGCAGGTCTCCCAAATCCGTAACCATGTACAAGGGTGTTGCCCACGCCACGGAGGCGCAGGCCAAGAAGGCGCAGACCTGTCGAGCTGACATAGTCCCCTCCTCCGTTTTCAGACGCTCCCGTGAAGTGATGGGCCGAGGGGTTCGGGAGGTAAACCCGTTCGGCCGCTTTTCCCGGCCCTAATCTATACGGACCCGGCCGGAACAGTCAAGCCTTATTCCTGCGCGATACGCTCAACGGGCGCATTCACGTAGGCGGCCAATACCTCCCGCGCCCACGCCCGTGATCGCCACCCCGCGTGAAAACCCAGATGCCCCAGCCTGCGCCACGCCGGCCTCCACTTGATCTGCGTTAAACCGTCTCGCTTCAGCATCTCCCCGTCAGCACCGCGAAAACCGATCCGGCCGGCCGCATCCGTCTTCACCCGGTCCATGGTGCCGAACGTCTTCGTTGCCCACCCGTCCATGAACCAGTCATACGGGCTGTAGAAGTTCACGATCCCCCGCTTGCAGCGTGCCAGGGCCCCCTCCAGCGGATACGTCGGCGAGACCGCGGCCCCCAGCAGTATGATGCGATCCAATTGAAAGTCCGCTGGCAGGGCTTCCGCCGTGAACAGGGCCATCGCCCCCCCGCCGCTGAAGCCGATGATGGTTACCTCTCCCTCCGGGTACGACGCGCGATACTTCACCAGCCGTGCCGCCAGCCCGGCCGCCCGTTGACGATTGAGCTGGTAGCTCAACAGGTTGGGCAAGGTTCCAAAGGGCTTGTAGCCCCACTCCTCAATCTGGATCGCCCGGGCCTCCCCCCCTTCGCGCAACCCCCGGGCCAGCCCGGCATGTTGAGCGGCGTAACATTCCACCCCCGTCAGAATCAGTACGCATCCCCTCTCCAGCCGCTGCCGGCGCAGCGGATCCGCCTGGTAACAGCCCGACGTCATTATCAGGAGGACCACCCCCGCCAGAGCCCGCCCTCGGATCGGCCCGCGGACACTTGCCATCGCTGAACCTCACGGTCGAGCTACGATCGATCTTTCTCGATCCCCGCCTCCGGCGTCTGCTGGCCTGCCAGCCCCGCCGGAGCCTTTAACGGCTCGCGAAGATGACTCGCCAGTACGGTCCGCGCCCACCGGGGGGACAACCACCCGATGTGCCCGCCGTTGTGCCCCAGGTCAATCCACTCCCGCTGCCAGCGGATCTGGACAATCCGGGGCGACTGGATCAGACGGCCCGCCTCGTCCTGGAACCCTACCCGCCCCGCGGACGAACCCCAACGGCGATCGATGGTGCCGAATACGCCGGTGCCCAGCCCCAGGAACGCCCAGTCGCGCGGGCTGTAGTAGTTGATCAGTCCGTTGCGTGTATGCTCCAGGGCCCTGCTCAGATCGTACCGGGGTGAAATGGCCGCGGCCACCAGGATCAGCCGGTCCAGCATCACCCCCGGCGGCAGGGCCTCGGCCGTCAGGACGGCCATCCCCCCGCCCCCGCTGTAGC
>JAAXZI010000198.1 GCA_012719955.1 Phycisphaerae bacterium | reverse complement strand
CTACTACATTGCCGCGGGGGCGGGCGGGATCGCGGTGGGGGTACACACCACCCAGTTCGCCATTCGCCGGCCGGAAGTCGGGCTCTACCGACCGGTGCTGGAGTTGGCCGCCGAGGAGGCCCGCCGGGCGGATGTACGGCGAAGCGTGCCCCTGGTGCGGGTGGCCGGCATTTGCGGGCCGACAGCGCAGGCCACGCGGGAGGCGGCCCTGGCCCGCGAATTGGGCTACCACGCCGGGCTGTTGAGCCTTTCGGCGCTTAAGGATGCCGATGAGGAGGCACTGATCGACCACTGCCGGGCGGTGGCCAAAATTATCCCGGTATTCGGCTTCTACCTGCAGCCGGCCGTCGGAGGGCGCGTGCTGCCGTATTCTTTCTGGCGGCGGTTTGCGGAGATCGAAGGGGTGGTGGCGATCAAGATCGCGCCCTTCAACCGCTACCAGACGCTGGACGTCGTCCGCGCGGTGGCCGAGTCCGGCCGCGACGATATCGCCCTCTACACCGGCAACGACGACAACATCATTCCCGACCTGGCGACGCCGTACCGCTTTCGCGTCAACGGCCAGACCGTCGAACGGCGAATCGTCGGCGGCTTGCTGGGGCATTGGGCGGTGTGGACCCGCAAGGCGGTGGAGATCTTTGAAAAGTGCCACCAGGCGGTTGCCGGCGGGACTGCCATTCCCGCCTCGCTCCTGGCCCTGGGTAATGCCGTCACCGACGCCAACGCCGCCTTCTTCGACGCCGCGAACGGTTTCGCCGGCTGTATCGCCGGCCTGCACGAAGTACTCCGCAGACAGGGGTTACTGGAGGGGATCTGGTGCCTCGACGAGAACGAAACGCTCAGCCCGGGGCAGGCGGCGGAGATCGACCGGGTTTACGCGGCCTGGCCAGATCTCAATGACGATGAGTTTGTGGCCCAAAATCGGGAGGAATGGTTGAAAGGCTGATGGTACGGGTTGGACGTGGGGGCAGTCGTACGCCGGCGATTCCTCTGGATCTCGTCTTCCACGCCTGATGACAACCGCCGATCTACTTCATCGCTTTCACCACTTCCGTTTCCTTATCGATCAGCGTCTGCAGGAAGTCATCAGACGTTTCCGCCGCCTTGAGGGCGGTGATGGTGGCCTCGTCGAGAATGCGCATGAGCCGGGCCAGGACGCGCAGGTGGTGCCGGTCGTCGTGGCAGCAGATCAGGAAGAAGAGGGAGGTCAGCCCGCCGTAGTTGGACCCAAAGGGTATGCCGTGGAGCGTCCGGGCCGCGCAGATCAGCGGCTCGGCCGAGGCATAGGGCATGGGTTGACGCGGGTGAGGGATGGCCACGCCGTTAGGCAGCGCGGTTGAGCACATCTCCTCGCGCTGTTGCAGGGCGTCAAGCAACCCCTCGGGGTCATACAGCAGATCAGTTTGTCCGGCCAAGCCGACCAGCTCGCGCAGCGCGGAAGCCTTGGTGTTGGCCCGAAGATGGATTTCAACCCCCTCCAGGCCGATGAGGTCGGTCACGATCATGCTCTGATCATCGAGGGAAACCTCACGCGGCCCCATGGCCTGCTCGATTCTCACCAAGCGGTCATCATCGTACGTGGGGATTTCCTGCTGCAGCCATTCGGTAACTCGGGCACGGTTGAACCGCCACTGCCCGCCCACTTTCTGCGCGGGCAACTTGCCCCGGTCGGCCATCCGCCGGACCTCATCAATACGCATGCCGACATGGCGAGCAAAGTCTTCAAGTGTCATATTCTGGTATGGCATGGCTATCACCCCGGTTTCATCGGCGGCGAATGTGCTATTCTACACTTATCGCCCTCACAAAGCGCTGCTTGGGTCTGTGCGGGGTCGCAAGTCCACCGGGTTGCCCGTGGGGGCGGCCCCAGTCGCCATGGTGGCAAACGGCCGGTACGGAGCCCGGCCGCTACAGCGCGACGACCGCCGGCATAGGGCAGAAACGGCCGGCACGGAGCCCTGCCGCCACGGCGAGACGACCGCCGGTATAGGGTGCAAACGGCAAGTACCGAGCCCGACCCGTATACGAGAACGGGGCGGCGGAGATCAGCCGGTCGGAGCTTTGGCGGTACGAAATCATGCCCTCTGGCCATCGCGCACGGTCCATTAGAACGGCCACGCCAGGGGAATCAGGATGGTCGCCGCGATCATCAGCAGGAAGTCCAGCGGCAATCCTATCTTCAGGAAATCTCCGAACTTATAACCACCCGGCCCCCAGACCATCATGTGCGTCTGGTAGCCGATGGGGGTGGCGAAGGCGGCCGAGGCGGCAAAGGCGACCGCCATGGCAAAGGGGCGGGCGTTGGCCTCGCACGCCTGGGCGGTGGCAATCGCGAACGGGAAGACCAGGGCGGCCGAGGCGTTGTTGGTCAGCAGCTCGCTCGACAGCATGGTGACCAGGTAGACGGCCGCGAGGGCGGCCCATGGGCCAAGGGTCGGCCCCGTGTAGCCGGTGACATGGGTAATGATGCCGGCAATCTGGTCCGCCGCACCGGATGCGTCGATGGCCTTGCCCAGCCCGAAGGACGCGGCGATGGCGATCAGCGTTTGAAAGTCCACGCTCTGCCGGGCCTCGGAGGCCGAGATGCAGCGGGTCGCGATCATCAGCCCGGCGATCAGGAAAGCGGCCACCGCCTCGGGGATGATCTGCGTGGCCAGCAGGGTAATCAGTACGGCCAGCAATCCCATGGCGAGCAAGGCCCGATCGTGCCGGATGGGGCGGGCCTCCTCTACATTGCCCACCAGGAAGAAGTCCGGGTTATTGCGGTGGGCCCGAACGAAGTGCGGGCCGGTCTGCAGCAGCAGCGTGTCCCCCGCGCGCATGACGATGTCGCCGATGCGCCCGTGCAGCCGGGCCCCGCCACGATGGACGGCAACGACTGCGGCGTTATACAAAGCCCGGAACTCCGCGTCGCGGATGCTCTTGCCGATGAGCGGGGACGTGCTCGAAATCACCGCCTCGCAGAGCCGGCGGTTCCGTCGGTCCGCGGCCTTGGTCTCGTAACCGTCGTCCACGGCGGGGATTAAGCCGGGAATCCGCTCCAGGTCCACAATCGTGCTGACCACGCCGGTGAACGTCAGGCGGTCGCCGGCCCGGATGATCTCGTCCGGCTCGACCGGTGTGATGGTGCGATCCTGGCGGTTAATTTCGATCAGAAACAAACCCGGAAGGTGCCGCAGGCCGGCCGCCGCAACGGTCTGACCGATCAGCCGGCAGTTGGGCTGAACCAACATGTCCACCAGGTAGTCACGGGTGGACTCGCCAAGCTGTTCCATCAGGCTCTTGTTGTCGGGCAACAGTTTGCGGCCAACGGTCAGCATGAACGCGCCGCCGATCAGCGCCATGGGCACCCCGACCTTGGCCAGCTCGAAGAGCCCCATCGGACGGAGTTGCTCGGCGAGCACGGGGTCGCCAGTGCCGTTGAGCGACACCCAATCCCTCATCAACCCGTCCACTACCAAGTTCGTACTGGTCCCGATTTTCGAGCAGATTCCGCCCAGGATGGTCATGAACGAGAGGGGAATGAGCATCCGTGAGGGAGACACGCCGTTTTTCCGGCACCAGTCCATGAGAATCGGAACAAACATGGCTACGATGGGCGTATTGTTCAGGAAGGCGGAGGAGACGGTCAGCACGACCAGCATGCGCGACAGTGCCCCGACCTCCCGGCGGGCTTTGCCCAGCATTCGGTGCCCGATGAGGTCCAGGGCCCCGGTCTCGCGCAGGCCGGCGGCCACCACGAACAGGGCTCCGACCATCAACATGCTGGGATTGCCGAAACCGGCAAAAACTTCTCTGGAATTGATAATTCCCAGCAGACCGGCCATGATGGTCCCGCCGAGGAGCAGGACGTCCGCTGGCGCGTAATCGCGGGCCAGGCCGACGAAGATGACGATGATGATGACGTACATCAGCACGGCATGCCAGGGCTGGATCGCCTGCATGAGCCCGCCATGCCAGGTTTGCAATAGCGTGAACAATCCATCGGCGAGCAAAGTCGGTCGTCTCCTCGGATCCAGTGGATCTGTGGTCTGAAGAATCAGGCCATGATAGCGGAACGGTGCCGCTTGCCAAGTGAAGGTATTTTCAAGACAGGTATTAACGGCTGGACGTTCCCGTCGGGCACGCCGTGGGCGGAGGCCGCCCGTGCGGCCCGCGCGGCCGGCTTCGAGGCCCTTGAGCCGGTGCTGGATGCGGAAGGGGAGTTGAGCCTTCTGACTGATGAGAGCTCCTGTCGCCGACTTGGTGATCAGATCCGTGAAGCGGGACTGGAGATCGCCGGGCTGGCCACCGGCCTGTGGTGGCAGACACCGCTGACCTCGCCGGACCGCGCCGCCCGCCAGAAGGCCCTCGAACTGGGGGTGGCGGCGCTGGATCGGGCCCGCTGGCTGGGAGCTCCGGTGCTGCTGGTCGTGCCGGGGGTGGTCGGACGCTGGAACGCCCGGGAGCCGGCCGTGCCCTACGAAGAGGCCCTGTCGTACGCCTTTAACGCACTGCGGACCCTCTCGTTTGAGGCCGAGGCCCGCAATGTGATGATCGGTATCGAGAACGTCTGGAGCCGGTTTCTGCTCTCCCCGGTCGAGATGCGCGAACTGATCGACCATGTGAATTCCGCGTGGGTGCGGGCGTACCTGGATGTGGGCAACGTGCTCCAGTTCGGTTATCCGCAGGACTGGATTCAAACCCTGAGTACACGGATCATCCGCGTTCATGCCAAGGACTATCGCCTGGAGTCAGGAACCCCCCGGGGCTTCTGCCTGCCGGGCGATGGCGACGTGGATTGGCCGCAAGTCGTGGCGGCCCTCCGGCAGATTCGCTATGAAGGGCCGGTGACGTATGAGGGCCAGGGAGACTTGGTGGAAATCCGTCAGCGGCTGGACAGGGTGTTGAGCGGATGAAGATCCTTTTCGTGACGATGCAGTTCGGTCGGTCGTACACGCAGGGGACCGAACGGTACGTGACGACACTGGCCACGGCCTTGCGTCGCCGGGGGCACGAGGTGGCGATCCTGGCCGGCGACCCGCTTGGACTGGACAGGTCGCGGCGGCTCGGTGAGTGCGTTGACGAGAAGCAACAATTATTCGCATATCCGACCCGGGGCTGGATGGCGGTGGAGGGGCTTTCGCCGCGCCGATTGGCGCCCTTCCTGCGGCAATGGCGGCCGGACGTGGTCCATCTCAACACTCCCGCTCACATCGGCGCAGGCATGGCCCGGGCCGCCCGACAACTGAACATCCCGCTGATTATTACCGCTCATGATTTTTGGTGGATTTGCCCCAAGGG
Organism: Phycisphaerae bacterium; assembly: GCA_012719955.1. Taxonomy (GTDB): domain Bacteria; phylum Planctomycetota; class Phycisphaerae; order UBA1845; family PWPN01; genus JAAXZI01. The sequence goes on along the minus strand of JAAXZI010000198.1, from coordinate 25,408 downwards.
GACCTTGTTGCGCGGGGATGGGACCCTGTGCGACGGCAAACCAGACTGGAGGGAGTGTCTCCGCTGCATTGGCACCGGCCATTCCCGCCGGTGGGTACGAGGCCTGGCCGGACTGCGCTGGCTGCCTGCGTCTGCGTTGCTGGCGATGCACTACGTCGAGGCGGCCAGGCACGGCATGTCGCCGAAGGACATGTGGCGGTGGCCGGGTCGCCGAGCGTTCTTGCGCGAGGTGTTGCACGAGGCGGATGGTGTGATCTGTCCGTCGCGGACCATGCACGAGCTGTTGAGCGGCTCCAGGAGACAGCACGGCTGGCGCATCATTCGCAACGGCATCGCGGCCGAATGGTTTGCCAATCCCCGTGCGGTCTCCACACACGTGAAGTCGCCGTCCGAATTGACTATCGGCTATGCGGGCGCGCTGGCTCCGCACAAGGGGCCGCACCTGCTTCTGGAGGCCGTCAGACTGCTGGGATGGAAGCAGACTCGTATTCGTATCGCCGGCCCGGTCAACGAGCCGACATATGCAACTCGTCTGCACCAGGCAGCGGCGGGGCTGAACGTGGAGTTCCCCGGCAATCTTCCCGCCGGCATCATGCGGGATTTTCTGCGAAGCCTCGATGTTCTGGCGGTGACCAGCCTCTGGCTGGAGAATTGCCCTTACGTTGTGCTGGAGGCCCAAGCGGCTGGTGTGGCCGTGGTCGGGCCGGAACGGGGTGGCGTAGCGGAGTTGATCGCAGATGCGGGCTTGCGTTATCCCCTGGGCTCGGTCGAGGGTTTGGCCGGTGCGTTGGAATATGCTCGGACGCATCCGGCTGGATCAAAGCCGAGCGGCGTGCCGACGGAAGAGCAGATGGTGGAGGCCACCGAGGAGCTATACAGGCTGGTTTGCGCGTCGAAAGGTTCTTGCGGTCCGAGAGAGGAGGACGAGGCCTGTTCCAATGGGGACGCCGGTTCTTGCCTGTCGGCAGCGAGCCAGCCCAGGAATGCCGAATCAACGGCTGAGCGGCAGGGCTGGGTTGCCGCGATAAAACGGTGGTCATGGCCGGTCAGGCTGCGGATGCTTGCCGGTCAGCGGGAGATTCGTTCGTGGCTGCGACGGCACGGTGTGCCGTGGCCGGTATCGCGTCCGGCACGGGGCTTCCTGCGGTACAAACGGGCAAGGTCCAAGCTGTGCCCGGCGAAGTTGTCGGCCCTGCGGGTGCCGGGCGTGGAGGGGCTGACGTCGATTGTGCTGCCGGTGTACAACGGGGCGGCGTACCTGCGAGAGGCCATCGAGAGCGTCCTGGCCCAGACTCGGGCTGAGTTTGAGTTGATCGTGGTGGATGACGGCTCTACCGATGACACCCCCGATATCCTGGCGGAATATGCGTCGCGGGACCGGCGCATACGGGTGATCCGCCAGACTAATCAGAAGCTGCCAGCCGCCTTGAATGCCGGTTTTCGAGCCGCGGCGGGGGAGTTCCTTACCTGGACCAGCGCGGACAACCGCCTTCGCCCCGAATTCCTCGAATGCATGGTGGGGTGTCTGCTCCGTCACCCGGACTGGGACATGATCTACGCGAACGAGGATATCATCGATGAACGGGGCCGTCCGTTGCTCAAGAGCCCGCATTACCCGCTCTATCAGCGCCCCCTGGGCAGCAATCATCTGCATTTTCCTGCCACAACCTGCGAATTGAACGTGCGGCCCGACAACATTGTCGGTGGGGCGTTTCTGTATCGTTCGCGTGTGCGCTTTCTGATCGGCGATTACAGCCCATGGTGGTTCGGGTTGGAGGATTACGATTACTGGATGCGTGTTAACGCAATGCTCCGGCTCGAACATGCCGATTTCGACCACCCGGTTTACGAGTATCGATACCATGAGGATTCGCTGACCAGCCGGCAGGGAGGGCTGGCATCCAGGGAGAACGTGGCACGGCTGCTGGCGGCTGATACGGCCCGGCGGGAATCATTCGTGAAGCCCCTCGCGTGGCAAATCTGTGCGGATCCGCGTGACGAGCTATCCAACCGTCTGGCCGATCGCTTGAAGCGTGCCATCCTTGACGCGGGCCAGGTGGAGTTGGCTTCAACCGCGCTCGCAGAGAAAACGCAGCCAGGTCCGGCCGTGCATGTACGGATCGCGAGCAGCCTTGCCGAGCATCCGACGCTGCCCGAAGAGTTGCCGGCCGGTTGCTGCAAGGTGTTGGTGCTAACCTCTGAGGCGCCGTTGCCAACGCGGGTGCCGGAGGGATGGGATTTATATGCCGCGTGGTCCTCGTCGGCCAGCCCCCAACGTTTGGCGAGCGACCGCTGCGGCTGGCTGGTCACGTGCGATCTGGAGGGGCTGTTCGCCGCGATCGACATTCGGACGCGATGCGATCGCGCGCGGCGCAGCGAGGCCGGCTGGTCGAAGGACGTCGGCTAGTGCGAAGCCGGTTGACTTGCCAACCGGGTCGCTGTTCCGGTCTCAACTCTGTGGAGAATGAATCGGGCGGTGCTCTGGGGAGCCACCTGCACAAAAATGTTGGCGGCAGTGGCCTTGCCTTTGTGGATTTTGCCTTCCGCGACGAACCACCTCACCGGCTTTCCGCGGACAAAGACGTAAGTGCCGCGAGAGTCATCCTCGACTGGATGTTCAGTCACATCCCATCGCCATCTGGCCAAACGCCCCCCCCCCGCATCCACCAGTTCAACAAAGACCTCCCGGACTGACAATGGGTCCACAATCGTGAGATCCAGGCGGAGCGCATCGCACGGGCTTAGATTCAGCGAGACACCTCCATATTGCGCAGCCGACACATCGGCGCCGCCTGATACCATGCATTCCAGGCCGGCACCGGTCGGTTCGATGCGGACATCGCTGCGGTGGACCCAGGCCGGAGCGAAGGCAGTCAGTCCGGCGGATTCAAAGGCGAGATCACGGGTATCCGGAGCCTTGGCCGGGACCGGCTTGAGGAGGTAGAGCGAGTCGGACAGGCCGGTCGCGTGAACAAAAATGCTGGCGTGAATGGCCAATAAGGCCAGGGCAATCTTGACGGACCACGGAGGACGTTGACCAAGTTCTGTCGAACGGGTCAAGAGATCTGAAAGCAGCGCAGCCAGCAGGATGTAGAGGAACGGGTCAGAGAGCATGCGGTACCGCATGCTGGCGACTGTCAGCGTGAGGCCGCCGAAATACGCCCCGACCGGCAGGAGAATGACCGCCACCTCACGCCAGCGGGCAAGAGACAAAACCAGGGCCAGGAGGACCAGTGGGGACAGGGATGCCACGTTGAGCCAGGTGAGATAACTGAGATTGCGATCCACGATGGCTTTGGCGCGGGCGACGATCTCCGCGGGGGCCGGACTGCCGTACATGGATCGGAACTCCGCTGTCAGGAGCGGGTCTTCGGCCCGGAGGGGCGTCAGGGCCCGTGCAGCCCAATAGTCCGGTTCGGCACCCAGCAGGCGGGTTAATCGCACCCGGCAAAGGTTGAGATAACGTCCCGGATTCTGCCGAATCCAGGATCGAGCCGCATCTGCGTACATCCGGCCGCGCTTCACCGGGTTTGTTTCGGTGATGTACGGCGGCGAACCCATCTCCCCGTTCAGGCAACTGTCGTGGTTGGCGAAGTAAAGCGCCTCGCCGGAGATGCCGCCAAATACCGTTATCCCCAGCCCTGCGACATAGTTCCTCACTATCCATGGGGACAAGGCCAGCACTACGCCTGCCACGAAAACCGCGGGCTTTTTGAAATTCCATCGCCGGAATCTCAGGTCATACACCAGCAGCAGGATACAGGCGGGTAAAACGAACAGCACGGCGGAGCGGGTCAGCAATCCAAGGGCGAACAGTGCACCGGCCAGAACAAGAGCGCCGTATGCACGGCCGGATTCCCGGTCGCGCGCCCAATCCAGCGCCAGGATCGTGCCCAGCAGCAGGGGGACGGACAGGTTCTCCGACGCAAGTACCGGAATATAGGCGAGCATGGTGGGAGAAACAGCGTGCAGCAGACCTGCGAGGGTGGCGGTGCCGACGGAGAACACGCGCGCAGCCAAAAGGAACACGAGCCCTGAACTGATTGCCCCCATCAGAGCCTGCACAAACGCGACCTTCTGCACGTCCTCATCGAAAATCGCGTAGAGGCCCGCAAGGAAAACCGGGTACCCGGGGCCCTTGAAGGTCAGGTTGGAAAAGGACCTTTCGCTCAACACCTGACGAGCCTGGTCGTGGTAGTTGGCGAAATCAGAAACGGGGGTCACGTAGGAAAATCCGGCCCAGACAACGCGAATGCCAAGAGACAACGCGAACACCAGCAACAGCCGGCGCAACATCGAAAAACGCAGAGCTTGCCCCGAAGTCGCCTCATACCTGATCCGTACTGCCGCGTCTGTCTCGGGTCTCATACCTGCTCCCTGAAGACGAACGATTCGCCGAGAAAACGAAACGCAAGACCAGGGCTACCGCGCTGTCACCTCAATGTTGCCCAGGAGCATGCCCGGATCGGACGGGTTCGCTCCCGGCCAATCCGGCAGCAGCCAGCGATTGCTGGGATCCCACAGGACGAGCTTGACAGGGTACTGCCCCGGAGGCGCTTCCGGGGGAATCGTCCAACTGTACGTTTCAGCGATCATCTCTCCGACGCGCCACTCGTTGGGTGGATACGTACCGTGGCATGCCCGGGCCTTGTGGACAATGCGTTGGGCATCTGAAATCTGCTCGTACTCAGCGGGCCGGCCGGGATAGAGCCACAGCTCGAATGAAACATCCGTGTAGTCGTGGGCCGGGTTCACCAGCCGCCAGTACCGCGTCATCACAAATCGCTCGCCGCGCCGCACCGGGCCTTCCGGCAAGTCAAAGCCCACCAGCTCAAGCGCGTTGCCAAACAGGATGTGAGCGCGTCGGCTCATGTCCACTTGATTCTCCGTAATCTTCAGCATGGCGGCCTGGGACTTGAACGCCAGGACATGCCGGAGGCTGCCGGAGGGTTCGACGATGGACGTCAGGACACGCAGATCGCCGTTGCCCGGTTCGCGAAGTTGAGCTTCCAACTGCAACTCCGGCACGACAGGAAACCGTCCGAGCACTTCGGCCGCAAACTGTATCTGCGAAAAACGGTCGCAGGGGCCCGGTACGGGATCCAGCACATCGCCCCGACTTCCCGGCGGAAGGATTCGCCATACCCCGTAGCTCAGGTCATCCCACATGGGCCACCAGCGAACGAGCTGCATGCCGCTCAGATCCAACCCTCCGTAGCTGCCGCTGCGCCAGGCCGCCGCCGAACCGTAGTCGCAGAAATACTCCGCGCCTCTGATCTGCAAATAAGCTGGAATTCTGCAGGGTTTGAGATAGTTCTCCAGATAGTGCCGGTCGTTCATCAGGCCATCCAGGTTGATGATGCGCTGAGGCGAGGCGGCGTAGCTCACGATGCCGGCGCTGAAACAGCCGACCCGTGTGCCGGCCGGCAGATGAGTTTTCATCCACTCGCCGGCCCGATAGCAGGCCAAAACCCGGCCCGGCCCCCGCCCAAGCGCCCAAACGGGGTAGATGGCAAATGCGAGCATACAACCGGTGGCAACGCAGGCGAGGATGCCGGTTAGACGCTGCCGTGGCAGAGGGTCGTCAGCACACCTGTGCGCTTGAACTGCATCGATGAGCCGGGTGGGCACGAGCAGCAGTACGCCATATACAAGCCACAGGGCCACCAACTGCGGGGCGAAATACCAGAGGCCGTAGTCGGTGAATTGCGATAAGCATACCGCGTAGACGGCCACGTGCACGACGACGAACGCCAAGAGGCCTGCCAGGTACCAATGCCAGGCGCGGCCCAGCTTCACCGACCGGAAGCCCCGCAGGGCCAGAATGATCCCGCCGATTGCCAGCGCGACGAGGAAGATGCGCCGGGGCGTCCCCGCGGAGTAGACCGCTCCGGTCGCGGCCCACAAGGTGTGCTCGATGTTGTCGGCAATCGGCGCCGTGCTCATCTTGATGAGCATCCTGGCATGATACAGCAGCGAGCCGATCGCCCCCCCGTGGAGCGGCCCTCTGGCCGCCTGATAATGCAGCTTCACCAGACCACTGATCGGTGTAACGGCTCCGAAATAAGAATAGCTGAGAATGGCCATACCGCCCACGAGAAGGGTTCCCGGCACAGCCAGCCAGAGGGCGCCTCGGATGTTGAGCCCCAGTCGCGCGCTGCCGTCCGGCCTGATCAACCCCGCCAAAACCAGTATGCCCATGATCACGGCCAGCGCGGCGCTGTCGATGCGTGTCAGCGTAACCAGCGCCAGCAGCAGACCGAGCTTCAGGTAGAAGGAAGACGGGGCCCGCGACGGGGCCTGGACCGCGGAGGCCAGGTGTCTCGCGCCAAACCAGAAGATAAGTGCACACAGAAAGGCGTGCAGGCCGTTCTCCATGCCCTGGAATGCCATGCGCCCGCCAAAACCGGCCAGCGCAAAACCGGCGGCCGTCACCATTGCCGCCCAGGAGCTGAACTGGCGCATGGCCAGGTACAACAGCCCGGCCGCCCCGATCCAGAGCAGCCCTGAGAGCAGCACGACCGCCTGGACAACGGCCTCGTCGGAAGGAAGGACTGCGCACAGCGCGATGGTTATCAACGCCCAGAAAGGTTGAACGCCGTTGGTCGGCACTTCACCATCCAGGCTGTAGCCTTCGCCCGCCAGCAGATGGCGCGCGGGCACGATATAATAGAATGCGTCATCAATAGCGATGTTGAGCGCAAGCTGATCGGCGGGCCGGGCGGCGATCATGAACGCGCCTGCGATGCTCGCCCCCAACGTTGCCAGTAAGAGCGTCCGGCGCGCGAATCGTCCTCCCGCGCGGGGTGGGGCGGCAGGAACCCTGTCTCCTGCCTCGGAACGCCGATCCGCCGTCAAAGCGCTCAGCGTGCGGCTCATCGGGTTTGCTCCTTGGCGGCCGCGGCGGCCAACGCCTCCTCAACCTCTCGCACGCGCTCGGTCCATGAATTCAGCCGCCCGATTTCCCGCAGCCGTGCCCGGAAAGCAGCATTCTGGCCCTCCTCGCGGGCCTTGTCCAGGGCAACGGCGAATTCTTCCGCGCTGCGTACGATATGTACTTCCGGGAAGGCCATGCACTCGGGCATCGGCGAGGTGATCACCGGCTTGCCGCCGGCGAAGTACTCGTAGAGTTTGAGCGGCGAGGTGGCCAGGGTGATGTCGTTGATCGCGAATGGAATCGTGGCGACGGTGAAAGCGCGCAGATACGCCGGCAGGGTGGCGTAATCCCGCGGACCGATCCAGTGCACGTTCGGACACTTGAGCATCGGCCGGTCTTCCAGGCTGCCGTCGTAGTCCACCCCGATCAACACGAAATTCCAATCCGGCCGGCGACGGGCGACCTTTTCAAGCAGGTCGTAGTCGAACCACTGGGCGAGCGCTCCGTAGTAGCCCGCGATGGGCTTGCCTTCCTTGAGGATCTGGCGCATCCGCGGGTCATGCGGCATCGGCACCGTCTCGTCGGCGAAGAGATCGTCTTCCACTCCGTTGGGCAGGTAGAGGCGGTCGGGGCGATCTTGCAGAAGACTCTCCAGGTGCCGGGCCACGTAGGCGACCACGGACGCCTCGGCAAGCGCGCGCTGATGATTGCGCTTCATCAGGTCCAGGTCGTAGGGGTGAACGGCGAAATCGTCGATCAGGTCGTAGATCACCGGCGAGCCGGGCGCAAACCCATCTTTGAGATGATAGTTGTAGCAGAACGACCACAGAATGGGGTCGGGGATGCGGTGCAGCAGGTCGGGCGTGCCACGGAAGAGATAGAGATTCGGTTCGATCTCCTTGAAGCCCGAAAACCCGGTGAACCGGTCGCTGTCGTCGTACACCACGGTGTAGCCTTTTCGGGCCAGGCGCCGGGCCAGGTGGTGGGGGCGCTGGAAAAGCCATTGGCTCCAGTCAATGGAACGCAGGAACACCACGGCGCCCTTGCCGGCCCGGGCGCGCTCGCACACCTGGTTGACAGATTGCTCGCTGGGCTGGAAAGCCTCGAAGCCACCCGCCCGCCGGCGGCCGCCGCGCCGGAGCGGATCGGAGGTCAGGCGGTGGCTGCCGCGGCTGCGATGCAGTTCCCATACCAGCGGCCGGACGGCCGCGGCGTGGCCCTTGAAGGCCACCCACCGGAACACGTGGGCGTATGCCTGGTAGGCCTCCTGCCGGTCGATGGCTTCGCGGAGTGCGTCGCTGAGCGCCGGCGGCTCGGGATCCGCGGCCGTGGCCACCATCGCCGCGGCCAGTTCTTCGACGAAGGCCGGCTGTTCGCACTTCTCCTGGACCGCGAACTGGATGTGATCGTGCTCCAGCAAGGATCGGAACGGGTGCTTGACCACGATACCGCCCGTCTGGCTCAGGATTTCGCGGGCAGCGCCCGTGTCGGTTGCCACGCAGGGCAGACCGGCGTAAATCGCTTCGGCCAGCGCCAGGCTCCAGCCCTCGACGAAGGAGGGTTGAATGAACGCATCCGAGGCCAGCAGGAAGGGGAAGGGATCCTCGTGGTAGCCCAGGAGCCGGACTTTCTCTTCCAATTTGAGCCGTGAAATCTCCCGGCGGACCATGTCCGTGTATTCGTCATCCGACACCCGGCCCAGCAGGGCGACCCGGATGTGCGGGTTCTTTTCCAGGGCGACGGCCAGGGCCCGCACCAGGTGGAGCTGGCCCTTCACCGCCGAGATCGAGGCCGGGCAGAGAAAGACAAAGTCGTCGTCGGCAAAGCCGAGACGGGCGCGCTCCCGGGCCCGGTCTACGCGTTCCCGGGCCGCATCGATGGCGGACAAGTCGATGCCGTTGGCGGCCACCAGCATCTTGTTCGCCGGGAGGCCAAGCCGCTGCTCGGCATAGCCGGCCACTGAACTCGAAACGCACAGGTAGGCCGTGGTGTGGGCGTCGGCTTGCCGGTGGGCGGCAATGTCCTCGGGGGTGGACCACACGTATGCGTTGTGCACCGTCTGGATGAACGGCACACCCATTTCGTCCGCGATCTGCGCGCCAAAGAGCGAGTAGTGCGCATTGACAACGTCGATGCGCTCCTCGGTCAGCAATCGCCGGTACGCTGCCTCGCGGCCATCGTCCGGCAGAGTCAGGATGCGCAGTCCCGCCCGGCGAGCCTGCTCCGCCATGGGGCCCTGCCGGCCCAGGACCAGCAGGCTGACCTCGAACTCGGCCGGATCAAGCACGGCGGCCACGTCGAGTATGACGCGTTCAAGTCCTCCCTGCACGAAATCCTCCGCCTGCAGAAGCACGCGCAGGCGCCGCCCCGTCGGGCAATAGATGCGAGGAAGCGCGCGTGTGCAGTCTTCGGCCGGCAGGGTCTGGCGGGCAAAAATGTCGTTCTTGGCGAAAGCCAGGACCAGGTTGAACGCCGCCTGGCCGGGCGCCACCTCGAAAACCTGTCGCGTATAGAGGGCCAGTCTGTCGGCTGTTGCCGCGTCCGGAGCCAGGCACAGGTGGGCGAGCCGTTGAATCAGATGTCCGAGACGATAGGGGAGCGACGGTTCAGAGTCGCACCACACGGCCAGGCAATGCGTCTTGGGAAGCTGCCGCTCGTCGAGACGCTCCAGCGTATCGGCCCGCACGATAACCACTGTCTCTTCCCGTTCGCGGGCCATGGCGTTGTCGGCGGTCAGGCGGCGCACGGTGTGCCCGCTGATGTTCAGATGCTGAAGCCACTCATAGGTGGGATCATCCACGTAGATCTTCCAGGGACGCTGGTAATAGCTCCCGCGGCGCTGCTCATACCACATGAGCCGCTGGGCGCGCTGGTAGATCTGGTGCTCGGCCGCGCGGGCGTTCAGCGTGTTGTCGTGCACGCGATATCGATAGAGCAGGTCATCGGTTCCCAAATGACTGATCCGGAACAGCGCGTTCATGCGCATCCAGTAGTCGTAATCTTCCACGCCGAGAATCGGCACATAATCGCCCAGCAACCGACCGGCCCACCCGCGGTACATGAAGCAGGCCCCGATGAAGTTATCCTGCGTGGTGTTCAGACTGGTAGTCTCTCGAGGAAGATGGATCTCGGGAGAGTCCGGGGAACGGCGATTCTGCGGCCTGAAACTCGGGTCGCGCAGCGGCTGCCCGCGATCGTCGATGGCCAGGTAGTCGCAGTAGACCATCGCCGCCTCGGGGTTGGCCCGCAGGAAGGCAACCTGCTTCTCAAGCTGCTGGGGCTCCATGAGGTTGTCGGCGGAGGTCCATGTCCAGAACTCGCCGCGGGCGAAGTCGAATCCGTTGCTCAATGCCTTGGGGAGCTTCTGGTTCTCCTGCGTGAGGATGCGCACCTTTGGGTGGCCGGCATACTCGTTGAGAACGCGGGCAACGTCGTCCTTGGATCCGTCATTAACGATGATCAACTCGAAGTGGGGATAGGTCTGGGCCAGGACGCTCTCAATGGATTCACGCAGGAGATCGGCCTGGTTGTAAACCGGCAGGACCACGCTGACCAGGCCCGGCACGTCCGCTGCGAACCCGGCCCGCTCCGGAATCGCGGGCAGTTGCACCTGCCGGGCCTCGCCCGAGGCGAGGACCTGCGCCTTGCGCCAATTGCGGCCTAACGCCTTCCGCATCGCGGTCAGCAGCGCCCGGGGCCCTTGTCGGGCGTGAAAGCGGAAGCGGCGCTGCACGTGCATGCACCATCGGCCGAATCGGTCGCGCCGGCTTCCCAGCGGCATCAGGCCGAACCGCACGCGATAGGCAATCTGAAGCAGCTTCCATCCCGTGCTGTTGTAGATTCCATCCAACTGCTCTCGAAGCTGCGCGGACTGGCGGCACTGCTCCGCATGCATGCTGTCCAGCTTGTCGCTCCAGGCCCGCAGGTCGGCAAGTTCGGCGTACAGCCGCTGGGCCTCAGATCGTTCCCAGTCACGCTGGTTTTCGACGAACGCAAGGCGGTCGGCCAGCTCCTTCTCGCGGCTTTTGAATGCCTCTTCCTGACGTTCAAAGGCGGCCCGCAGGTCGGCAAGTTCTGCGTACAGCCGCTGAGCCTCGGCCCGCTCCCAGTCGCGAGCGCCCTCAGCGGCGGCAAGCCGTGCGCCGACCGCTTCGAGCTCCTGCTGTTGTCGGCCGGTCTCTGAACGGAGCCAGTTAATGGCCGCGTTTTGCTGGATAAGCTCCCGCTCCTGTACGGCGATGGTGCCGTAACGCTCCGCCGAGAGCCGGCGCCAGTACAGCAGCTCCAACGCGGAATTCCGGAACGCCTGCACCCAGGCCCAGCCCGGCCGGGCTGGCCAGTGCCGCAGGCCCACCAGGCCATATGCGCATCGCGTGGCCAGGTCGAGGACCTGGGTGGCCTCGGGCAGCCCGAACTCGACCACCTTTTCGGGGCTTCCCCAGATGTTGAGCCAGTCGCCGGAGAGCACACGCTGCGCTTCCCGCAAGGCGGCCTGCCAGTTTGCGGCCGCCGATTCGAGGGCGCCGGCGGAGGCGGCAATCAACCCCGCATGGAAGAGGGCATCCACGGTTTTGGTGGCCAGCAGCGGACTGAACCTTAGGCAATCCATCCGGCCGCACTTGAGAAACGCCTCGCGGGCCTGCTCGAGCCGGCCGGTCGCCAGGTACAACAGACCGGCCAGATACTGGTTGGAGATTCGCCATCGCCAGGCATGGGCGGTATCGTCGGCGGAAGCGTGGTAAGCTTCGATGGTCTCCAGCAGTTTGTCCGTCTTTGCGACGCTCAATCCCGCATCATCGAGAAGCCGATAGCCGAGGACGCACAGGGCCGCACCGGCATCCGCGGAGCCGGGTCGAGAGGTCTCGAGCACTTTTCTGGCCATGCGCTCGAGCGCGTGCGGGTCGGTCATCCGCATGCCTATCGAGACCATACCCTTGACCAGCCACGGATTGTCGTAGTCGCGGCCGAAGGCGGTGATGTGATAAGCCTGATGGTCGTGGTGCGGAAAGCTGGTCTCGCGGTATCCCTCCCTGGGAGCGCCGACCGGGTCTTTCATGGCCACCGCCAGCCACCATTCGGCCGGGGTTTCGGAATGCTCTTCGAGGGGCACTTCCCGCAGGCGACGAGGGCTGTCGCTCAGCTTGAGGCCGCCGCCGGCCGTCTGGGCGTAGAGCTTCTCCGGAACGAAGCAGCGCTCGAGCTGGGCTCTGAGTTTCGGCCAGGTGTATACGTGCAGGTGCGCGGGGTTGGGGTCCTTGCCGCTCTTATCCACCCACTCGTTCGGAACGCTGACCACGACTCGACCGCCGGGCCGCAGCACGCGGCGGATCTCGGCCAGGAACGACTCGGGGTCGGGCAAATGTTCGAGCGTCTCCATGGAAACCACGTAATCCACGGAGTGGTCCGGCAGGAAGCCCAAGTCGGCGACGTCCGCCTCTCTGAACTCCACGCCGGGCAGGGCATAATTCGCGCGCGCGTATTCAACGGCATAGCGGCTCGCGTCAATGCCGATGATGCGGCCTGCCGGAGTGCAACTGGCCAGCACCGCCGAACCGTAGCCGAGCCCGCAGGCGGCGTCCAGGACAACGTCTCCCGGTCGAACGAACGTGCAGGCCAGATGATAGCGGGCGATATGGGCGTCGGCGCGCCGACCCGTCTCGCGCAGCATGTCCATGTGTAGATCGCGCTCCGGGGCGAGCGCTTCAAGCGGGTACCTGGCCAGCGCGGCGCGGGGAATCTTCTCGACTACCACGTTGATCAGGCCCTGCTCGTGTTCCAGGGACTCGTAGGGGAACTGCGTCTGCGATCGTGGGTGCTTGCGAAAGCCCGCCTGAAAGAGGGCGTTTTCCCACCAGTCGCGGCCATGAACGGTGCGACGCCAGCGATTATCGCAATCCGGCGTCGTGGCGATGGTCAGAAACAATGAACGGCGTGTTACCCGCCGAAGCTCCTGTAACGCCCGGGCCACGTCGCTCTCTTCAAGACATTCGAGAACATGCGTACACAGCAGCGTGTCGAACGACTCGTCAGGAAACGGCAGCTCGAGCAGGGAGCCGAGGTGAGATCGGCCCGGAGCGACCATGCTCAGGGCCTGAACGGGCCGTTGGGCAATATCCACTCCGTGGGCATCCACGCCTTTTCTGAGCAAGGCGCGCACCATGCCGCCCATCCCGCATCCGACATCCAGGTAGCGGCCACCACCGCACAGCGACAGGATCTGGTCAACGATCGTCGCGTCGTTCCCGTGGTGCTCCCGGCGCTGGCCGTCGGCCTGGTTCCAGAAATCATCATAGAGTTTTCGGTAATCCGTGGTCGGCATTCCTCTTCACCCCTGGTGTGGATTGGGCAGCTTCAGAACGGCGGGGACATCCTTCACCCAATCATCGTCGGCTTCATAACCCCACGCGCGCAACTCCTCACCGGCCAGCCGGCAAAACACGTCCGCGTCTTGGCGGGTGAAGTAGTTGCGCCAGTCACCGGTAACCCCCTTGCGCACGTGGGCGGTCGGGTCTTCCTCTCCGCGCCGGCGGCCTCCTGACATCTTTTCGAAGGAGGCGTTTTGAACGGCATGATCAACAATGTCTCTGGATGCATCCACGCCCAGGAATGAAAACAGCCCGGCCAGCACGGTGGGGAAATCCTGGATCATGTCCTCGTACCGGACGGTTAAGATCCGATGCCGGGGGCGCAGCAGCTTTGCCACCTGAATGGCCGTGGTCCACAGGTCGCACCACTGCGACAGATCCTGGTCTGAGAAAAAACGCTCGAGTTGAACCCCTTGCCGGCGCTCGACAAAGTACGCCACACGCTGCCGGCGGATCGGATCGTCGCCTTCTCCCGTCGTTTTGTTCAGCCAGTGAAATACCCCGCTGGTCGCGACGTCTCGGCCGTCACGAATCAATTGGATAATGGGCGCATCCGGGCAGCACCGCTGGATACCGGCAGCCACCGCCTCGGCCGTTCCGGGGTACGGGGTGAGCTTGTCCACCAGGAGAGTTTTCGAAGAGACGTCCAACAGGCATTCGTCGAGGGTAGCAACGAACCGGGACAGCATAAGGGCAGCCAGTTCCTCCGGATTGACCGGCAGATCGCCACCATGGACCACCGGGGCCAGGCTGCTCATGTAATAGTCCGTCGTCAATCGCAATCGCGGACGAGCCGCCCCGGCATCCTGAACCGTGTCCCAGTACATTCCAAAGAGCCGTCTCTCGACACAGAGGATTTCCGGATGCGCATTGAGCGCTCGTCGCAGCCAGGTCGTTCCCGACCGGGGACAAGCCAGCACGAAAGCCGGTACGGGCCTGGGCCGGCCTGGCAGCCTCCCGCGGCTCTCCTCCGGCTGGGATGTGGGGTTGCCGGATAATCCCAACAGTCTTTTCAAGAGCCGCATCGTAGACCTCTGTTCACTTGACAACTCCCGTGTCCGGCGACTGCACGGAACTGATCTGGGCACGGGCGCACAGGTCGCAAACGCCGCCGAAGAAATGACGATCCGTGAGCACCTGCACATGGAAGAATGCCGCCTCATCCCGCCAGTGAAGCATGCGCTGGGCCCCAAAGAACCGTCGCTGCTCTTCGGCCACCAGGGCCTGTACCTCGTAAAAGTTCTGGCCCAGGCGACACACAAACTCGAAGTCGACGGTCACGATTTCGCCCTTGGCGAAGGCCTTGTCCCAGAACACCGTTCCCTCATGCCCGGATTCCCATATTTCCACATCCTGGTTGAATGTACCCCAGGAGTAGATCTTTACGCCTTCCTTGCTGCGCAGCCGGAAACCGACGTTCAGATGATTCATGTCGCGATTCAGGAGAACGGCTATTCTGATCACGACCAGGTCGCCGGGATTGAAGACCGAGGTGGGTTCACGCTCCTCGTTCAGGACCTTGCAGGCGATCACTTCCGCGTCAAGATCGCCAAAGGAGAAAGCCGCTGATCGCTGCGAGGTACCGGAGGATGTCGATGCGGTCGGAGCCGGAACTGTCTGGCTTCCCCTGGACATGGCCTTGACGACGCTCTCCGAGTAGCTCTTCTCGGCCTCGTGAAGCAGGCGACGGTACTCCAATACGACTTCCGCGGACGATCCCAGGGCCCGGACCTGCCCCCCATCCAGCAGCAGGGCCCGCGTGGTCAGCGTCCGGACCGACTCCTGATCGTGCGATACGAAGACCAGCGTCAGGCCCTTGGCGCGCATCTCTTCGAGTTTCTGGTAACAGCGCTTCTGGAAGAGCGAATCGCCCACCGCCAGGGCCTCGTCCACGATCAGGATGTCCGGCTCGAGCTGGATCTGGACGGCGAAGGCCAGCCGGACGAGCATACCTGTCGAATAGGTTTTGACCGGCATGTCGATGAACTGGCCGATATCCGCGAAGGCGGCGATCGCGTCGAAACGCCGCTCGACCTCCGGCTTGGTCATTCCCAGGATGGCCCCATTCAGAAACGCGTTCTCGCGACCTGTGAAGTCCGGATTGAATCCCGATCCCAGTTCCAGCAGGGCGGCCACCCGGCCATGGACCTCGACCTCGCCATGGGTGGGGCGCAGCGTGCCCGCGATGATTTGCAGGAGTGTGCTTTTGCCGGAACCGTTCCGGCCGATGATGCCGATGGATTCGCCTCGGCGCACCTCGAAGGAAATGTCCCGCAGGGCCCAGAATTCCCTGTAGTACCGCCGCTTGCCCCGCCAGAGCGTCTGCTTGAGGCGATCGATCGGCTTGTCATAGATCTCATAACACTTGCTGATCCCGCGGACGGAGATAACCGGCTCCGTGGAAGCGTCCTGCCGCGAGGCCTCCAACGCGGAATCCGCCACAGCCAGTTCCGGGCTAGAGGACATCAGCAAACCCCCGTCTGGTCTTCATGAACCACACGTAGCCGCCCTGCATGGCCACGGCCGAGATCAGCGTGACGCTCAGCAAGGCGCCCCAATCGGGAGACTGGCCCCACAGCAGCACGGCCCGGGCGCTCTGCACGATCGGCGTCAACGGGTTGAGCAGCATCACCTTGCGAAAGCCCGGCGGAACCTGTTCGAGGGTGTAAAAAATGGGCGACAGAAACATCAGCATCTGAAGTGCCACGCCGATGAACTGGCCGATATCGCGCACATAGACCCCGAGTGAAGCCAGGAACCAGGCCAGGCCCGCGCTGAGCATGGCCAGTGGCAGCACCACCAGCGGAAACCAGTACAGCGTCGCGGAGACCTGCTGCGCGAACACCAGCGATCCGATCAGCAGCACCGCGATGCCCGCCAGAAACTGCACCATCGCGGCCCCCAGCGAACACACGGGGAGGATTTCCAGCGGGAATACCACCTTCTTGACATAATTGGGATTTCCCAGGATCAGCGTGGGGGCGGCGCCCAGGGTTTCAGCAAAAAGCCCGTACACCAGCAAGCCTGAATAGAGGGTCAGAGCCACGCTGATCATGGAGCTGTTGGTCGTGTTTCCCCATTTGGCCTTGAGCACCACGCCGAAAACGAAGGTGTAAACCGTCAACATCAGCAGCGGGAACACGAACGACCATGCCAGACCCAGAGCCGACCCACGGTAGCGGGCCAGGACATTGCGCCAGGTAAGTTGCCGGATCAACTCGCGGTGCGCCCACAGCGTGCGCAGCAAAACCGTGGGGCGAAGATAATGACTCACCGGCAATGAGCGAGTGGTGATCAGGGTTGTACTTAAATCCATGATACCATTCTAACGCTGAGGTACAGGGCGGCAAGCACGGTGCACGGCGATGCCGACCTGCCGCGTGATGTTAATAGTTCTTGCTGCTTTTAACGGCATGGCCCACCGCCAGCGTTCCCGCAAGCCGCTGCTCTACAGACGGTTATAGTGGATACCGCGCATTTCGATCCGCAACGAAATCTGCGTCGCGCGATACCGACATCCGCCGATGTCGGCTTTCACGGCCGGTTCAGAGCAATGGTGCCCGGCCAGAGCGCTTCGGGGGGCAATTTGGGGCTGCGCGGGGCGAATCGTACGCGCTCAGGCGATCATGATTTCGAGATCTTGCCCGTGAACTCACCGATCGCCTGAACAATCCGCTCCGCCGCCCGCCCGTCCCCATACGGGCTGGCCCCGCGGGCCATGCGCGCGTAGGCGACCGGATCGCTCAGCAACCGGCCTGCCTCGGTGACGATCCGGTCGTGATTCGGGCCCACCAGCATGGCAACGCCGGCCTCGATCGCCTCCGGTCGTTCGCTCTCGTTGCGCATCACCAGTACCGGTTTGCCCAACGCAGGGGCCTCTTCCTGCACCCCGCCGGAGTCTGTCAGGATCAGCGTGGCCTGCTTCATGGCGGTTACGAACGGACCGTAGGAGAGTGGTTCACACAGATGGATGTGCGGCACGCCGTTCAGTATCGACTCAACCACCGGCCGGACCTGCGGATTGGGGTGTACCGGCCAGAGCACCTGCACATCCGGGTGTCGGACGCAGATTTCGCGAACGGCCGTGCAAACCTGTCGGATCGGCTCGCCAAAGCTGTCCCGCCGATGGGCGGTCACCAGGATCAGCCGGCGAGAGGGATCCAGAGGTACTCCGATCGGCGTGCTGGTTTCGGCCGCGGTCAACAACGCGTCGATGACCGTGTTGCCGGTCACGTGAATCCGCTCGTCGGCAATGCCTTCACGGAGCAGGTTGGCCCGGGCCTTGGGCGTGGGGGCAAAATGCAGCGCGGACAGATGTCCGGCCAGCAGGCGGTTGGCTTCCTCCGGGAAAGGGGAGGCAAGATTATGGCTGCGCAGGCCGGCCTCCACGTGCCCGAAGGGGATTCGCCGGTAGAAGGCGGCCAGTGCGGCGGTGAACACCGTCGTGGTGTCGCCCTGGGCCAGAACGATGTCGGGCTTCTCCTCGGCCAGCGTGCGATCCAACCGGACAATAAGCTGCGCCGTCAATTCGGGCAGACGCTGGTTGGCCGTCATGACGTTGAGATCGATGTCGGCGCTGAGCCCGAAAAACTCGAGCATCTGGTCGAGCAGATGGCGATGCTGGGCGGTGGCCAGCACCCGGCAGCGGGCCCATGGAGCCGCCTGAAGCGCCCGAATGACGGGCGCCATCTTGATTACTTCCGGGCGCGTACCGACGCAGCATAATACCGTCGTGGGGATGTTGCCGTCCTCCTTCACGTGGTCAGCCTCCTTGCCACCCCAATGTACAGCTTGGCGCAGCCCCGGTCAAACGGCCTGCCGGGAGGGCGTCAGCCGTGCTTTTCGCACGTTCAGCCGGTTTCCTGTCACTGCTCACAAGAGTCGAGCCGCTAGGCGTTTGCCGGCACCGGACCGGCCAGAAGCTCGTATTCGAGCAGCGGGGCGGTGTCGCCGCTGCAGACCAGCTCGATATTGCGACGGATTTCCGACAACTCTTTATCGATGAAGCGCCGGGCGACGGCCCGCTTGCGCTCATTCGCAGGGCCGGGAACCTGCCCCTCACGGCCGGCGGCCTGGCCCAGGAACAGGTGTCCGACGATGACCGCAATGGCCGCGTCCACGAGCTTCCGGCCATAGAGGTCCATGTACTCGGGGCCTTTGCTCTTCACGAACTCGATGCCTTTCATCACCAGGACCTTGCCCTCGGCCAGCTTGGCCTTCAGCTCGTTGAGCAGGGCGTCGCTGTACTGCCGGGCCTCGAATTCCTCGACGCGCTTCTCGAACGCGCCCGAGCACACGCCGCGGACCGCGGCCACGATCTGGAGCTGGCTGGTGCCCTCGTAGATGGTGGTGATGCGGGCGTCGCGCAGGAACCGCTCCACCGGGTAGTCGGTCATGTAGCCCGAGCCGCCCAGCACCTGGATGGCGTCGTAGGCCACCCGGTTGCACATCTCGGAGCAGTAATACTTGCTCATGGGCGTGAGCATGCCGTTGAGCCGCTTGAGCACGCGGGCGTCGGTCTTGCGCTGCTTGGTTTCCTCGGCGCTGATGTTCTTGTTGAACTCCAGGACGCGAAGATTGTTGTTCTCCAGATCGCACACCCGGCAGGTCTCGTAGGTAAGGGCCCGGCCGGCCTCGATGGCGATCCGCATGTCGGTGACCAGTTCGGCGACGGCCGGCAGTTTCTCAATCGGCACCCCGAACTGCTTGCGGGTATGGGCGTAGTTGCGGGCCACGCGGTAGGCGGCCTCGGCAATGCCCAGCGACTGCCCGGCGATGCCCACGCGGGCGCCGTTCATCAGGGCCATGACGTAGGTGATCAGGCCGCGCTGCCGCTCGCCGATCAGCTTGGCAGGCGCGTCATCGTATACCAGCTCGCAGGTCGGCGAGCCGTGGATGCCGAGCTTGTGCTCCAGGTGGCGGACCTTGATCCGCGGGCCGCGCTCGGCCAGGAACAGCGACAGGCCGCGCCCGTCCTTGATGTCCGGCTCACTGCGGGCCAGCGTCAACAGGATCTCGCCGCAGCCATTGGTAATGAAGCGTTTCACGCCCGTGAGCCGCCACTGACCGTCGGTATCCTGCCAGGCCCGCAGGCTGACAGCCTGAAGATCGCTGCCGGCATCGGGCTCGGTGAGCACCATCGCGCCGGTGACCTCGCCCTCGGAGAACCTGGGCAGGTATTCGTCTTTGATCTCTTCGGAGGCGAAGGCGTTAATGGTCTCGGCGATGCCCTGGAGGCCGAACAGGTTCATCAGCGAGGCGTCCGCCCGGCTGATGATCTCGACGGCCATGGTGTAAACCAGGTTGGGGCAGTTCAAACCGCCGTACTTGCGCGGCAGGGTGAAGCCCATCAAATCGGCCTGCGAGAGTACCTTCAGGTTCTCGCGAACGCCTTCGCCCAGCGTGACGGTGCCGTCCTCGTTGAGCTTGTTGCCCTCGAGGTCCACCTTCTCGGCGCGAGGCGCGATCTGGTTGCCGGCCACATCGCCGACGATGGTCAGGATGCGGCGGTAGTTATCGATCGCATCAGCGGCATCGACCGGGGCATACTCCGCGCCGGGGCCGGTGTTCTGCGTAAAATTGTCTTCCTGAACCGCAGCCAGCTCCGCCAGGTTCATGTGGTCGAAGAGGAACTGGATGTCGTCGTTGTCGGTGAAAAAGTTGGCCATCGTTTAGCTCTCTATTACTGAACTGTCAGTTGTCAGTGGTCAGTGGTCAGTTGTTGGGTCCGTGGTCCTTTAGTCAGTTGTTTCTATGGTCGTGGCTTCTCTTTGGCCTCGCGGCGTTGGGTGCCAATGGACGCCAGGTACGCATTCAAGGACGGAGCCAGTTCATCGACGATCGGCTTGAGCTTCGTCACGTCCTGCTCGGTCATCAGCCTGCGGCAGTAGGCGCGACGCAGGAAGTGCTGCGTCTCGTTCAACGAACCCCTCGCCACCCGCACGAACCGCCTGTTCTCCTTGTATGTGCCACGTCCGACGCCCTCCGCAATATTGGCTCCAATACTGTCGGCAGCATTAACTAATTGCTCGCCCACCGTGTGCCTGGCGAACGAGTCCCATTTCTGCACGATGCTCCAGATCTCGTCGGCCAGTGCCTCAGCCAATCGGTAGACTCGAAGATTCTCGAAGGCAGTTCGAGCCATAATCCATCTCGTCAGACAGAAGGCACCCCCTCAACTGACAAAAGGACAAGTGACCCAACAACTGACAACTGACCACTGACGACTGACTATCCGCGCTCCTTAATCGCCTTAATCATCATCGGAATCACCTTATTCAGATCCCCGACGATGCCGTAGTGGGCTACGCCGAAGATCGGCGCGTCCTTGTCCCAGTTGATCGCGATGATCTTGGCGGATTCCTCCATGCCCGCCCGATGCTGGACGGCGCCGCTGATGCCGCAGGCGACGTAGAGGGCCGGACGGACGGTGGTGCCGGTCTGGCCCACCTGGTGGTCCTTGCTGATGAAGCCGCCATCGACCGCCGCGCGGCTCGCGCCCACCGCGCCGCCCAAGGCGCCGGCCAGGTCGTGAATGAGCTGGAAGTTCTCCTTGCTGCCCACTCCGCCGCCGCCGGCCACGATGATGCGGGCCGCCTTGAGGTTCACTTTGCGGGCCTCGCGGTGACGTTCGATCAGCTTGACGGCCAGGTCGAAGTCGTTGAACTCGATCGTCTCTTCGATGATCTTGCCCGTGCGCTTGGGATCGCCTTCGCGCATCCGCATCACGCCCTCGCGGACGGTGGCCATCTGCGGCCAGCGATCGTAGTTGATGATGGTGGCGATGATGTTGCCGCCGAACGCCGGGCGGATCTGCATGAGCAGGTCCTTGTGCACCTGCTTGCTCTTGGGATCGGTGTAGTCGCCGATCTCCAGGTCGGTGCAGTCGGCGGTCAGGCCGGCCTTCAGCTCCGAGGCAATGCGCGGGGCGAGGTCGCGCCCAATAGGCGTCGCGCCGTACATCACGATCTGGGGCTTGTACTTCTCAATAAGCTGGCACATCACCCGCGCGTAGGGCAGCGTGCGATAGTGCTCCAATCGAGTGTCATGCACGTGGTAGACGTGATCCACCCCGTGGGCGATGAGCCGGTAGGACAACTCGCGAACGTTCCACCCGGCCAGCACCGCGCCCACCTTCACGCCCAGCCGGTCGGCCAGTTGGCGGGCACGGCCCACCAGCTCCAGCGACACGTCATTGAGGCTTTCGTCTTCCTGCTCGGCAAAGACCCAAACTTCGCCTTTACGGTTCACTTCGATCATGTATAGCTCTCAGCTTTCAGCGGTCAGCACTCAGCGGTCAGCAGTCAGCAATCAGCTTGCAGCGTTTAGCGGTCAGCTTTCAGTGGTCTTCGTGCAGTCAGTTCCAATCATCGTGTTCTGGCTCACCGCTGATCGCTGACCGCTGATTGCTGATCGCTTCCTCATCACCCGATCGTGTGATCCACGATCAGCTCATGAATCATCTTGCGGATGCCTTCCTCGGTGGGCTCCACGGGGGTGAACCCTTCCTTGGTCAGCACAATCGACTGGACGCGATGCACCTTGGTCGGCGAGCCGGCCATGCCGCACCACTGCAGGTCGGCCTGGATGTCATCGAGGTTCCACTGCTCGATCATAAGCCCCTTCGCCTGGAGGGCCTCCTGGCGGCGGGCCACCTCGGCCTCCTTCTCTGCCGCGGTGGCATCGGGAAGGGCGGCGTTCACCTCGCCGGCCAGTTCCACAACCGCCCTGGCGCGCTTGTAACGCATCACCCGGCGGGCGGCGGCCGGTCGCGGCTCGTTGGCCGTGTCCAGCACCGTCACCAGCACCGGCAGCCGGGTCTCGAGCACCTCCCAGCCGTTGCCCACGTTCCGGCGGATCCGGGCGGTTTTTCCAGACAAGTCGACCAATTTCTCAAAATAGGTCACTTGCGGCAGGTGGAGCTTTTCCGCAAGCTGCGGGCCGACCTGAGCGGTGTCGCCGTCGATGGCCTGCCGGCCGCAGAAGACGAAGTCATACCGCCCAATCTTGCGGACGGCCTGGCTCAGGATATAGCTGGTCGCCAGCGTGTCGCTGGCCGCTGCCCGGCGGTCGGTGATCAGAATGGCCCGGTCCGCTCCCCGATAGAGACAGTCGCGAAGGACCTCGCAGGCGGCCGGGGGGCCCATGGTCAGAACCGTCACTGTGCCGCCGTGTGCCTCCCGGATGGCCAGAGCCGCCTCCAGGGCGTGCAGGTCTTCAGGGTTGAAAATTGCAGGCAGGGCCGCACGGTTAACGGTGCCGTCGGCCTTCATGGCCTCACCGGTGATGTTGCTGGTGTCCGGCACCTGTTTGACGCAGACAATACAATCGTAGCTCACAAATCATCTCCGTCTGCTTTAATCGCCACGCTTCCGTTGAAGGTCGAAATACTAGCGGGGGGGGTGGTTTCCGTCAACGGTTCCAGCTTGCGTGCCACGGCCCTCGAGCCGTGCTGCATCGCGCCGGTGTCTTGCCGGTGCAGGGGGGCGGGCATCTTGCGAGCCTTCCTGAATCCGAAGGAGGGCGGGCATCTTGCCCACCTTTGTGAGTCTGAACGGAAAGCAGGTGTTATGTCCTGAAACGGCCGGCCACCCTTCGCCGTGGAGTTGCTCAGACCGCCACCGAATTATTGAGAACGGCCGGTACGGAGCCCGGCCGCTACGCGCGAAACAGCCGGGGCAGGGCCCATGCGCCAAGCGGAAACGGCCGGCGCGGAGCCCGAGCGCAAAGCGGGAACGGCCGGGGTGGAGCCCGAGTGTTAAGCGGAACCCCGCTTACGAAGCCCGGGCGCTATAGAAATATGGAGGGGGCCGGGCGATTCTTTGCACAACTTGACGCCCCTGATGGCCCCGCTACATTGGTCCGGGCTCTAAAATCCCCCATAGTGTCTGTCCATAGGAGGCCGTCATGAGAACGCTGTACGGGACACTGCTTCAGCCCCGCTCCGCCGACGATTGCGCCGTCACTCCCAAGATGGCTGTCCGCATTGGTCCGGACGGGCGGATCAGCGAGGTCTGCCAGCGGCCGGCCACTGGCCGGGACGTGTGCGGCGATGAGCAATGCTGGATTTTGCCCGGCTTTATCGACGCCCACCTGCACCTGCCGCAGTGGGACCGGCGGGGCATCGACGGCCTGTCCCTGCTCGATTGGCATGAACAGGTGGTATACCCGGCTGAGGCCCGGTTTGAGGATCCGGCCGTGGCCGAACGCCTCACCGAAGACTTCGTCACCCACATGATCGCCAACGGCACCACCACGGTGGCGGCCTTCGGCAGCCCGTACGCCGAGGCCACGGATCGGGCATTTACCGTATTTGCCCGTCGGGGGGTCCGGGCCATCCACGGCATGATGCTCAACGACCTGCACTGCCCGCCGGAACTCCGTCAGGATGCGGACAAGGCCCTGGATGCGTCGCGGGACTTGGCGGCGCGCTGGCACAATGCGGAGGGCGGGCGGTTGTCGTATGCCTTCAGTCCGCGCACGCCGGTGTCGTGCAGCGAGCGGATGATGCGCGGGGCGGCGGCCCTGGCGGGCATGCTCAAGTGCTACGTGCAGACCCACCTGGCCGAATCGCTGGCCTTGACGCGGGCGGCAAGAGAGAGCTTCCCCGATCGCGTGGATGAGGTGGATATTTTCGCCGAGATGGGGCTTCTGTCGCAGCGAACGCTGCTGGGCCATGGTGTCTTCCTCAACCAGCAACAGCGCCACCAGGTGGCCAAGACCCGGACGACGGTGGTGCACTGCCCGACCGCCAACCTCTTCCTGGAGGCCGGAGTCATGGACTACGTGGCCCATCGCTCCGCGGGCATTCGCATAGCCCTGGGCAGCAGCCTGGCGGGGGGGCACGATCCCTTCATGCCGCGCGTGGCGATCGAGTGTCTCCAGACGGCCAAGGGCCTGAAGATGCATGCCGTGCCGCGACGAACGTATGCCGTGCCCACTCCGGCGGAAGCCTGGTGGCTGCTCACGCGCGGGGCGGCCATGTCGCTGGAGCTCGACCACAAGATCGGTTCCATCGAGCCGGGCTTTGAGGCCGACTGCCTGGTGGTGCGTCCGGAGCCGTGGATTGCCGAGTTGCCGCCGGAGCGGCAGGTGTCGGCCCTGCTCTATACCCTCGGCCCGGAACAGATCGAGCACGTGTTTATCGCCGGACACCGTGTGGGGCCGTAAGCAGAAGTTGGAGAGATGGAGCGATGGAGAGTGGGGTGCCTGACCGTGTTCTCTCCATCTCTCATGCGCTCCATCGCTTCATCTGAGCAGTGTTTGCAGGAATTTGCATCTGGCGATCCAGGCCACAACAATAATTCGTTTTGATCGCCGGTTACCGGGGTTGCCCGGTCCTCGGGCACAATGAGGTCAAACCAACATGGGTCTGCTTGACGGACGTAAAGGTCTGATATTCGGCGTGGCGAACGACCGCAGCATCGCCTACCACATCGCGCGCAACCTTGTAGAGCACGGCGCCACCTGCGGGTTCTCGTATCTTCCCGGCGAGAAAATGGAACGGCGCGTGCGCAAAACGTTGGAGGACGGCGGGCTCTCGAACCCGTGGATGTTCCCCTGCGATGTAAGCAAGGATGAGGATCTCGACCGGCTCTTCGAGGCGGCCCGGGCTGAGTTTGATGCGCTGTCATTTGTGGTTCACTCGGTGGCCTTCGCCGACCGCGAGTACCTCAAGCTGGGCATGTTCGCCGAGACGCCGCGGGCGGTGTTCACCCAGGCGCTGGATATCTCCGCCTACACACTGATCGCGATTGCCCAACGGGCCCGGGGGCTCATGCCCAACGGCGGATCCATCGTCGCCCTGTCTTACTACGGCGCGGAGAAGGTAGTGCCCGGCTACAACGTCATGGGTGTGGCCAAGGCGGCCCTGGAGGCGGTGGCCCGATACCTGGCGGCCGATCTGGGCAGACACAACATCCGCGTGAACACGCTGTCGGCCGGACCGTGCCGGACGCTCTCGGCGATGGCCGTCGGCGGGATCGACGAGATGTTCGAATGGGTGGAGCGCAAAGCGCCGCTGTGCCGGAACATCGAGACCGACGAGGTCGGCAAGACGGCGGTGTATCTGTGCAGCGATCTGTCCAGCGGCGTAACCGGGGAGAATGTCTACGTCGATGCCGGGTATAACGTCATGGGAGTGTGAGGAGGGGCGAGGGGCGAGGGG
>JAAXZI010000197.1 GCA_012719955.1 Phycisphaerae bacterium | reverse complement strand
CCTCGTCCCTCCCTGCATGTTGATCATCTCCTGCACGATCTCGCCGGCCACCGGCGCCGCCACCCCGCCGCCGCGCCCGCCGAATTCGATCAGCACCACCAGGGCCACGTTCAGCCGCCCACCCGACGATGACTCCAGGTAGCGGTCCCGCGCGGTCAGATAGCCGGCGAACCAGGCGTGGGTGGGGTCCATCTCCTCGGTGGGCCAATAACGGAACGCGCGCCGTTCCAGGATCTTGGCCGCCCGCGTCTGCGGGTATTTGAGATACAGATCCACCTCATTGGCCGCCACGAACTCATCCTCGCTGCCGTCCGGAAACCGGCAGACGAAGATTCGCTCCACGATGGCTCCGACCTGCGTCTCCGCGCTGCCGGTTTTTCCCAGCAGCACGAGGTCGCCTGTGTTCTCCAGGTGAATGTGCGTGTAGGCCGTACCTCCGGGCTCGTTGACCACGCGGTACATCCCTTCGCGCACCACGCGCAACGCCTCCGGCACGACCGGCAACGGCACCGGTTTGCGTTCGCGGGGGTCATCCGCCCACAGGGTCACCGGCCGCCAGACTCCCGAGGCGATGGTTGCGATCATGTTGGCCGCCTGCAGCGGCGTGGCCCACACGTTCTGCTGCCCGATGGCGGTCAGCCGGGCTTCGCCTCTGTTACCCACCTTGGGCAGCGTGCCGGCCACCTCTCTGGCCAGCCCGGAGCCGGTCAGCCGCCCCAGTCCGGCCTGCCCGAGCCAGTACGACAGCCGGGGCACCTCCATCCATTCGCCAACCCGGTAGAAGAACACGTTGCAACTATGCTGGATGGCGGATACGGGATCGATGTGCGGATGGCGCGCGGTACACTTGAAATACGGCGGCACCGGGTTGAGCTGCCCCTGGCAGTCCACGCGGGTATTTAAGTTTACTTTCCCGTCTGTCCACCCCCCGGCCAGAACCACCGGCTTGACGATCGAGCCGGGCGGGTAACGCTCGGCCACCGCCCGGAACTTCGTCGGCCGGTTCAACTCGTCCGCCTCCAGCCGCCGCCGTTCCGCCGGCGTTAAGTTCGGATCAAACCCCGGATAACTTACCAGGGCCAATATCTGCCGTGAGGGAATGTCCAGCACCACCGCGCTGGCTCCCGTGCTGGGCGGATGGGCGGCGACGGCCTCCTTGAGCTTGGCGTAGATGAACTGCTGCAACGGCAGATCGAGCGTCAGGCGGAAGTTGCGGCCGTTCACCGGCTCGACCGCGCTGATCACCCGGCCTTCGATATCTTCCAACTGCCGGCCACGAAGCCCCCGCAGCCAGCTTTCGGCCATGGCCTCCACGCCCTCCGCCCCGTGCAGGTCACCCAGGCGGTATCGCGCCAGGTCGTTGCCGGCCGCAGGATCGTTCCGAATATCCCGCTCATCCACCTCGTTGAGATAGCCCAGCAGGTGCCCAAGCGATTCGCCCCCCGCATACTGCCGACGATGTCCACCCACGACCTCGATCCAGGGATAGGCGGCCAACGTCACCCGCGCCGCCGCCTGCTGATTCTGATCCAGGCCGCGTACGGCCGGATGGGCGATCCGCTCTTCCAGGATCGGCATGTCGATGCCGTGGGCCCGGGAGACCTGTTCCTTGATCAGGTGTACCCGCCGGCGCGTGCGCTCCTGCCACTCTTGCAGTTCATCCATGGAGGTGCCGGTCAGCTCGCTGATGGCTTGCCAGGAGGCCCGGATCTGCTCCCGGGTGGGCTCATCACGGGGCAGGCCCAGCCTCTTGGCCATGGACCGCAGGGAACGGGCATCATCCGCAATCACCTCATAGCGCACACAGATGTCCCACGCCGGCGCGTCAAAGGCCAACCGCCGTCCTTCGTGGTCCTGGATCTCTCCACGCAGGCAGGGGAAATAGCGCGCGGCCTGCCGGCGCATCATCTTCTCCGCCGTCGCCTGGTGGTAATCCCCCTGCAGCGCCTGCATCTGCACCAGGCGCAGCACAATCCCTGCCGTGGGGACGGCCAGCAGGATGAGCAGCACTTTCAATCGACGCTCGAACATGGGAAGGCGAACTACACCGCGGACTCCGATCGCCGGCCAGAGGCAAAAAGAGGGACAAGCCTTGACCCTCTCTCACGTTCCCACTTTCCGCCCCCGCTCACGTCCTTCTGTGCCGTATCGGCCGGCTTTCGGGCCGCAGGCCGGTGAGCCACGTCAATCGAGTCAGGATCCACAACAGCGGAGGCGTGCAGATACTCGTGTAGACGGCGGACAGCAGCCCCGCGTGCCAGGCCACATAAGGACCCGGCCCCGGCACCGACCAGCAACGATACAGCAGCGTCGCCACCTCGATGCCCGTGGCGAAAACCAGCGCGATCAGGAACTGGGCGATCGGATGGCTGCGAATCACCACGTGACGCACACGGATGATGCCCCAGGCGGCCGCCCCGTAGCAGAAGGCGTGCAGCCCCACCCTGCCACCGGTCTGCAGGGTGAACAGGTCCAGCACGAATCCCAGGATCCAGGCTGCCATGGCGGCATCCGGCCAGGGGCCCCAGAGGGCGTAATACACGGCCAGGATGAACATCCAGTCCGGACCGATCCGACCCGATTCAAACCAGTCGAGTCGAATCAGCGGAACCAGCGTGGTCTGGCAGACAATGCCAATCACCGCCAGGATCGCGAATGGGAACCATTTCATGCAGAGCCTGTCCCACTAAGCATCGCACGGGCGTCCTGCCCGAGCTCAAGGGGCGAGCGCCTCGCCCGCCTCTGGTCGCACAAGCACCCGGCCTGCGCGCGGGAGCGGGCCTCCTGCCCGCCTCTCTTCACACGGCCCGCGCTACGGCACCGGGCCGTTGAGTATCATCAGGATGGCCGTCGCCGCTGCCAACTGCACCCGGGGGTCATCCGGAGTCTGCATTCTTTTGGCCAGCGCATCCAGCGCCCGACGGTCGCCGATCTCGCCCAGGGCCATGGCCGCCATGGACCGCACCCGCATGATCTGGACCTCCGGCGGGTCGTCCCGCAGGTTCGGCTGCGCGTCCTTCCAATTCAGTGAGGCCAGGGCCAGATCATACCCGTCCGCGTAGCCCAGCACACCCAGACTCCGCGCGGCAGCCAGCCGGGACTCCAGATACGGCGAGCTCTCCAGGCGCGTACGCAGCGCCGGCGCCACCCGCTCATCCTTGATGTAGGCCAGCGTTATCAGCGCGTAAGGCTGACGAAAGCTCTGACCGGCGATCGCATATTGGAGGAACTGGCTGATGGCGTCCCTGTCTCCCAGCCGGGCCATCCCCTCCAAGGCTTGAAGTTTGACGCCTTCATCAGGATCGCTGTTGGCTGCCAGTTCCAGCAGGGGCAACGACTTCTTATCCTCCAACAGGCCCAGGGCCATGGCCGCATTCCGCCGCACAACGGGATTCTCGTGCCGCCGGAGCAGCTCCACCCACTCCACCCGATGGGAGGTATCGCCCAACCGCTCGAGGGCAAAGTACACGCCTACGCGCACGCTGGGATCCTCATCCTTCAAGAGTTCCCGCAGGGTCGGAGCGGCATCCGGGTCTTTCAGCCGGCCCATGGCCATGCACGCGGCAAAACGCACGGCCGGATGCTCATCCTTCATGGCCCCGCGGACGAGCAGCAAAGCGTCTCTGCCCATCACCTTCGCGGCGGCCTCCACGGCCTCGGCCCGAACCACCGGATGCTCCGGATATCGCACTCCCTGCCGGACGTAGGTGGCCGCCAGCTCGCGCAGCGTGTTGTCCGCCGGCCCGGGCGCGGCATACTGCGAACAGCCTGACAGGGCAACAACGAGAAACACACCCGCCAGCCTTGCTGACAAGCCACACGCTCGAAAGTCGAGGCTGCCGGCCCTGATTACCGACTCGTCCCTCGGCCCTCGCCCCTCGTCCCCTTCCCGAACCCTGAACCCTGAACCTTGAACACTCATTTCGCGCCCCTTCGCTTGCCTCGCTTCGCCCGACGACCCTCTCGCCACCGCTTCCAACCCACTCGGCCGGCATCGATGATGCCCACGGCGGCGATCAACGACCAGCCCACCGGCAGCAGATCCCCGAACCGGCTGTAAAACGTGATGCGCGGGTCCAGCCACACACCGGCCGTGCGATGGCCGCTGCCGCCGGCATGTAATCGCCGGCCCTCTTCCTGCACCAGGTCGTACCACGAGCCGTCCGGGCGGACAAACCCGCTGATGCCGGTGTTGACCGACCGGGCGATCCCCACCCGGTTCTCCACCGCCCGGAAGGCACAGTTCACCAGGTGCTGGGCCTGCTGCGTGCTGTAGCCGAACCAGCCGTCATTGCTGATATTGAGCATGAAATCGGCCTTCTTGGCGCCGTGCTCGTCCAGGATGAACCGCCGGAACACCTGCGGGACCACGTCTTCATAGCAGATGGTCACGCCGAACCCGAACGAGCGGCCGGGCTTCGATTTTGCCTGAATGGGAAAGACCTTGTACTCGCCCCCGGGGGTCAGCGAATACTCAAAGTCGTCGTCGCGCCAGGCCGCGGGGATCCACGGGCCGCTATTCAGAAAGCGGTAGAGTGGTGGGAAAGCATATCGGAAAGGAACATACTCCCCGAACAACACGAGGTTGATCTTGTCGTAGCGGTCCGGCGAACCGCCGTCGGGCTTGAACACGAAAGCCGAATTGAACCGATGGGCCTTGGGATAACTGCCTGGCGGCTGCGGGTCCCAGGTCATCCCGCCTACGACGAGATACACCTCCTGCTCGTCGGCCATTCTGATGAGGGTCTGTCGATCGGAGAGCTCTCGACCGGCCCTGATCGTATCCCAGTTGAGATACGCGCTCCAGGGCGTTTCCGGAAAGACGATGATGTCGGGCGAGTCGGCCAGGGCGGATTGAGCCAGCTCCATGTACGCCTTCCGCTTGTCCTCGTCCGTCGCCGCCGTGGGATTGTCGAAGGTGAACAGCGGGAAGTCGCCCTGCAACACACTGACCCGCGGTCCCTCGATCTGTCCGCCCTGGTAGAGCCGGAATTGACCGTACAGGAAGGCGATCGCCCACAAGCCCAGCGCAAAGCCGGTCGCCAGGCGGAATTTCCGCACGTCGGTCACGGGCTGCCGCCGCTTCTTCTTGAAGGTGCGCAGGGCCAGGTCGGCCAGCCAGCCGTTGACCGCCGCCACCACCAGCGATACGCCGTAGACCCCGACAAGGTCGGCGATCTGGATCATGCTCAGAAAACGAACCTGGCTGTGCCCCAGCAGGAACCAGGGGAACGCCAGCGGCCCCCGGGAATGAATCAGCTCCTGCAGCGTCCACATGAGCGGAAAGGCCACCGCCAGGCTCAAGCCGCGCTCACGATGCAGGTGCCGGGTTCCCCAGGCCACGAGCGAAAACAGCGGCGCCAGATAGAGCAGCGAACAGAGGACGTAGCCCTCGATCGTGGTCTCGCTCAGCCAGCGGAAGTGCAACAGGTAAAAGGCCGCGCCCAGCAGGTAGCTGACCACGTACAACCACCGGCTCCGCCCCGCGACGGCCATCGCCACCAGCCACGGCACAAACACCACGTAACCCACCGGCCAGAACGACCAGGGGGCGAACAACGGCAGGCTCAGTACCCACGTGAATGCCGCCAGGAGCACGATCGGCCAGCGGCTCTGAATGTCCGCCTGCCCGGCCAGCAGCATGCTCGGCAAGGTCTGGTCCGGCTGAGATTGCTCATTCCTGGATTGCTTCTTGGGCTTCAGCTTCACACACGTAACCTTCTACTGCTCACCCGAGCGGAATTACCTGAACGATACTGCCCTCCCGGGCCGCGGCCACCCCCGCCTCCCGCACGATCAAACCGTTGGATCGCGCCAAGCCGAGCGGATCGCCTGAACCCTGCCAACGAGGGGGCTTTGCCCGCCACTGGCCGGGCTCGTCCGCCCGCGACCCCGCCGCCCGAAGGCCTGCTTCGAGAACCGCCGGAATGGTAGGCGACGGTCCTATCTCTCGCCCCTGCAGGCCCGCCAGCACGGCCCGAACAAAGACTGACGAAACACCCGTAGCAGCTCGCCGGGTTACCCGGCAGACCGAATACCAGTTGCCCCCCCGGCCCCACGTCGAGAGCTAACAAACACGGTCCATTGGAATTACGTATCTGTGCCCCCACCGGTTGGGCTGTCGGCTCCACTAATTCGTCCCCGGCCACCAGCACCGCCAGGCGCGGCCGTCGGCACACTTTCACGCTGACGGCCCCCGCCGCCGACCCTGCGATCTGGGCCGGGCCTGGATGAGTCCCCGCCTCCAGAACGACCTCGCCGGCCCGGATATCCTCGCCGCGGACGGCAACATATTGGCCAAGCGCAACTCTTTCGTCAATAAGAACTTGCTGCCCATCGCCAGACAGCCGGGCGCGCTCCACCATGACCACGGCGTCGGCGCCTGGCGGCATGGCCGCCAAAACGTCTGCGATAGAAGCCAGACTCATTTCTGCATTCTGTCCGATGCCCTGCGGAGCGTCAATTTTCAGTCCGAGAACCTGTGACTGCCAAGGTGGCATCGACAGGATATTCCATATAATGGGCGTCGCCTGGGTAGCGCACGGGAGTGAGTGACTGCCCCGCTCCATGGCGCAGGGGCCGTATTTCAGAATTGTCTTGAGGTTCGGGCGTGCTGATGAGCAGATCAGGCATACTCTACTTCGGATCGGTAGCCGGCGCCATCGTGGGCATGTGGGCCATTCTGGCGGCGGGCAGCCACCTCAGGGCCCCCCACGCCCTGGGTGGCGTCTGGGTCCCGGTCGAGGCAGACCTGCCCGGCGTCGTCCCGTTCACGATTTCCCAGTCGGGACGATTCCTCAAACTCAAACTCGACTCCGCGAAACCATTGACCGTGAATTGGGAAAGCGAGACCACCGACGCATCCGGCGGCCTGACCATCCGTCTCAAGGGCGAGGGTCAAGACGTTGAGGTATTCGTTCCCCCGGCCGAGTCACCTGATAACCCGCCCGCATACCGATTCGTCTTTCGGGGTGCGTTGAACGGCACATGGTCGGCGGTCCGGACTGGCGATGAACCGCGAGCCGAGGCTTCGCAAACACACTAGATCCGCTGACAAGGAAAGCTCATGCACGCCAGCGTCCTCTCGGTCTTGCTGCTCCAGATTTTTCTGATTCTAGCCTTGAGCAGAATCATGGGAACGCTTGCGGCCCGAATCGGGCAGCCGAAGGTCGTCGGCGAGATGCTGGCGGGCATTATGCTCGGGCCCAGTCTGCTGGGCTGGATCGCCCCCGACTTGTGGGCATTCCTGTTTCCGCCGTTCAGCAAGGATCTGCTGAATGTGCTGGCCCAGATCGGGGTCATCTTCTTCCTGTTCCTGATCGGATTGGAACTGGACACCCGCCTGCTCCGTGAACGTGGGCAGGCCGCGCTGATCATCAGCCAGCTCAGCATCATCGCCCCGTTTCTGCTTGGGGCGGCCCTGACCCTGTTCCTCTACCCGCGCGTGTTCAATGACGGCCCCCACATGAACTTCACCACCGTGGCCCTGTTCATGGGGGCGGCCATGAGTATCACGGCCTTTCCCGTGCTGGCCCGCATTCTGACCGAACGCGGCCTCCAGCGGACGCCGCTGGGGGCCCTGGCCATCACCTGCGCCGCCTTCAACGATGTGGCCGCCTGGTGCATGCTGGCCTTCGTGATCGCCCTTGGCCGCGCGGAGGGACTGGTGCCGGGGCTGATTACCGTCGGCCTTTCGGCCATCTACACGGCGGTCATGTTCTTCCTGGTCCGCCCTCTTCTCAAGCGGCTGGAAGGCCTGTACGAGCGGCGCGGCAGTTCCGACCAGGTGATCCTCTCGCTGATCTTCCTGCTCACGCTGCTTTCCGCGGCCGCCACGCACTGGATCGGGATACACGCCCTGTTCGGAGCGTTCCTGCTGGGCGCCATCATGCCCAAGAGTTCGCGATTCCTGAACTTCGTCACCGAGCGGCTGGAGGGCTTCACCGTCCTGTTTCTGTTGCCGATCTTCTTCGCCTATGCGGGACTGAGGACCCAGATCGGCTTGCTGGACAACTCCCACCTGTGGGGCCTGACCGGCCTCGTGGTGCTCGCCGCGTGCATGGGGAAATTCGGCGGCTCGTTCGTTGCCGCCCTGGCCAGTGGAATCCACTGGCGCGAGTCGGCCGCCCTCGGGATCCTGATGAACACGCGCGGCCTGGTCGAGCTCGTCTTGCTGACCATCGGCCTGCAAATGGGCGTTATCACTGACGCGGTCTTTGCCATGATGGTCATTATGGCCCTGGCCACCACGGCCATGACCACCCCCATCCTGCACTGGGTTTACCCACGGAAGCTTCTGGAGGCGGTCATTGCCCGGGAACTCGACGCGACCAAGGATTTCAGGGTGGTGGTTCCAATCTCGCGGCCGGAGAGTGCCGCCGGACTGGCCCGCATCTGCGCGGCCCTCGCCCCCGGCGGCGGCAGCGGCAAGGTGTACGCTCTGGGCCTGCAGCAGGCCACCATTCACGAAACCCTGGGCATCACCTATCCGCAGTGCGACCTGGCCAGCGGCGAAGGGCTTCGCGCTCTGCTGGCGGAAACCAGCAACCGGGGCATCACCGCGGAACCCATCGCCTTCATCAGCCGCGACATCGCCAGCGACATTGCCAAGGCGGCGCGGGCCAAGCAAGCCGACCTGATCCTGATGGGATATCACAAGTCCTTCTTCGGAGAAGCCATGTTTGGCGGCGTCGTGCATCGGGTCCTGACCGGGGCGGACACCGACGTGGCCATTCTTGTCGATCGCGGACTGGGGGAGAAGTTCAAGGTGCTGGTCCCCTACCAGGGAACGCCGCATGATCGCCTGGCCGTCAGCCTGGTGCGCCGCATGGCCGCACACCCGGACATCAGCGTGACCATTCTCCACGTGGTCCCCCCCGGCAAAGCGTCGGATTCTCGCGCAGGCGCCGCCGGTATACGCAAGCAGAGCTTCCCCGGCTCCGTTGAAATCTGGGTGGTGGAGGATGTCGGGCCGATCGATGCCGTGGTGCAGCAGGCCGGGGATTTCGATTTGATTATCCTCGGCTTGAGCGAAGAATGGGGCATCCAATCGCATTTCTTCGGTCTGCGCGCGGAACGGATCGCCGGCGAGTGGCCCGGTTCCCTGCTGTTCGTGCGCAAGCACGCCCCGCTGACCAGTCTGGCGGGCGATGAAGGGCTGTGGCTTCAGAATGATCCTCCACTCGAATCGCAGGCCTCGCGATGATCGTGTAAAATGGGCGACATGAAGCGCACACGAACGACAGCCGTTACCATCGGCGATGCCGCCCGGGCGCTGGACCACATCGCGCCCCCGGCCTTGGCTCAATCCTGGGATAACGTTGGTCTGCTGGCCGGCGATCGCACGGCTCGTTGCCGGCGCGTGCTTCTGTGCATCGATCTGGCCCCCGCGGTGCTGGAAGAAGCCGTTCGCCTGCGCTGCGAACTGGTCATGGCCTATCACCCCCCGCTCTTCCAGCCCATCCGGCGCATTCTGGCCGACAGCCACGGGACCGACTCGATACTCCATCGCGCCATCGCCGCCGGCATCGCTATCTATTCCCCGCACACCGCCCTGGATGCCGCGCCCGGCGGCACGAACGATGTGCTCGCCGGCTTGTGCGAGCTCACGGACCTGGGCCCGTTCGAATACGTGACGACTCCTTCTGATCACAGCAAGGTGGTTACGTTCGTTCCCCCGGCGCAGCTCGAAGCAGTGGCCCAGGCCATGTTCCAGGCCGGCGCCGGCCGGATCGGCGATTACGAACAGTGCAGTTTCCGCTTGAACGGCACGGGGACTTTCTTCGGCACAGAGTCCACAAACCCGCGCGTGGGCCGGAAGGGCCGGCTCGAAGAGGTCGAGGAGATCCGCCTGGAGATGGTCGCCCCCAATTCCCTCTTGCCGGAGGTAGTCGCGGCCTTGCGGCGCAGCCATCCCTACGAGGAGCCGGCCTTCGACATCTATCCACTGACTTCCGAGCCCGTTCAAGGCATTGGCCGGGTGGGACAACTCCCCGCGGGCTGCACGCTGGGCAGCCTCGCCCGCCGGCTCAGGAAGGCGACCGGATCGAAGGTCGTCACGCTGGTGGGCGATGCCGGAACGGTCATCAAACGCGCAGCCGTCTGCGTGGGAGCCGCCGGACGGCTGCCGCTGGAACGGCCCCGTTCCGCCGACTGCGACGTGATCGTTACGGGCGAGATCCGCCATCACGACGCGCTGACTCTGCTGCGCCGCGGCGTTTGCGCCATCGCGCTGGGGCATTGGGAAAGTGAGCGGCCCGCGCTCGAACCGCTTGGCCGGCGTATCCGTGAAATGCTCCCCGGCATCGAGACAATCCTCAGCCAGGCGGATGTGCCCCCCTTCCGCCCGGCCCCGGCATAGCCTTCCCGTATCGGCGCGTGGCCCCCTGTCGACACTTGGGTCGGGGGTATAATCAGGCATGTTTTGCCGACGCGGGCTCCACTACCGGAGAATATAAGTGATGCGCATTCTGTTTGCCGTTCTGCTCAGTACGGGTATTTCGTTCACCAGTTGTATTGATATCCTTCGCCCCGGCGGGAAGATATGCACCACGGAATTCCGGTACGGCGTCAGCGCGCTGGTAACCGACGCCGACACCGGCGAGCCGATCACCAACGCCATATTGACCTTAAGAGACGGCAGCTACACCGAGGTCATGGAGCCATTCCCCACCGGCCCGGGCGAATATGCCGGCGCGGGCGAACGGCCCGGCACGTACACGCTGACGATTGAGGTGCCCGACGTGGCCACTGATACCATCTCGGACATCGAGGTCGGCTTCGACGGCTGCCACGTGATCGGGGTGGCCCTCGACATTCGAGTCCGGCCAGGTCAGATCGAGGTGTCTCCCCGTGACGGCGCCTGCACCGAGGTGTTCGTTTATGGCGTCAGCGCTCACGTCAAGAATGCAGTCAACAAGCAGGCAGTCACCAACGCCGTCCTCACGTTGACGGAAGGCGATTACACCGAGGTGATGACGCATGTCGACAATGGCGACTACGTCGGCGCGGGCGAACGACCGGGCGTCTACACGCTGACGGTCGAAGCCACTGGTTTCCAGACGCAGGTGATTGAAAACATCGAAGTCACCCGCGGCATCTGCCATGTGAACACGGTGGAACTGGATATCGACCTTCAGCCGGTCAATCCGTAAGACACACAGTCGTTGCCGGCTTCGGATCGGCATGCCCCAATAAGACGGGAGTCTCCCGCGCCAACCGACGCGAGAGACTCCCGCAAGTTTCTGAACCCTGAACCCCGAACCCTGAACCCTGAACCCCCTACTGCCTCGGCTGCTGCTCGGTGAACGTCTCGCTCGCGGAGCTGTTGACGCCCAGCCGCGCGAGTTGATCGTTCACCTCGTTGTCGCCGGGGTTCAACTGGTAAGCCTTCGCAAAAGCATCCAGCGCTTTGGAGCGATCGCCCACGATGCTGTACAGCTTGCCTATCGACGCGTAGGCACGGGCGTTGTTGGGATCGCTGGCCAGGGCCATCTGGTAGCGCTTCAGGGCGTTATCGTAGTCGCCCATGTCGCGATAGGTGTCGCCGGCGTGGATGTAGTGCTCGGCGGCGGCGCCGCGATTGTTGTAGGCCACCGCGTCAACCGTATCCAGGGCCTGGGCATACTTGCCGCGGGCCTCGAAGGCTTCCGTCTTGGCCTCGATCGCCGCCAGCCAGTTGGGCCAGCTCTTGATCGCCTGGGAGAAGTAGATGATGGCCGTATCCAGCTCACGCTGGGCGCCCGGAATGTCACCGTCGCGGAACTTGGCCGCGGCAATCGCCCGATAATTCAGGCCCATGTAGTAGTTGCACTGGGGGTCGGCGGCCTTCATGCTCAGGCCGTGCCGCAGTGTGGCCATCGATTCGACGTACTGCCGATTGCGGTACTGCTGGATCCCTTCCGCACGGATATCGTCGATATCCTGCGAACATCCAGAGCCCACCACCAGGCTGAAGAGAGAAAAGGCCAGAAGAGAAACAATCGCATGTTTTCGAGTCATCATGACTACAGACTCCGTGTGGAGATAGACTTCCGTGCCGGCTGCATCGTAATCTCCCGGAAGGGGAAATCAAGAGCTTTCGGCAACTACTTATATCGGCATAAAATGCGCACATGTCTAAACTGGTTCGACAATACGTGATCCTGCGCCATGTGCAGTCGGAGGGCCCCCACTGGGACCTGATGCTCGATCAGGGCGAAACACTTGCTACCTGGCAACTTGCGGCCGATCCCGCGGCGCTGGCGGAGAAAAACTCACCGGCCGTGATTCCCGCTCGGCGGATTGCGGATCACCGGCGTGCCTATCTGACCTACGAGGGGCCCGTCTCGCGCGGACGCGGACACGTAACACGCATAGATTCAGGAACTTACGAATTGACGCGGCAGGACCAGACCGGATGGGGAATCCGCCTCAATGGCATTCTGCTTAAAGGCGACTTCTGGATCTCGCCCCTGGACGGCCAAGTCGAAGGGAAGCTTCAGCGGGTCGGGGGCTAACGGCGAGACCGTTCCTGGTGGCGCAGCCGCTCGATGGTCAGCACCAGCGCCCCGGGCTCAAACGCCACGCCAATGATCCGGAACCGCTGGCCGCCGCCGGGCCACTTTCCCGTGTTGGGTATCGTAATCCCCTCCAGCAGGTCGGTCAGACGGGGCCTCGACCCCCGGGGCGTGCTGACCCCCGCCCGGGCCAGCTCTGCCGACAACCGCCCGCCGAGAGACTTCAGCCCCTCGCGAACCGCCGTTCGCGGCAGGCTGAGCGACCCGCCGGAGATGTCGTCCAGGCGAACCGTAACGCCCTGCGCGTCAGCCTCGACTTTCAGCTTCGCGCTCACGATGGTACGCAGGTTTCCCTTTTCTCCGAAGGTGTACGTCGCCGCAACGCGGACTCCATCCGCTTCGAATACCACCATGGGCTCAGTGAACTGAGGCGGGATCATCTGCCGGCTCCGCGGGTCGATGAGATCCCAGCCGGCCAGCCAGGCGTTGACCTGATTCTGGGTGATCCGGAACTGAAACGGCTTTTGCGCGGCGTTCAGGGTCTCGTTGAGCGCCTGGAACGTCCATTCCAGATCATCGCGGACCCTCTGCTGAATGTCCTTGTCCGGCGGGATCTGAACCGGCTGATACCAGGCGGGCCTGTGCTGGAAGAGCAGCCAGCAGGTCAGCAGGGTGGCAATCAGCAGCGCGACCAGGCCGGCCACGATCCACCGCCATCGTTTCAGGATCTTTTTGAGCACCCGTTACCCTCTTGCAATACGCATTACGGCGTTCCGGCTCCCCGTGTTGGCCGCCCTCATACCGGCACTTTGATGAGCCGTGCTGGCAGATCGGATCAACCCGACGGATCCGACCGGTCAGACGGATCGGACGGATCGGACTTCCCCGGCGGCTCCCACAACCGCCCCAGGGACCGGTGAGGGCGCCCAGGGCGGAAGCCCGAACATAGCAACCGGCCACTGACAACTGACCAGCTCATTTGTCGCCTCCCCTGCCCATCGATACAATACCCTTCCCAATAACTCCATGGAGAATGCAAGCATGGGCATGACCATTACTGAAAAGATTTTAGCCAAGCACGCCGGAAAAGCCTCCGTTCGCCCAGGCGACAATATCTGGGTCAATATCGATATCCTCATGACGCACGACGTCTGCGGGCCGGGCACGATCGGCGTGTTCAAAGAGCAGTTCGGCTCCACCGCGCGGGTGTGGGATCCGAACAAGGTGGTCATCATTCCGGACCATTACATCTTTACGGCCGATTCCAAGGCCCACCGCAATATCCAGATCCTTCGCGAGTTCGTGAAGGAGCAGGGCATCAAATATTACTACGATCCGGACTTCATCAAGGGCGAGGGCATGCCCAGCCCTTATAAAGATCCCATGCAGACCAGCTACAAGGGCGTCTGCCACAAGGCGCTGCCGGAGGAGGGACACGTCCGCCCCGGCGAGATCCTGCTGGGCACCGACTCGCACACCTGCACGGCCGGGGCGTTCGGCCAGTTCGCCACCGGGATCGGCAACACCGACGCGGGCTTTGTGCTGGGCACCGGCAAACTCTGGCTCAAGGTGCCGCCGACCATGAAGTTTGTCTTCCACGGCCAGATCCCCCCCTACCTGACCGCCAAGGACCTCATCCTGGCCGTCATCGGTGAGATCGGCGTGGATGGGGCCACGTACCGCACCATGTACTTCGCCGGGGAAGGCATCGCCTCGCTGACGCTCGAAGACCGCATGACCCTGACCAACATGGCCATCGAGGCCGGCGGCAAGAACGGCGTCTGCGACGTGGACGAGAAGACGCTGCGTTATGTCCGGAAGCGGTCCAACATCCCGCAGTGGGAGGTGCACCAGGACGATCCGGACGCGGAGTATTTCTCGACGCACGAGTTTGACCTGGCGACGATGGAACCCATGGTGGCCAAGCCGCACTCGCCGGACAACAAGGACACCGCCCGCAACTGCCGGGATGTACGCGTGGACCGGGCCTACATCGGCTCGTGCACCGGCGGGAAGATCACGGACATGATCTTCGCGGCCAACATCCTCAAGGGCAAACAGGTGAAGGTGCCGACGTTCGTGGTGCCCGGCTCGACCGAGGTGCATGCGGACATGCTTCGGCTGAATCTCCGGGGCGAGCCCAAGGCGGACGGCGAGAAGTCGATCTACGAAACGCTGATGGAGGCCGGGTGTCAGATGGGCCCGTCCGGCTGCGCGGCCTGCCTGGGCGGACCGGCGGACACCTTCGGGCGGCTGAACGAGCCGATCACCTGCATCAGCACCACGAACCGGAACTTCCCGGGCCGCATGGGTCATCTGAAGGCCGGGGTGTACCTGGCCTCGCCGTTGACCGTCGCAGCCAGCGCGGTAACGGGCAAGATCACGGACCCGCGTGAGTTCATCGAGCAGCCCATCGCCACGGGACATGCGGGAATCGTGTAGTAGCAAGGACCGCGCCTGAGGCGCCCCATGCCAGACGCCTCGCGGCGTTGGCTGGCGATGGCCTTGCATGTGAACTTCCCGAGCTTTTGCAGAGGCCCTGATACGGTTTCCGTTGCGAACTTGGGCAGGTTCCTGCTTGGTTGTTGGTCGCCCCGCTGCTGATCGCTTTAATCTTAGCGTGCCCCACCTCTGAAGAGGTAGGGCACCCTACGCACAGGATGCATTTGGAACCCGTATAATCCGCCGGGATCCACCCCGGATTCGGGGCGGTCCGGCGACGGAGCTTTACGCGCGGATCGCCGGCCCAGCGAGGTGGCGACGGCCCCAGTTGCATCCCTTTCATTCTTTGACTGCCGTGTACATTCCTGACTCGGCAATAGTGAGCGCTTCACAATTGTTGTTGACCCTCGTTAGCTCGCGCTTTAGCATGAAGGTGTCGCAACATGCAGGCATCGGCAGGATTCAAGCAGGCCTGACGAATACGTGTCCAAACGAGAGGACGCCACCTATGCCAGCTCTCCAACAAGCTCAGGAACTCAAAGATTTTGCGGAAGAGATGTTCGAACTCTCGAAGGAGATCTGGGCTGCCCAGACTCGGGCCAAGGGCCGCAGCCATGCCGAGATTTCGGAGACGGAGTTCGTGACCCTGGACATCCTGGCGAAAGCCGAGAAGACCCTGACCGTGGGGGACATTCAGCGGAAGATCGGCGTGTTGCCGGCCCAGATGTCGCGAATCATCCGGTCGCTGGAGAACAAGGCCGAAAAGCCGCTTATCGCCTGCAAAATCAATGCCTCAGACAAGCGCAAAGTGGACGTGGAACTGACTCCGGCCGGCCGGCAAGCCTATCAGTCCTACCGTCAGACCAAGCTGGGGGCCACGGAAAAGTTGCTGGCCGCACTCAGCGAAGAGGACCGGACGGAATTGATGCGGCTTCTCCGACTGATCCGCGATTTCACGCATAAATCATTAACCTAAAAGGCCTTACGAAGAATTACAGATTTTATTATCAATCCGCAAACTTTTTCTTGCCTTGTACTGTCTATCCAACTGAAGGAACCGTAGAATGGCTGGCAGAGGCGAGCCAGTTGACGTTGAGGGATCGTCGCCGGCCAGCATTCCGGGCCCTGTGCCGGGATTAAGGAGTGAAGCCATGAAAGGTGGAAGGAAACTGGTGACTCTCGGGTGTCTGGCGGCTGTGGGACTGGCGCTGGGAGCGGGGATCCGGCCGGCCAAGGCTCAGTATTACTATTACTCTCCCGCCCCGGTGTACGTGGCGCCCGCCCCGGTGTATGTGGCTCCGGCACCGGTGTACTACGCCCCGCCGACAGTGGTCTACCGGGCACCGGTGTATCGCACGTACGGGGTCTATCATCGGCACTATGTGCAGCCACGTTATCACGGTCATCGCAGCTTCTCGTTCGGGTTCGGTTATCACCGATGGTAACCGGCGGGTGAGCTGAAATTTAGCGGATTTACGTAGGCGGTGGAGTCTACGCGGCACCAAGCCGGGCGCGGCGCCCGGCTTGGTTATTTTTGGAGGGTGATCAGTAGCCGATGGTCCGTTGGGGTCGGCCGGATGGCTATCATACGCGTATGGACAAACCATGCATCGAAGGCGTTGTGGCGGTCATTGAGCGGGATGGGTGTTTGCTGGCGATTCGACGGGCGGCGGGAGTCTTGGCGGGTGGTTGCTGGTGCCTGCCGGGAGGGGCGATCGAGGCCGGCGAGTCACCGGCAGAGGCCGTAGCCCGGGAAGTCAGGGAAGAGGTGGGGCTGGAGGTTCAGCCGGTGAAGGAAGTCTGGCAGTGGCTCCGCCCGGATGGCCAGCTTCGCTTGTACTGGTGGCTGGTCCGCCTGCCGGAGGACGCTCCGCCCCCCACGCCGGCGGTAAGCGAAGTGGCGGAAGTCCGGTGGGTCCGGCGGGAAGAGTTCCACCAACTTGAACCGATCCTGGAGAGCAATCTGCAATTCATGGAGTTCTACTGCCGGTTTTGCCGCAATGGTAAGCAGACGCATACGCGCACAGAGACGAACTGATGAAAGGGCCGGACGCCCCGGTCGAGAGCCCGAGTCAAAAATTGCGACGGAAAGCGCGATTGGGTGGAAAGCCCCTGCAATTCAGCGGTGATCCACCGGCTCGGCCTTCATCTTGGCTCTATGGTTTCAGGGATGAACGCGAGCCGGGGTAGAATGATAATGATGCGGTGCGGCCTATAATTGGGCTCAACAATGTGGCCCCGGAATTGCTTGGGGCTTGTTTGGACCGGCCAAATCCTTTATTATCGGTCTTTCATTTGCCGGTGCCTGAAAAGAATGCATCCGAGCACAGGAGGTGCCTTCTTATGCTCATCAAAAAAGGAAAATCACAGGTCACTTTCGTCTTTCAGCCGACCAACGGCTGTCGGAAGGTTCAGCTCGCCGGCACTTTCAATGACTGGGAGCCGTCGGCCTGCACGATGACGCGGCAAAAGGATGGAACCTACCGCAAGCGGCTCAACCTGGAACCGGGCGAGTACCGCTACAAGTTCCTGGTAGACGGGGAATGGGTTGAGGATCCGCAGGCGGACTCGCTGGTGCCAAACGGCTTCGGGACTTATGACTCGCTGGTTCGAGTCGGGTAGATCCACGAGTACAAAGGAGGAGCGGCCGGAGCCCCGGCCAGTTACTGTAGAGTCGCAGAACCCTCCAGGTGGAGCCGATTCGAGCGTCATTTCCGGCGTTTGAGTCTCGTACTTCAGTTGAAAAGGCAGAAGCCCCGCGAAGGCTGGGCGGCCGGTCGGTTGCGCCCTGACGCGCGAAACCATCTGACCTCGCGATCCTTCCACACGTGCTGACCATGCGCGGTTCCGCGACACGTATCGCCGTGCGCGATTTTGTGACACCCCTTAAGAGCCGCCGCTATGCCGTGTGTGCCACTGTTCTTGAGCAGTGCGGAACACTGGGGCCATTC
This sequence comes from Phycisphaerae bacterium, assembly GCA_012719955.1. Taxonomy (GTDB): domain Bacteria; phylum Planctomycetota; class Phycisphaerae; order UBA1845; family PWPN01; genus JAAXZI01. Next base: position 5,838 of record JAAXZI010000197.1, on the reverse strand, counting down.
CGGCACGGCTCAACAGCCCTGGTACACAGCTCAACAGCCGAGGCGAGCAGACTGTGCCCCCGGCTCTCTCGCGCGCGGGCGCAGGTATTCGGCATCCTGGACTCGACATTAACGCAGGCCCGCCCCACCCGGCAGGACAATCTGCGGCATCAAGAAGCAATCCTCGATCAACTCCGGCGGCTTGGACAACGTGGCCTGGCCGATGATGGCGTCCACCGCGTCGAGTGAGGCCGCTTTGACGTCGCGCTCGGTGACGCAGTAGACGGTGTTCCCGATGAAAACGCCGCGGGTCAGACCATTGTAGCGGTAGAAGCATCCGCTCGGACTGAGGTCCTCGTCAGACGCGATCCGGCCAAGGAACTGGAAGCCATCCTCAACCGTGACGCGATAGACGTAGAGGCCGGTGAACTCGTGATTGCCCCAGCTCGCCCCTCCGCCAGCGGAGGTATAGACATCAGCGGGGAAGGCCAGCGCGTTAGCACTAGCGAAGTAGTTGAGGGCCTTGGGATTGTAGTTGGCCTCGCTGCTGGTGCCCCGACCGCCGATGAGTTCCTTGTGCAGCAGGACCGGGTCAGCCGGGTCGGTCACGTCGAAAATCGAAAGCTGCAGGCCCTGGATCCAAGCGAATGAACCCGCATCCTGGGCGTCTTTGCCGATAGTCAACAGGTGATTCTCATCGAGGAGCTGGATGTGGTCGGAGTAGCCCGGCACCTTCAGCTCGCCGACCACGCGCGGGTTGGCCGGGTCGCTCAGGTCGAGCGTAAACAGCGGGTCGACGCGCTGGAAAGTAACCAGGAAGCCACGATTGCCGACGAAGCGGGCGGAGTAGAGCTGTTCGCCCGGGGCGATGCCTTCGATCTTGCCAACCGTGACCAGGCTGGGAGCGACCTCGTCGCTGCCGGGGGACTGCTCAAGTATATAGACGCTGTTGTCCTGTCGGCTGCTGTTGGCGCCGAATTCCGTAACCGTGGTCGCGACGCGAAGCCGGCCCTCAAACTCGCCCAGCGAATACTGGTTCAGCAACCGGCCGGGCACCAGCCCGCTGCCGCCGTAGGCGGTGCCGTCAGCGGTGAAGGCCAGCTTGTGAATGACGGTGTCGGAACGTGAGACGCCGGACTGGTAATCGTATTTGGTGTTGGTCACGTAGAGCGCCGCGGGGCTGACGTAGATGACGCCTGCATCAGCGGAGATGCCGGTGGATTTAAAGGGCGTGGTCGGCGACTGGATATCCAGCGTCACCACGATGGTCATGCCGTAGCCATCGGGGTTCTCCGGGCGGAAGAAGCTCTGCCAGTCGGCGATGTCGCCGGACCGCGTTGAACCGTCGGCCGCAATCAGTTCGTAATCGGGAATCCAGTCTTCCAGAGGCATGGCCTCGAGCGTCGTCAGCGTGGGATCGTCGGGCAGCCTGGGGATGGTGGTCAGGACAAGGTGGAGCAGGTTGCCGATCAACCGGCTGCCGGCCAGATTGCCCTCGAAGCGGAGCGTGGCCTCGATCACAGGCGCGGCGGGGTCGGCGATGTTGATGACGGTGACGGTGGTCTGGACCCCGTCGTTGAGCGGCCCACCCACGAGCGACTCGACGCCGCCGTCGGAGGACGGACCCTGGTTGGACAAGGCGACATCCGCTTGGCTAGCAGGAGCGGGAAAGACAAAGCCCATATCGTGGAAGTGGTAGATGGCTCGCCGGGAGAGGGCAACCAGTCTGTCCCCGCTGAGATAGAGGGAATCTCCGTTGGCCTCGATATCGATCTTGCTCACCTCGGCCAGACCGGTCGGCGGATTGGCTTGAACAATGTGGATGGTATTGCCGCTCAGCACGTAGATGTACTGGTCATCGTTCTTGACCACGTCACTCTCATCGACGCCGGCCTCCTGGATATTGGTTGTGGAAAACGGATCGCCGGTACCGGCCGAGGCATTGTCGCTGGCCGCACCGGCGCTGGGGGCAGCGGCATCCGTGGCCACATTGGCCTCCGGCACCAGCCCCAAAAGCGAAAAGCCAAACAGGCCGCCGGATCGCTGATAGCTGGCTTGGGCCTGGTCAACCAGATAGGCCTTGAATTCATCGGCCGAACCGAAGCCACGCAGGGCGGCGATCCGCTCCTGGGGGGTGTCATTGGGACGTGCACAGGTGGCGCCGAGGAGGAAAAGGGCCAGAACCGCCGAAGCGAAAATCCTGAGCTGTTTCATGAGCAGACTCCCTGTTTCCCCGTCAAATGTTGTACAACGAAGTCATGATGAAATTATAACAGACCCCAATGTGTCCTTTTGGGGCCCTGCTCTTCCCCGCCGGGTGGGGGGCCAGGGGCATTTCCGGCTGGAGAATTCTGTGCTTCTGCCATGGTCAGACGGGCACCGGGCCTCGGGCGGCGTGACCAGGGGTTCTGGCGAGGCGGCCCACGGGACTGTGAAATCGGACAGGACGCCAGCAGGGGATTATGACGAAACGGTCGGATCCATTGAGGGGACGAGCACCTTGCCGGCCCTCGGAGGCGTGCGAGATCCCCCAGGCAGGCAAGCTCCCGGCCTTGAAGGTGTGCAGGATGCACGGTCCCCCCGCCAGGGTTTCGACCACGGCGGGGAAACCTCCCGGTTATTAACCACCTCTTGACAAGGGGCGGGCCGCTGATCCGCGATTATCGGACCGGCGAATAATCGTCTCAACAATAGGACCGTTTTTTTGAACCCCGACGGGGCCCCAACTGTATAAAAGAGGGACAGGAATACGCATGGAGGGTGAATTTTCGTCGGTTTTTTGCTGGTTTTCACACCAGCATCTTTTATAATCGTGAAGATTGAGGTGTACCCCACCCCCCGCCTACCTGGAGGGGAGTAGCCGCCGAGGTGGGTCATTCTGCGAAAGAGGCGGCGCTCGAGAACCCCGAACCTCCCATATAGGCGCGTGTGCGTCGAAGGGTGTAGAGCGAATGGTGAGAGGATCTCACCTGCGGTTATGTTTTAGACTGAGGACGAACAGTGGAACTGGGTCAGACCTTACAACGAGTGACGGATCTTAAATTCGTGCTTTACAGGCGCCCCCTGCACCCGGAGTTGTTCCACATTCATCAGAGCCGGCACTTGGAGCGGTTCGCCTACCATGCGGACATCTGGATTATGGGGCTCTCCCATGTGGTGAGCGTACAGTCAGCGGGACGTTGTGTCACGGAGGTGACGGCCGACGATATCGAGGTTCTGCCGCAGAACGGCATGGTCACTTCCTTCCAGTTCCGGGGCGAGCGCGATCACCTGGAGACGTTCGACGACGGGATGCGTTACATCCTCTCGACCCAGGTGGAGCGCATGAGCCAGAACCTCTTCCACGCCTCGCATCGCGATCTGATAAACTACGCGAGCACGCGTGGGATGCTGGTGCGGTTCGACGACTGGGCCGATAACGGCGCGCCCGTGCCGTTCTCCTTCGTCGACTTCGAGGCCCGGGACAAGGAACTGCACGTTCAGGCGTTCCACGCGTTTCCGGCGGATTACACCATCCTCAAGACGCAATCCATCATTGAGGTCGGGACCAAGCCGCTGCCCCGGACCCGGCCGCACAAGCGCTCAACCCTGTAGCGGGCGCGGGTTGTTGCAGGTAATATCACGCGGGCGAATCGGGCTTACCGGTTCGCCCGTTCCACTTTATACTGTTTAGCTCCGCCGCGTGCGACGAACTGAAGCACACGGCTGAAATGGCGTCGCACGCGACGCCGCTGAAACAGGCACTGCCACACAGGCACGAGAGGTTTTTCGATGGAAGAGAGCATCCGCGGCAAGGCTTACGTTCTGGGCGACAACATCGATACCGACCAGATCATCCCCGCCCATTACCTGATGTATAACCCGGCCATCCCCGAAGAGCGCCGGCAGTTCGGACGATACGCCCTGAGCGGCGTTCCGGCGGGCCAGAACGGATTGCCCGGGGGCAACATTCCCTTCGTGGACCAGACCGACCCGTCCAATACGCGCAGCGAATTCAGCATCGTGATCGGAGGCAAGAACTTCGGCTGCGGCAGCTCGCGCGAGCACGCCCCCCTGGCACTGGCCGAGGCCGGCATCAAGGCGGTGGTGGCCGAATTCTACGCGCGCAGCTTCTTCCGCAATTCCGTGAACGGTGGGTACCTGATTCCCTACGAGTCGGTCGAAGGGCTCGTCGGGAAGATCCACACCGGCGACGACGTGGAAATCCGGCCCGCCGAGAACGTGTTGATCAACCATCGCACCGGCGAACGACACCCGCTCAAGCCCCTGGGCGAGGTGGCCCCCATTATCGAGGCCGGCGGCATCTTCGAATATGCCAAGCAGGCGGGAATGCTTTAGAGGGGCGAGGGGCGAGGGGTAAGAGAACGGCGGGGGCCGAGGGAGCAGAACGTAGGTTGCATACCAGCCCGGAGCGCAAGCGGCGGGTCGAGGGGATTATGGCCTTCGGCTGTTTCGCTTGTATCCCGGGCTGGTTCAGAGGCACCAGGCTCCGGTGACTGCTATCGCCATTTTCGACATCGCTTCCGCATTGATGCTCGCTTGTCTGGGGGTAGCGCTCCAGGCAGTCCCCCCTGCCCGGTCCGCCCGGCTGGGGTGGATCGCCTTGGCCGTCGCGATGGTCGTCGTAGCCAGCGTGCGGTGCCTGACGGACGCGAAGACGGGGCTGGACCTGGCCGTCACCGCCCTGCTGATCGGCGTGGTCCTGACGGTCGGGCGGGAAGTGCTGATCCGGCGGGCCTGGCCGGCCGGGTCTTTCGTGGTGGCCATTGCCGTGGTGACGGCCGTGGGGATCTACGGGCGATCCCACCGGCTGGCAGAGATAGCCGAGACCGCCGACCGCCCCCTCCAGCCGGACGTGGTCTACTACCAGCAACAGGCATTGGCGACCGCAAACCCCTTTGCCGCCGGCTATAAGTCCCCCCTCTGGCCGGCCCTGCATTCGCCGCTGGTCCGGCTGATGGTGGACCGGGACCTGGCCATGCGGCTCCTGAGCTGGGCGTTCGGCATCCTGATGCTGCCGGCCGTGGCCGTGGGGATGGGCCGGCTGTTCGAGCCGTTGGTGGGCGTCATTGTGGCCGGCCTGCTGGCGGCCGACACCTTCCTGATCGACTTGTGTACCCAGGGACTGCGTGAGGAGCTGGGCATCTGCCTGTGGATGGCGGTGCTGGTGCTGCTGTTCGAGCAGCGGCAGTTCACCTGGAAACGGACGCTGGCGGCCGGCATGACCGCGGGTATCCTGCTGCTCTTGCGCAATACCGATCTGCCGGTGCTGATGGTTTTGCTTGGCTATGCACTGATCCGGGCCCGCACCCCCCTACCGCGGATTCTGGCTGGGCTGGCCCTGCCCCTGGCGATCGTGGCCCCATTTTATGTGAACCAGTATCGGGCCTACGGCGACCCGTTCTACCTGGAGAAACGGGATGCGCGGTATCACGCCAATCTCGAGTTTCGCAGCCGGGGCGCGCCGCCGGGGCTGACCATGCCCACCGAGGCGGAGTACGCCCGGGACCTCTACGCCGGCGAACCGCTCTCCCCCGCGGCGTATCTTTTCGCGTACCACGACGCGCGGGAAATCGTGGCCAACCAGTGGAACGGCCTGCGGCGCGTCCTGCTGGGCGACCCGTTCGCGGCGGATTTTTCACTTTGGCTGCGGCTGGCGTGTGCGGCCGGAGTGGTGGCAACACTGTTACGGCCGGGGCAGCGGTTCGCCGGGCTGTTCGTGGCCGGCAGCGTGCTGGGCATCCGGGCCCATCTGATGGCCATCGGGCATTTCGAGCAGCGGCTGCTGTTGCCGGTGATGGTGATCTGCTGGCGGCCGGATGGTGGCTTATTACTGCCGGGGTCCGGGCGGGCCTGGGG
>JAAXZI010000196.1 GCA_012719955.1 Phycisphaerae bacterium | reverse complement strand
GAGTACTGAGTACTGAGTGCTGAGTACTGAGTACTGAGTGCTGAGGTGCTGTGGGGGGGGAGGGAGCGGCGGTGATGTGCGGGAAGGTGGAGCGGTTCGAGGATTTGGTGGCCTGGCAAAAGGCTCGGGCGTTGGTCGCCGAGGTCTACCGAGTGACGAGCGAAGGCGCGTTCGCTCGGGACTTCCACCTCAAGGACCAGATTCGAGATGCGGCTGTCTCCATCATGTCGAACACTGCCGAGGGGTTCGAACGCGGCCGGATGAGCGAGTTCCACCAGTTCCTTTCGATCGCGAAAGGTTCCTGTGGCGAGCTCCGATCGCAGCTTTACGTCGCGCTGGATGCCACCTATATCAGCGAAGGCACTTTTCGGCGGCTGATGAATGAGGCTCAGGAGGTTGGCAGGCTGATCGGCGGATTGCGAGCATCGGTGGAGCGTAAACGAGATGACTGTGCGAGACGAGGATCCGCAAGCCATGCAAGACCAGCAACCGACTAACCCGGTGCCAAATCCCGCGCCCGCCCACTCAGTACTCAGTACTCAGTACTTGGGGCTCGGCCCTCGTCCCTCGTCCCTTCCGGCTTGGTATCCCTCCTGGGCGCGGGAGTTGGCGGACCTGTACTTCTCCGAGACGACCTCGCTGTTCGTACTGCATGGGAATGTGCATGACCTGGTGGGGTGCCCGGGGGCGGACGGGGGGCGTTACTGCGATCTGCCGGAGTTCCTGGCGGCCCAGGTGTTCGGGTCGTGGGATATCGTCCTCGAATATGACCTCGGCAGAGGGCTCCGGCCGGTGGCGGGAGGAAACGCCGAGCGGCTCAAGGAGATGGTGAAATATCTGACTTCGCGGATGGGGGCGCCGGCGTCCTGGCCCCGCGACCCGGACAGCGTCCTGCTGCTGCTGGACAAGTTCCTGGAGCGGATGCTGGTGGAGGAGGATCCCGCGCGGCGCAAGAGCATTGCGATTATTCTGGATTATGCCCAGTACCTGGTGCCGGCCGGCGATCTGGGGTCACTGGCCCGGGGGCAGGGAGTCAATCTCGTCCGGCTGCTGGAGTGGGCCCAGAATCCGTACATCAAGCGGATGAACATGGCGTTCTGCCTGATCGCCGCCAAGCTTTCCGAAGTGAACGACCGGCTGATTTCCAGCCCGTACGTGGCTTCCATTGAGGTGCCGCTGCCGGACCGGGCGACGCGGGAGAGTTTCGTCAGGTGGCTGGCGGGGCGGGAGGATTTCGCCCGGCTTGCCGATTTCACCCCGGAGACGCTGGCCGACCTGTCCAACGGGCTGACGCTGGTGAATCTCAATGTGGTCTTGTCGCAGGCCCGGCAGACGGGACGGCGGCTGGATGCGATGGGGTTCCGGCAGCTCAAGAAGAGCATGATCGAGCGGCAATGCCAGGGGCTGGTGGAGTTCGTAGAGCCGCCGCATACGCTGGACCTGGTGGTGGGGCAGGAGGCCGCCAAGAACCGGCTGCGGGAAGACGCGGCACTGATCCTCAAGGGCGAGCTGCAGGCCGCGCCGATGGGCTACCTGCTGTGTGGGCCGGTGGGCACGGGCAAGACCTTTCTGGCCGAGTGCTACGCGGGCTCGATCGGCCTGCCGTGCGTAAAACTGCGGAATTTCCGGTCGAAGTACGTGGGTGAGACGGAGGGCAACCTCGAACAGATTCTCAACGTGCTGCGGTCGCTGGGGCCGGTGGTGGTGATCATTGATGAGGCTGACGCGGCACTGGGTACGCGCGAGGCGGAGGGCGACTCGGGCACGTCCAGCCGAGTGTTCTCGATGATTGCCAGCCAGATGGGCGACACGCGCTATCGTGGCCGGATCATCTGGATGCTGCTGACCAGCCGGCCGGACCGGCTGCCCATCGACCTGAAGCGCCAGGGGCGGGCGGAAGTGCACATTCCCATGTTTTATCCGCAGGATGACGCGGAATTGCGGGAGATGTTCCTGGTCATGGCCCGCAAGAATAAGGCGGGGCTGGCCCCGGAGGCGTTGCCGGAGGTGAAGGCCGACCGACACCTGAGCGGGGCGGACGTGGAGGGCATTGTGCTGGCGGCGAAGCGTCGGGCGCTGATGGCGGACCGCAAGGAGATCAGCCGGGAAGACATCGAGCAGGCCATGAACGACTTTGTGCCCTCAGCCCAGGGATTGGAGAAAGAGAAGCAGGAGCTGGCGGCGGTGCTGGAGTGTACGCAGCTTTCGTTTCTGCCGCCCAAATGGCGGGAGATCGTGGCCCAGCCGGACGGGCGGATGCGCCTGCAGGAGCGGATGGTGGCGATTGAGCAGGTGTTGAAGGGTTAGGGACGAGGGTTGAGGACCGAGTACTGAGTACTGAGTGCTGAGTGCTGAGGGCTGAGGGGCGAGGGACGAGGGACGAGGGGTTAGGGATGCTCGAGAACTGAGAACTGAGAACTGAAAACTGAAAACTGGAAGTGGGAAAGTGAGAATGTGGAAGCGGGGGTTTAACGGGGATTTTTGGCGGGTCGGTTGACCTGGCTTGCAGCGGAGGAATGCGATATGGCGAGACAGAGTTGGCTGGATGAGACGACGGGCGCGCCGATGATCGATCAGTATGCGCGACGGTTGACTTCTTTCCTGGACAGCGTGGCGGACGGAGAAGTAGACGACGACGAATTGAAGGCCCAGGAGGAACGGGTGACGGCGCTCATGCGCGAGATCGAGCCGTTGCTCGACGATGCCCTGCACGCGAAGATTACCCAACTGCTGTGCGAGCTGACGGCCTACGACGCCATGCAGATGCTGTACATGGTGAATGCACAGAGGCCGAAGACAAAGTTCCAGGGCTAAGCGCAGAATTGCCGATTGTGGATTGCGGATCGGTCAGCGGGGCAACCCCCGCCGAGCGGCAGCAGCCCGTTCACCCGCTGAAAGCTGACTGCTGACCGCTGAAAGCTGATCGCTGAACGCTGATTGCTCAACGCTGATTGCTGAACGCTAAACGCTAAAGGAGACAATCATGGCCGGGCAACCGAAGGCACCATTCTATGTGGCGGTGGTGTTGGTGGTAGTGGGGTTAATCGCCTTTGCGGTGTGGCGGAGCGACATCTTCGCGCCGGCCGGCAAACCGGCGGGCGGCGGTGGCGGGGGTGAGCCGATCACGCTGCCGCAGGCGGTCGAGAATGTCGCGGACTCAGAGGGCGTGACCACGGTGAAGGAATACACCTTCAAGCCGGCCGAGCGCCTGCCGGCGGTGAAGGGCACGTCGGCTTACCGGCCCATGGAGGACAACACGGTGCGGTTCGCGCTGAACGTGTGGGCCGGCTGGGCGCCGATCATTTTCGCCAATAACGGAATGAAGGCCGGGAAGGTGTGGAAGACGCCGGACGGCCAGGAATTCAAGGTGGAACTGGTGCTCATGGACGAGCCGGTCAGCATGCGTGATGCGTACGCGGCCGGCGAGGTGCACATCGGCTGGGCCACGCTGGACATGGTGCCGCTGTTCATGGAAGGCTTCGTGGACGCGAGCGGCAAGCCGCGCGACAGCCGGATCATGCCGCGCATCTACCAGCAGGTGGACTGGTCCAACGGCGGTGACGGCATCGTAGTGCGCGAGTCCATCAAGACGGTGGCGGATCTGCGCGGCAAGAAGATGGTGTTGGCGCAGAATTCGCCCTCACATTATTTCGCGCTGAACATGCTGGTGGCCGGCGGGGTGCAGCCGTCGGAGGTGGAGATGATCTTCACGGTGGACGCATTCCAGGCGGCGGCGGCATTCAACCGACAGCGGGATATCGCGGCGGCCGTGTCGTGGGCGCCGGATATTTACAACCTCGAAAAGGTCAAGGGCAACCGGATGCTGGTCACGACGCAGACGGCCAATAAGCTCATCGCCGACGTGTGGTTTGCCCGGGCCGATTTCGCCAAGGATCATCCGGGGATCTGCGAGGCCCTGGTGCGGGGCATTTTTGACGCCATGGAGGATCTCAAGGAGGAGGCCAACCGCAAGAAGGCGGCTGAGCTGATGGCGGCGGGGTACAACATTCCGCCCAGCGAGGCCCTGGGCATGCTGGGCGACGCGCACAGCACCAACTGGGCGGAGAATTACCAGTTCTTCCTCAACCAGAATAACCCGGCGAACTTCGAGCGGATCTGGTCGAATGCCTATTACCTCTACAAGCGGATCGGGGTTATCACCCACCAGCAGGTGCCGTTCGATCAGGTGATGGACTTCTCCATTATCGAAAAGCTGGGCAAGGAGCAGAAATACGCGTCGCAGAAGGATGAGTACCGGGTACAGTTCGCTCCCGCGGCGGCCAGCACCATTCAGGGAGAGAGCGAGATCCTCACGAACACGGTATTCATCCACTTCTTCCCCAATAGCTGGGACCTGCACCGGAAGGTCACCCGGCAGCGGGACGGCAAGGACGTCGAGGAGCTGTATGATCCCAACGTGGATTTCGTGCTGGAGGAGATCGCCAAGCTGGCCGGGCAGTTCGGGGCGGCGCGGATCGTGATCGAAGGACATACGGACAGCTCCATGAAGGGCCAGGTGCCGACGAGCCTGGTCAAAGAGCTCTCCAATAATCGCGCGAATGCCGTGAAGCAGGCGCTGGTGGAGAAGTACAAGCTCGATCCGAACCAGTTCGCCGTGGTGGGCATGGGCTGGGACCGGCCGGCGGATCCGAACGATCCGCTGAACCATGCCAAGAACCGGCGGGTGGAGGTGAAGGTGTATCCGGCAGAGCAGGCGTCGTGAATACGCGTGTGCAGGCCTTCTGTAGCGGCCGGGCTCCGTACCGGCCGTTCTTGGAGCAAACGGCCGGTACG
>JAAXZI010000195.1 GCA_012719955.1 Phycisphaerae bacterium | reverse complement strand
GGGGGGCGTGGCCGTGCTGTTCAAGGCCCTGGCCTGGTGGTCTGAGGGCAGCCCGGCAAGGCGGCGGGTTTTCTTCATCAGCATCCTGTTCACCCCGGTGGTTCTTCTGGGGGCCGAGGTCCTGTTTGCCTACCTGGATTGGCGGTGGGCAGAAATGACCAAGCCGCTGCGGATGACCACCGAGCTCGATCACACCGGCCTGCTGGCCAGAAACGAAGTATGCTCTTTCCGGCTCAATGCTTCCCGCACGTACGATCTTTGGGGTGGTCAAGTCCGAGTTGACGCCAACGGCTTTCGCAGCCCCTCCGATGTGCCTCTCCAAAAGTCTTCTGGCCGAACCCGCGTCATACTTGCCGGCGGATCCTCGGCCTTCGGTTGGGGCGTGCCGGATGGCCAGGACATCACGGCACATATGGAGGCCATCCTGAATGGCTCCCTGCCCGACGGTGCCTATGAAGTGATCAACGCGGCCGTGCCGTATTACACGTCCTTTCACGAACTGAACCTCTATCTGCACGTGCTGCACGCCTATCGCCCGGATGTGCTGATCGTGTTGAGTGGGCGGAATGATGCCCGCTTCGCATTTGAGGAAAGCGCCTACTGGCGGCCGGTCTGGCAGGGCGGGACCGGGCCCAGCCCGTTTATTCCCCTGGCCAAGCCGGTGACATCCGAGCCAGAGCCCTTCTTCAGCCTGGAACGTCTGCTGATGCGCAGCGCGCTCTATCGACGGTTTGATTCCCTGTTAGGTCCCCGCCCACAGATGTTGACATTGGACCCCACCATCCTGCAGGGTCGCCCTCGTGGAATTCATTCATCGCCCGACACGGTTAATCCGGCCTACATTGATCAGTTCCTTCGCCATGTGAGACTGCTGGCCCAGGCCGCCGTGGACGATGGCTGCCTGTGCCTCCTGGGGCTTCAACCGATCATTCACCTGGGCAAGCCGCTGACGCAGACCGAGGAAAAGAAAGTCAGTATGTGGGGCGAGGCATCGCCGCATTTCCGTACTTTCTGGCCCCGGATGCAGGAAGCCCTCACCCGACTGGACGTGCCCGGCGCCGTGGTCGTGGATTTGACCGACGTCTTCGCGAACTTCAACGGCGACGCCTACCTGGACGAATATCACTACACCAGCGAGGGCAATCGCATCATCGCCGAGCGGTTGCCGGGATCATCCGTACCGCTCCTGCAACCCACGGACGCGCGCAGACACAGAGTGTTGAGTAAGCATTGCCGTGACAAGCCGGGAAGGCAGGGAGATCGAAAGGGAGTTGCGTGATGAGAAGCATAGGCGCGGTACTATTGGGTCTTATCATCAGTCCGGTGGGAGCAGACCGGCAGGAGGTCAATGTTGAGGCGTTCGTGAAGAACGGCGTGATGATGTTTGCCGATACATCGAGAGGACGACCTTTTGCGAAAGATCCCGCCGTTGTCCGGTTCAAAGATCAGTACTTCCTGTACTATTCCGTTCCGCCGGGCAAGACCGTCGAAGGATGGCGTATCGGCATAGCGACGAGCAAAGACCTCGTTGTCTGGAAGAAGGCCGGAGAACTGAAGATCGCTCAGGAATGCGAGAAGAAAGGATTCTGCGCTCCCGGGGCCATTGTCCTCAAGGGACGCGTTCACCTCTTCTATCAGACTTACGGCAACGGAAAGAACGACGCCATTTGTCATGCATGGTCGGATGATGGGCTCAACTTCACCAGGAATCCCACGAATCCGATCTTCAGACCCTCCGGACACTGGACCGTCGGGCGGGCGATCGACGCGGACGTCGTTGAGCATGAAGGTAAGCTGCTGCTTTTCTACGCAACTCGCGACCCGAGCATGAAAGTCCAGATGCTGGGGGTGGCCGCCGCTCCAATTGACTCGGACTTCACGCGCGGGCAATGGAAGCAGCTCAACTCTGACGGTCCGATTCTCAAGCCGGAGTTGCCCTGGGAGAAGAACTGCATTGAGGCCCCGGCCTTGTGCAAGCACGGGGGCAAGCTCTGGATGTTTTATGCCGGAGGCTACAACAATGAGCCTCAGCAGATCGGCTGCGCGGTCAGTTCAGACGGAGTCTTGTGGAAGCGGCGTTTCTCCCATCCCTTCATGCCCAACGGCGAGAGCGGGCAATGGAATTCGAGTGAGTCCGGACATCCATACGCGTTCACGGACGAGGATGGCACCACTTACCTCTTCTTCCAGGGTAACAACGACCATGGCAAGTCGTGGTTTCTGTCGAAGGTGAAAATCAGGTGGGGCAAGGATGCGCCGTTGATTGAAGGCGGCGAATAGAGAATCGACCGTTTCCGACCGAACGTATCGGTGGTCCGGGCGCCCGGCCGGAGGCTGGGCTGGCTGACTGTTTGGATTCCATATGCAGGAACGGCCGGCAGAGATGCCGGCCGCTGCAGATGCTGTCATATTGACTCAATCTGAAATCCGCACTCCGAGGTCCGCAACTCGCTACACCTTCGTGGCCCGGAGCACTTCCTCCGGCGTGGTCAGGCCGGCCCGAACCTTGCCCCAGCCGTCCTCGCGGAGCAGCTTGAGGCCGTGCTTGAGGGCCACCTGCTGAATGCGTCCGGCCGAGGCCCGCTGAACGATCATCTCGCGCAGCTCGTCGTCGATCATGAGCAGCTCGAAGATGCCCAGCCGGCCACGGTAGCCGATGTTGCGGCACTCGCGGCAGCCGCGGCCCCGGTAGAGGAGTTGTCCTGGTTCGAGCACCAAGTCCTTGGGCAGAGCGGCCAGATCGGGCTCATAGGCCTCCTTGCAATGCGGACAGATCTTGCGGACCAGACGCTGGGCCAGCACGCCATCCAGCGAGCTGGAGACAAGGAACGGCTCGACGCCCATGTCCAGCAGACGCGTGTTGGCCGTGCACGAATCGTTGGTGTGCAGGGTGCTGAATACCAGGTGGCCGGTCAGAGAGGCGTTGATCGCCACCTCGGCCGTCTCGCGGTCACGAATTTCGCCGACCAGGATGACGTCGGGGTCGTGACGCAGGAACGCACGCAGGGCCCGGGCGAAGTCCAGGCCGATCTTCTCGCTGACCTGCACCTGGTTGATGCCCGGCAGGTAATATTCGATCGGGTCCTCGATGGTGAGGATCTTGATCTCGTCGGACACGATGGTGTGCAAGGCGGCGTACAGCGTGGTGGTCTTACCGCTTCCGGTCGGACCGGTAACGAGCACGATGCCGTGCGGGCGGTTAATCAGGGCTTGGAAGTTTTCGAGCACCTCGTTGTCCATGCCGAGCTGCTGGAGCGACAGGTTGATGGACTGCCGGTCCAGAATACGCAGCACGACCGCCTCGCCGAAGCCGGTCGGGATGACCGACACACGGAAGTCAACCTCCCGGCCGTGGATGCGGGCCTTGAAACCGCCGTCCTGCGGCAGGCGCTTCTCGGCGATGTTGAGATTGCTCATGATCTTGATGCGGCTGATGATGGCCGCCTGGAAGCGCCGGATCTGCGGGGGCACGGGCGTCTGCTGGAGCACGCCGTCGATGCGGTAACGGATCTTGAGGTCGTCCTCGTAGGGCTCGATGTGGATGTCGCTGGCCTTGTCGCGAAGGGCCTCCTGGAGGATTTCGTTGACCAGCTTGACGACGGTGGCCTCCTGGGCCAGCTCGATGGGATCGCCGTTCTCGTCCACCGAGTCGCTGAGCAGCTCGACGCTGCCGCTGTCGGACTCCTCCTCGGTCATTTCATCGACGGTGGAACTGCCCACTCCGAAATGCTGGCGGATCAAACGCTGGATTTCGGACTCGCTGGCCAGCACCGGCTCGATGCGCAGGCCGGTGACCATGCGCAGCTCGTCGAAAGCGCTGATGTCGTACGGGTCAGCGCTGGCCACGCGCAGGGTGCCATTCACCCTGTCCACCGGCAGCAGACCCTTCTTGTGTATCAGACGCTGGGGCATCAGCTTGAACAGCTCGGGATCGATCTGAACCTGGCTCAGATCGATCACGTCGATGCTCATCTGCTCGCCCCAGATCTCGAGCACATCTTTTTCATCCACCAGGCCCATGCGCACGAGAATGCGGTCGATGCGCTCGTTTGAGCTCTTCTTCGCCGCCAGGGCGGCCTGAAGATGCTCGGGTTTGATCTTGCCACGCTCTAAGAGGATTTCCCCAACACTCACAACTTGGTTCTCCAGCTCCGAATTGTCATTGATTGGGTCGGAGCTCCTGCGTTTTTGTCGGGCTGTGTCCGCACCGTGGGCGCGGACCGTGACCCTCCCGCTTATTTCGTTATAACCGCCGGGCTGTGGCAGGTTGCGAATCTTCCTGAGTTGCGTGCCTCTGATCGGGTCCGCATAAGGGCATTCTAGGCGTAACTCGAAGTCAGACCAGCAGCTAGGATTAGAGTAGATGCCCGATATTGGAGCAAAAGGACCGGAAAAGAATCAGACAGGCGTTAGAGTCGCTCGGCCCCGGTCGATCATTATCAGATATAATATTGCTGTCCGGCTTTGTGATGAATCACAGCCATTGGGGTATTTGCCCTCCTTGGTTAACGTTTTATAACGCCATATATTTACGCCAGTTGAAGAGGAGGTCAGCGGCTTCCGGGGGCTTTGGCTGGATTGCTGAAGTGCCCCACGCGCGGTTTCGAGGTGGATGCGAGAGGGGATTCTGCCCGCGCGTGATCAGGCTGAAATTGTCGCCGCCCCGGTATGCGGCAGGTGACGAAGACTGACCCGGCAGGACTCCAGGGACAGTTCCTGATGGACCATAGGCTTCATGCTGCTGACGCCCTCCTTGGCCGCACCCGATCCTGCCGCCGGTTATCTCCCCTGACCGTTGTCTGCCTGGTTCTCGCCATTGTCATCATGGCCAGCCTGTCGAGCCCGGTTCTAGCCGGCTGGCGCGAAGAGATCGGCCTGGCTCGGCTTCAGGCCCGGCTGGGCGAATCCATGCCCACCGGCGAGAGCATCGGCGTCAGCCAGGTCGAGATGTCCGTGGATGACGGCGATTACATTCCCGATCGCCGCAACGCCTACTTCGCTGGCCGCTCGATCAACGTTCGCAGCGGCAGGGGCGGGTTTTCCTCTCACGCCACTATCGTGGGGCAACATTACTTTGGAGTGGGCAGCAGCCCGGCGTGCGGCATTCGTTCGGCCAACATCTACGAAGCCAACGCCTGGGTGAACCAGATCCTGCGGGTCAGTTCGAACGCCGAACCGGTGTTCGAGACCGACCGCGTCCAGAATCACAGTTGGGTGGGAACGCTGGGCTCCGTGGCTATGGACACCGACGCCCTGCGGCGCGTGGACTACATGGTCCAGCGCGATGGCGTGCTGGTGGCGGCGGGGTTGAACAACGGCTCTGACACGGCTGTTCCCCGGCTGGTGTGCAGTGCGTATAACGTGGTCAGCGTCGGCCTGACCAATGCCAATGCCAGCCGCGGAGCGACCACCATCGACGGCGGCGGACGGGTGAAGCCCGACCTGGTCGCTCCCCTGAGCGCCACGAGTTGGGCGACGCCGGTAGTAGCGGCCTCCGGCGCACTGTTACTCGAGGGCTGCGAAGCGATGAAAGCGCTCGCCGACCTGCCCGTCCTGCAGCAGCGCCCCGCGCGGACCTTGCTGGTCAAAGCCCTCCTGATGGGCGGGGCGACCAAGGACGAGTGGCCCGACTGGCGCAAAGGCTTTGCCTGTCCCTGCACCGATGGCTCCGTTCCGCTGGATTATCGCTACGGGGCTGGCGAGCTGAACATCGATAACAGCTACCGTATCCTTGCGGCCGGCGAGTGTAACGCCAGTGAGTCCGGTACCGTGCCGTTGACCGGCTGGGACTATGAGGCGTTGCCGGCCGGCGGAAGTCGTCGATATTACTTCGAGATCCCGCGTGGCTGCCAGGCCCGACAGATATCGATCCTGGCCGTCTGGAACCGCCGGGTGGAAGTCGCGAGTTCTCTGCCGTTGAGGTTCTCGTCCGTCCTCCCGAACATCGATCTGCGGCTGTATGCCGTCAACGGCTCAACGCGCCAGGCACTGGTTGACGCCAGCATCTCGCGAGTGGACAACGTCGAGCACATTTACCTGCGCGGGCTGGCTCCCGGCCGTTATGAGCTCGAAGTCCTCACTGATCGGGCCAGTGAGTATTGTCTCACCTGGGGCACCGATCTGGTTTCGGGCCTGCGAGTTCGCGACGATCGCGTGGAGAAAACCGTCGCAGCCGCTTCCATGAGCCCTGTCGAAGCCCAAGCCGACGGGGGGTAATCCGTAAGCATCTATCCCAGAGAGAGTTGAGGGCAGGGAGCTAGGGCGCGGCGGAGCCGCGCTCGCCATTTCCCGGGCGTTCTTGCTTGTTCACCTGCCGCTTGCCGGCCGTATCAATCGTGACAGTTGAATCCGCTGCGTATAGCCAGCCGCCGGCCGTCAGGGTCGCGAATGAACAGCGTGACGATCTCGGTTGAACTGTAGGGGATGTCGTCGATGACGAAAACGGCGTTGCCTTCCGTTGAGGCGGCATGCTCGGTCGTCAGCCTGCCCCGGCGAATCGCACCATCGGAAGCGAACTGGGCCTTGCAGGGGTATTCCACGCCGCCGGATTCGGTGAACCGGCGGTTGCGTCGCCCCTGGTCGGCTGCCGACCGGGGAGCCGTAGAGCGGCGGGAGGATGCCGGACGCGACTGTTGCGTTGAGACCGGCAGGTGTGCGGCGCAATAGTGGCCGATTCCGCGACACGACCTGAACTCGCCGGCGGTTAATTGCTTCCCACAGGTACGGCACGTGGCCGATACCAGACGTTCACTGTCGTCCAACACGCCTTCTCCTCTTGCACATATCAAGACCCGCGCGGGCCGGCGTCGTTCCGAACTTCGCCAGGCGGCGGGATGGTTGCGGAAAAGTCCCAGATTGTATCGCGAGTGAGACTAATTTCATCCACCCGTCGCGGGTTTGACTTTACGATGGCGGGATAGATACAGTTTCCTGTGTCCGTCAACACCCTGTCCCGGAAGGGCGAGTGACTGCTTCTGAGCAGTGCTGAACGTGCCCGTCGCTGCCGAAATGACGTGAACGGCCCCTCGGTGGCTGACGGACTGCCGAATGCAGGGGGACCGACGCGAAGGCCCGTACAGCGGCGGTGCACCCGATCAAGCGGACACGGCGCGACCAATCGGTTCCATTGAATTCCCTTTCTTCAGGCAGGAGGCAGACCTATGGCCGACAAGATCTGGCCCGACGATCGCGATGATTCCGAGGCGGACGTTTTCGGTGAGCCCGACGGTCTGGGCGGCCTGTGGGAGGAGGAGACGGATGACGTCGAGGTGGAGTTTCGACCCGTCAGCGACGAGGAATTCTCCGACCTGACTGAAGAGGAGGAGGATCCCGACGATTAACAGGCTTCGGCCTGTCGGAGCTCCTCAATAGTCCGGCGGCGGGGGGCCATGAGCCGCCATGATCAGGAGCTCGAGTCCGCGTTGACCCGCCTGGTTGTTGGTCTCCACGCTGCTGATCGTTTGAATCTTTGCGCCCT
>JAAXZI010000194.1 GCA_012719955.1 Phycisphaerae bacterium | reverse complement strand
TGTCCCCCTGTCTCCTTGTCCTCGCTTCCCTCCGGCCTGGCCATGGAACCAAGCCCCTCGTCCACGTCCGCGCCACTGTACCCCGAATCCTGAACCGCCACCCCCTCCGCAGCGGCCTCTGCCGGCTTGACCGCCATGTATCGCTCGAGATGCCGCACCAGCGCTTCCAGCCGCCCCACCGCAATGGGCACATCAATGGTCACGGTGTTCCCGAACCGCTGCACCTGCCCGTGGTACTGCTGGACCTCCTTGCTCAGAATCACCGCGTAGCGCCGCACGGCGGCCAACTTCCGCTGGGCCTCTTCCAGCCGGTAGAGCGCCAGCCGCACGGCCTTTTCCTCATCCACTACCGACGGCTTAAACCCATCCGGATGGAACAGCTTCTTGGCCCGCAAGGCATCCTTAGCCCTGGCCAACGCCTCCTGCCGCTTGCGGATTTCCCCCTGCCAGTGGCTGACCGCTTCGGTCTCCATCCAGTTGAGCATGCGCTGAAGTTCGCCATCCGCATCACTCAAGACGGTCTGGGCCAACTCCCTGAAGCGCACCAGCGCCGCTCGCAGCAGCTTGAGTGACTCAACCGATTGAACCTTGATGCCATTCATCGCGGTTCCGCCTTTCGAAAGATGGGCCTCCTGCCCGCGGCGCCACCTTTGCCCGGCCGGGGCAGGAATCCCTTCGCGCGCCGCTGCTTACCGGCATACCTTCCCCCAGCTCTTACCTCTGCTTCAAGTAATCCTCCACCACCGTCGCCTTCTTCCCCAGAAAAGACACATGCTCCTGCGAAGCCTCCAGGAATCCGCCCAGCACCTTCATCGTCTGTTCAAAAGCATCCACAAATTTCCTGTGCTCCTGATCCCGCCAGGTGCTCTCCAGGCTGCGCAGCCGGGCATTCAGTCCGGCCATAAGGCTTTGTAATTCCGAGTTGAACCGGTTGAGGTCCTGGGCGAAACGCCGCAATTCCGAGGGGTCCACGTGGGCTTTGGCCATGGCAAAGGTCTCTCCGCTGCACAAACAGTTTCAACGGCAACCCCCACACCCCGTGCCTGATTACAGTATAGCTCCCCGGGGCCGGGGGGTGAATATCCTCTCAGCATCCCTACCCGACCAAGCCGTCGCCCGACCGTCCAAAGCGAGGAGGAAGCCATCCCGTGGCCTCAGGCATCATATGTGCACACTATCGACATCGGGCCCGGCTCAGGGTATGTTTAGGCCCTGCTTTTGACGCGAAAGGATCTGACACATGAGGCGAATACTTTCCCCGCTGATTGCACTCACGATGCTGTTCATCGCCCCCGCCGGCCTCCTGGCGGATGAGGAACCGCCGCCGCTCGGCACGCTGCCGATGGAAGAGGCCTCCGAGGGCTGGATTCTGCTCTTCGATGGCCAAACCACCTTCGGCTGGAACATCAAAGGCCCGGCCAGGGTGACCGACGGCGCACTGGTGCTGGGCGGTTCATCCGACGTGACGGCCCAGACCAACAGCGAGTTCTGCTGCTTTGATCTGACCTTCCAATACTACACCCCGGCGAAGGGCGCCGTCCTGGTGCTCAACGGCCAGCGCGTGGACCTGCCCCCCAGCGAAAAACAGCGATCCTGGACCCAGGTGGCCGTCCACGTCGAAATGCAGGGCGAGGACCGCATTATTTCCGTGGCCTTCCCCGCCGACGACAAGCCCACTACCGCCCAGGATCTCCCGGCGCAGAAAGGCGCCGCCCGGACGCCCATCACGTTCCAGATGCCGGCCCGGGGCCAGCTTGCCCTCCGGGACATCAAGCTC